>CAIYVC010000108.1 GCA_903929535.1 uncultured Caulobacteraceae bacterium | reverse complement strand
TCCTTGCCGTTGGCGCGCACCCAGGCGTCGCCGGTCGGGCCCTTGACGATCTCGTAGGGCACCATCGACTTGTCCTTGGCCACGACGGGGTCGTCGAAGCTGCGGCCGATCAAGCGCTTGATGGCGAAGAAGGTGTTGCCGGGATTGGTCACCGCCTGGCGTTTGGCGGGTTGGCCGACGAGGCGTTCGCCGTCGTCGAGAATGGCCACCACCGACGGGGTGGTGCGCGCGCCCTCGGCGTTCTCGATCACCTTCGGCGCCTTGCCGTCCATGATCGCGACGCACGAATTGGTCGTGCCGAGGTCGATGCCGATAATTTTGCTCATGAGATCAGTTCGCTCCTAGACAGGCGGACGGTGTGGAAGGCCTTGGATCAAGCGCCTATGGGCCGTCCCCGGTTCGATCGGGTCTCCGAAAAGGCGGGGTCTGAGGCGCCCCGGAACTCCGTAACGAACCGTAGTGGAAATGCGTTCGGTACAGGGGCGCATATGGGATGCAACCCCGTCCGTGCAAGCCCCGTAGCGCCCCAAGCGCCCTTTGGCCAGAGCCCTTTGGCTTGCATCGCCCCGGCGCGGGCCTGACATAGGCCGCATGGTCGAGGGATTCATATTCCATCCCGGCGCGCTCAGCCGCCCCGAGCAGGAGGCCCTCGCCGCTGAGGTGTTCGTCGCCGCCGAGGATGCGCCCTTCTGGCAGCCGGTGGTTCCCGGCGGCAAGGCGATGTCGGTGCGCATGACCGGGCTGGGGCCGCTGAGCTGGGTCAGCGACCTGAAGGGCTACCGCTACGAGGCCCGCCACCCGCAAACCGGAAAGCCTTGGCCTCCGATGCCGCCGATGCTGCTGGCCCTCTGGCGCCGTTACGCACCGGAGGCCCCCGAACCGGACGCCTGTCTGGCCAACCTTTACCGCGAAGGGGCGAAGATGGGCCTGCACCAGGACAAGGACGAGGCGGACTTCTCCGCCCCGGTGCTGTCGGTCTCCCTCGGCGACACCGCGGTCTTCCGCATCGGCGGGACGACCCGAGGCGGGCCGACCCGCTCGGTCCGGCTCAGTTCAGGCGACGTCTGCCTGCTGACCGGCCCGGCGAGGCTGGCCTTCCACGGCATCGACCGGGTGCTCGCCGGCTCGTCCACCCTGATCCCAGGCGGCGGCCGGCTGAACCTGACCCTGCGAAGAGCCCGCTAGTAGCCCATCTTCATCTGGCCGCTCGACTGGCCCTCGACCTTGCCGGTGGTCAGCCAGTCCAGCGAGGCCTTGAACAGCAACAGGTGGTTCTTTTCCCACATGGCGTTGTGCGAGGAGCAGGCCAGGTCGATGAACACCTTGTCGGTCGAGCCGAGGTCGCCATAGAGGTCGCGCACCCGGGCGGGGTCGACCTGCTTGTCGTTCTCGCCCGAGATCATCAGGAAGGGCGTCTTCATCGTGGCCATGGTCTGGGTGTTGAAGCCCCAGCTGGGCACGCGCGGCGCGCGGCGAACGCCCGGACCCCAGCGGGCCCCGGCCGGATCGGACTTGATCAGCTCGCCCCACACCGCGCCGACCATCTGCGGCTCGTACTGGCCGGCGCAAGGGGCCTGTCGGTCCCAGTTGGCCTTGAACTCGGCCTGGGATTGGGAGGTGAGGGGCCGATCATCCGCCGGCAGGGTCGACGGCGCCTCGGTCGGCATGGTCTTATTGTAGGCCGGGGCCAGCACCACCAGACGCGAGACCTTGTCCGGATTCTGGGCCGTGTAGCCCGCCGCGCGGGGCCCGCCCTGCGACCAGCCGACGATGGACACGGTCTGCACGCCCTTGGAGCCCTGCAGATAATTGACCACCGCGCCGATGTCGTTCCAGTCCGAGCTCATGGTGGTGATCGGCTGGGTGAAGGTGGCGGCGCAGGCCGGTTTGTTGCCGCGCACGACCTTCTGCGACTCCGGCGGCAGGTTGCAGGGGTCGTTCATGGCCGGCGGACGGGTCGAAGGGCCGTAACCCTCCATGTCCATGGAGAAGACGTCGAAGCCGGCGCGGGCCAGATAGGCCATCCAGCTGTAGTCCTTGTAGGCGGAGTCGAACGCCACCTCGGCCGGGGTGCCGGCGCCGTGGACGAACAGGACCACGCCCTTGGAGCCGGAGTCCGCAGCGGACGTCTTGATCTCCCGCACATAGATTTCGGCGTATTTGTCCAGGTATCCGGGGGCGGTCGACTGAACCACCAGGGTGTGGTCGCTGCGCACGAGCTTGGGCGCGTCGGCGGCTGATACCGATGTCGAGGCGAAAAGCGCGGCTATCATGCCGCTGAGGAACAGGGCGTGCTTCGTCTTCATGGTGTTTCCTCCCGGTCTTTTGCCGGTAAGGACACGCTAGACGCAGGGCGGCGAAGGGGCAATGTGTGCGCCTTGAACAGTCCCTGGGAGCCGGCGACATGACACGGATGCGGATTTGCCTGGGTCTGGCCCTGGCCGCCTCGATCGGCGCGGCGGCCCACGCCCAGGCCGACTATGGCGGCGACCCTCTGATCAAGCGCGCCCAAACCCAGGCCCGGACGGCCTCGTTCCTGTGCGAGAAGGAACTGAACGCCGGCGACAAGGCCGCGCCCAGCTGCGAGCGCTTCCACACCGCGGTGCTGGAGTCGATGAAACTGGAGAGCCGCCGCCTGCAATGGTGCCAAAGCCAGTTTGGCAGCGAGGCGTCCAATATCCGGGTGCCGGATTCCTGCCTCGGCCACGGAGGCGTCGACACGCGCTTGGACACCGTCGCCACGCTGGAGCGTAAGCGCTCGCCCGCCGCCTGGAAGAAGTTCGATCAGGCGATGGGCAAGCTGCCCTAGGCCTTGGTGTCCACAGCGCCGCCGGCTTCGCCCGCGCCGGAAGACGCATAGCCGCCCGCGCCCGCGCCCTTGGCCGCCACGATCACCAGGGCGGGGCGCACGATGCGGCCCATCAGCTCGTAGCCGGCCTGCATCACCTGAACCACCGCGCAGGGTTCGACCCCCTCGGCGGGCTGCTCCATCATCGCCTGATGCATGTGCGGGTCGAACTTGTCGCCCCGGGCTGGATCGACCTTCTTCAGACCGTTGCGCTCGAACGCCTGATTCAGCTCATTGTCGGTCATCTCGATGCCGAGCAGGAAGTTCTTCACGACCTGATCCGCGTCGTCGCGCGGGGCGTGCTGCAGAGCGCGCGACAGGTTGTCGGCGACGCCCAGCAGATCGCGGGCGAATTTCTGGATGGCGTAGGCGCGCGCGTCGTTGGCTTCACGCTCGGCGCGCCGCTTGGAATTCTCGGCGTCGGCGGCCACGCGCAGCACCTGATCGCGCAGGGCCGCGTTCTCGGCCTGCAGCTGATCCAGCATGGCTTCCAGCCCGGCGTCCACGCCAGCGCCGCCATTGAGGTCTTCGCCGTCCACGTCGGCCGGCGTGTGATCGTCGGTCATGTCGTACCTTCTAAGTTTCGAGCAGCCGCCCGAGCACCCGCGCGGTGTAGTCCACCAACGGAATAACCCGGGCATAGTTCAGACGGGCCGGTCCGATCACGCCGATCGCCCCAACCACCTTCTGTCGGCCGTTCATATAGGGCGCCGCGATCAGAGCGGAACCCGAAAGCGAAAACAGCCGCGTCTCCGCCCCGATAAAAATGCGCACGCCCTCGGCTTCGCGCACGTCGTCCAGAAGGCCGATTAGCTGCTCCTTCTGTTCGAGATCGTCGAACAGCATCCGCACCTTCTCCAGATCCTCCAGCGCCGCGCGGTCATGCAGCAGGTTGGCGCGGCCGCGCACTATCAGGGCCCGGTCGGCGTCTTCGCCCCCGCCCCAGGCGGCCAGGCCGTCCTCCACCAGACGGGCGGCGGTGGTGTTGAGATCGCGGCGGGACTGATCCAGTTCTCCGCGCATTTCGGCCTTGGCCTCCGCCAGAGTGCGCCCGGCCAGCCGGGCGTTGAGGAAGTTGGACGCCTCCTGCAGGGCAGACGGGGTCATGCCCGCCGAGCGCAGCATCAGCCGGTTCTCCACTTGGCCGTCGTCGAACACCATCACCGCCAGGGCTTGGTCGGCGCCGAGCGCTACGAACTCCACATGCTTGACCCCGGCGTCGCGCACGGGCGCCACCACCACGCCCGCGCCCCCGGCGAGCCCCGATAGCAGCTGGGAGGCGGTGTCCAGCGCCTCTTCCATATTGCGGCCGCGTCCCGCCAGACCGCTTTCGATATGGCGGCGCTCCTCTTCGCCGATGTCGCCAACTTCCAGCAGGCCGTCGACGAACAGGCGCAGACCGGCGTGGGTCGGCAGACGTCCGGCGCTGGAATGGGGCGCGCCCAGCAGGCCCAGCTGGGCCAGGTCCTGCATGGTGTTGCGGATCGAAGCGGGCGACAGGGCCACCCCGCCGCGTGAGATGGTGCGCGAACCGACCGGCTCGCCCGTCTCCAGATAGGTCTCCACCAGACGGCGGAAAATATCCCGCGCCCGCTCGTCCAACTGGGCGAGGCTGGCGCCGCGCGCCGCGTTGAGAGCCGCGCCCGGCGGCAGGAAGGACGACATGATGCGGCGAATTGCTCGGCGGAAGAGATGGACGCGGCTGGCCCTATTTAGGATAAGCCCCGGTCGCCCGCGTGCAAGCGGGCTTGGAGCACCCAGTATGCGTCCTTCTCAGCGTTCCGTTGACTCCCTGCGCGCCGTCACCCTGGAAACCGGGGTCAACCGCTATGCCGAGGGCTCCTGTCTGGTGACCTTCGGCCACACCAAGGTGCTGGTGACCGCCAGCGTTGACGAAGGGGTGCCGGGCTTCCTGCGGGGCAAGGGCCAGGGATGGGTCACCGCCGAATACGGCATGTTGCCCCGCGCCACCCACACCCGTGGCCGCCGCGAGGCCGCTCAGGGCAAGCAGTCGGGCCGCACTCAGGAAATCCAGCGCCTGATCGGCCGCTCGATGAGGGCGGTGGTTGATATGAAGGCGTTGGGCGAGCGCCAGATTTCCATCGACTGCGACGTAGTCCAGGCCGACGGCGGCACCCGCACGGCGGCCATCACCGGGGCCTGGGTCGCCCTGCGCCTGGCCACCCGCTATCTGATGACCGAAGGCCTGATCACCAAGGACCCGATCCTCGACCAGGTCGCCGCCGTCTCCTGCGGCGTGTTCGAGGGCGTTCCGGTGCTGGACCTGGACTACGAAGAGGACTCCAACGCCGAGGCCGACTCCAACTTCGTTCTGACTGGCTCGGGCGACATTGTGGAAATCCAGGCCACCGGCGAAAAGCGCGGCTTCACCCGCGCCGAGTTCGAGTCCCTGTTCGACCTGGCCCGCAAGGGCATCGCCGAGTTGGTGATCCTGCAGAAGGCCGCCGTCGCCTAGGCTATCGCCTGAACTCCACGCCCAGAATGGCGTGCTCGGCGTCCATCGGCATGACGATATCGGCCCGGCCCGGCATCTCGCTGAGGATCCATTCGGTCAGACGCTGGTAGTGCATCAGGAAGACCTTGATCTCCTCGGCGTTCATCACCTTGCGCCCGGCGGCGCCCTCGCGGGCCACGCGGGCCGCCAGCTTCTGCTCCTGCAGCGAGCGCCAACCGAACACCACCTCGAAACTGGGCGCCTGCAGCAGTGCCAGAAGGTCGATGCGGGCGTAGAGCTGGGCGTAGTCGGTCTTCAGGCGCTCGTTGACGTAGCGCCGCCAAGCGCCGTCGGCGTCGCGGTCACGTTCCAGGGCATTGATCGGCTCGACCAGGGCCTCGTCGGACTGCGGCGCGGCGCCGACGCACCAGCCCTCGAACAGCACCACATCCACCGGCGCCCGCACACGCGGCCAGGTCGAACCCGGCGCACGGGTGTCCTCGGCCTTGTCGAACTGGGGCAGAGACACCTCGGCCCCGTCGCGGTCGGCAAGCACGTCGAACAGAGCGATGCCGAGGCCGGTGTCGTGGGTGCCGGGCACGCCGCGGGTGCGCAGCAGGGGGTGGACGGTGCGGCCGAGCTCTTCCCGCTCAGGCAGGGTCAGATAGAGGTCATCCAGCGACAGGATGGCGGTGCGCAGCCCCTGCTCCTCCAGCAGCGCCTTCAGGAAGGCGCTCATGGTGGACTTGCCGCTGCCCTGGCTGCCGCACAGGCCGACCACGATCGGCCGGCCCGCCTGGGCGCGTTTCGTGACAATGGCCTGGGCCACCGGGCGATGCACCCGCTCGACCATGGCGCGGTAGGCGGACGGCAGGCTCTGGGCCTGCATCAGGGCGTCGATGGACCCCATCAGGCGGCTTGCGGACAGGTTCGGGCCAGAGACGGGCGCAGCATGGCCTCGTCATACCAGGCGGCGAGGGCGGGATTGGCGGCGCGCCACTCCAGCTTGGGCAGGCGCATCTCCAGATAGCCGATCGCGCAGGCCAGGGCCGCATCACCCAGAGCGAACCGTCCCGGCTCGAGCTGGCGCGGCGCTTCGGCGAGGCCGGCCAGCGCGGCGCGCTTCTGCCGCTCGATCACATCGGCGTGGCGGTCGTCTTCGGGGCGGCGGTTTTCCATCACGATCCTGAGCACGGCGTCGGCGATACCGTCGCCCAGGGCTTCAAGCAACCGAGTTCGCCAGCGCGCCTCCCCGGCCGCCGGGATCATGCCGCCGCCGCCAAGACCGTCCAGATATTCGCAGATCACCCGGGAATCGTAGAGGGCGGTCCCGTCATCCAGCGTCAGTGTGGGAATCTTGCTCAGCGGATTGATCGCGCGCAGCCCCTCATCCAGGGTGTCGGTCATCACGCACTCAATCGCGTCCGCCAAGCCGTTCTCATGCGCCACCACCAGCACCTTGCGCACGAAAGGCGAGATCGGGTGGTAGTAGAGCTTCATGAACCGGTCCCTGGAGACGACAAGATGGCGCTGACGCTGGCGCGAGGCGCACGCATTGTTGCGGCCACGCACAATCCGGGCAAGGCCAAGGAGCTCGCTGCTCTACTGGAGGGACGTTTCCAGGTGGTTTCCGCCGGAGAGCTGAATCTTCCGGAGCCGGACGAAACCGAGACCACCTTCGTCGGCAATGCGGTGCTGAAGGCCCGCGCGGCGGCGGACCGGTCGGGGCTGATCGCTCTGGCCGACGACTCCGGGATGTCGGTGACCGCGCTGGGCGGCTCGCCCGGCATCTATTCCGCCCGCTGGGCCGGGCCGGGCAAGGACTTCGCCGTGGCCATGGACCGGGTGCGCGAACGGCTGGAGGAAACCGGCTTCGAGGATCTGCACGCCTGGTTCAGCTGCGCCCTGGCCGTGGCTTGGCCCAACGGCGGGCCGGTGGTCGCCGTGGAGGGGCGGGTGGACGGGACCCTGACCTTCCCGCCGCGCGGAACCCGGGGCTTCGGCTACGACCCGATCTTCATCCCCGAGGGCGGGACGCAGACCTTCGGGGAGATGGAGCCGGCGGCTAAGGACGCCATCAGCCACCGCGCCCGCGCCTTCGCCCAGCTCAAGGCGGCGCTGTTTGACTGATCTTCCCCCGCTGGGCCTCTACGTCCACTGGCCCTATTGCGCGCGCATCTGTCCCTATTGCGATTTCAACGTCGCACTGGACCGCAGACCGGGCGAATCCGCCGCCCTGGCGCAGGCCATACGGGATGACTTGAGGGCTCAGGCGGCTCTGATCGGCCCACGAAAGCTGGTGTCGATCTTCTTCGGCGGCGGTACGCCCTCGCTGATGGATCCAGCCTGGATCGGGGCCATTATCGAGGACGCCAAGGCGATATGGCCTTTTGAGGAAAACCTCGAAATAACCCTCGAAACCAACCCAACGGACGCAGAATCGGGCCTTTTTCGGGCTTTTTTCGATTCTGGGGTCATACGGCTTTCGCTCGGAATCCAGGCCCTGGACGACCCTTCCCTGGTCTTCCTGGGACGCAATCACGGGGCTGACGAGGCCCGCCGGGCGGCCGGTATGGCGGGTCTGATCTTCCCCCGCCTGTCGCTTGACCTGATCTACGCCCGCCCCGGTCAGACCGAACGCGGTTGGACCGAGGAGTTGAAGGCGGCGCTGGACCTGGGGGCCGAGCATATCTCGCCCTATCAGCTAACCATCGAGGCCGGCACGCCCTTCGACCTGGCGGTGCGTCGAGGCGCCTTCGCGCCCGCCGATCCGGACCTGGCCGCCAACCTCTACGAGACTACCCAGACGGTCTTGGGCGGGGCTGGCCTGTCCGCCTACGAGGTGTCCAACCACGCGCTGGGCCCTGCCGCCCGCTCGCGCCACAACCTGGTCTACTGGCGGGGCGAGGACTATCTCGGCGTCGGGCCGGGCGCCCACGGCCGGCTGACCACGGCTGAGGGGCGTATCGCCACCGAAACGGCAAGGGCCATCCCCGCCTATATCGCCAGGGTGCGCGACATCGGGATCGGGCTTGAGGTCAGCCAGCGTCTCAACCCCATCGAGGCGGCGGAAGAGCGGCTGCTGCTCGGCCTCCGGGTCGACGAGGGGGTTCCGCTGATAGACCTGACCGCCCTGACGCTGGAGCGGCTGGAAGACCTGCGCTCAGGCGGCTTCGTGGAGCTGCGCGATGGCCGGATCATCGCCACGGCGGTGGGCCGCCCGGTGCTGGATCGGGTGATCGCCGAGCTGATCGTCTAGCCGCAGACCGGGCATTGCGGATCGGGCGACAGCCGCACCGTCCGCCCTTCGCCCTCCAGTCCGTCGTAGATCCATAGCCGTCCGGTCAGGGGTTCGCCCGCGCCGGTGATCAGCTTGATCGCCTCCAGCGCCATCATCGACCCCACCACCCCGGCCAGGGCGCCGACCACCCCGACCATGGCGCAGGTCTCCGCGTCCGGCGGGATTTCCGGGGTCAGGCAACAGTAGCAGGGCTGGCGCTCGGCCAGAGGCCGGCCCCGCGTCAGGCCGGCGGCGAACACTCCGACCTGCCCGCTCCAGCGGCCCAGGGCGCCAGACACCAAGGGCTTGCCTTCAGCCACGCAGGCGGCGTTGACGGCGAACCGGGTGGCGAAGTCGTCGGTGCCGTCCAGCACCAGGTCGTAGCCCTTGACCAGTTCGGCGGCCGTGGCGGCGGTCAGGGCGAAAGGAAGCGGCTCGATCTCGATCTCGGGATTGAGGGCCGACAGCCGCTCGCCCGCGCTGAGCGATTTGCCCCGGCCAAGGTCGGCGGTGCCGTACAGCACCTGGCGCTGCAGATTGGACAGGGACACCGTGTCGGGATCGAGCAGGCCCAGGGTCCCGACCCCCGCCGCCGCCAGATACAGAGACGCCGGCGCGCCCAGGCCGCCCATACCGACCAGCAGCACCCGCGCCGCCTTCAGCTTCTGCTGTCCGGGGCCGCCGATCTCGCGCAGCACCAGATGGCGGGCGTAGCGCTCGACCTCCGGCTCGCTGAAACTCATGACCATCTGACCTTCGCGGAGAATGCGTAGCTCTCTTATATCAGCCCAAATACCGCTCCGCGCGGGCCGACTTGATCGCCGCCTGCAACGTCTGGGCGAAATCGCTGCGCTCCTGCGGGCTCAGCCGTCCGGCCAGGATCAGGCTGCGGCGAGACAGATGCAGGCTGACGCGGACCTCCGCCTCGCCGGGCGCTTCCACCGAAACCCGGGTGAAGGCCGTCGGCGAGCGCCAGACGGTGCGCCGCCGCCCGCCAATCTCGTGCATCACATGCACCTCGTCCGACGACACCTGAACCCGCTCGCTGGCGCGCGCCTGGCGATAGCTGACATGAAAGGCGACCAGGACCGCCAGGAAGTCCAGGCCGAGGAAGATCGGGATCGGCCGCGCGCCGATGGCGATGAACATCCCCGCCGTGGCGAGATTGGCGAAGCCCAGGACGCCAAGAAGCACGTAGAGGCCCGCCTTGGGCAGAGACCGGGTCGGGGTCAGGACCGCGTCCAGATGCAGGGGGCTGGGCATGCGCCCAATATATCGCGGGCGGCCTTACCGCGTTAGAGAGTCCGCATGCCCGCGTCCAAGTCCCCGAAGAGAACCGCCCGCCCCTCGGTCAAAGCCCAGGCCCCGCGCGTCCAGGAGATCTTCGACCGGTTCGCGGCCAAGGACGACCACCCCAAGACCGAGCTGAACTATTCCAGCCCCTACACCCTGGTGGTGGCGGTGGCCCTGTCGGCCCAGGCGACCGACGTTTCAGTCAACAAGGCGACCAAGTCGCTGTTCCGCGACGCCGATACGCCCGCGAAAATGGCCGCGCTGGGGGTCGAGGGGCTGGAGCCCTACATCCAGTCGATCGGCCTCTATCGCACCAAGGCCAAGAACGTGATCGCCTCGGCCCATGTTCTGCTGGATCAATACGGCGGCCAGGTCCCGCTGGAGCGCGAGGCGCTGATGTCCCTGCCGGGCGTCGGGCGCAAGACCGCCAGCGTAGTGCTCAACGAACTGGATATCGAACCCGCCATCGCCGTGGACACCCTCGTCTTCCGCGTCTCCCACCGGCTGAAGATCGCTTCGGGCTCGACCCCGGACAAGGTGGAGGCGGAGTTGATGGCCGCCGTCCCCAAACCCTATCTGACTCGCGCCCATCACTGGCTGATCCTGCACGGCCGCTACGTCTGCGTGGCGCGCCGGCCCAAGTGCGATCAGTGCGTGGTCGCCGACCTCTGCCCCAGCCGGGAGCTATTTATCGGCGCTTAGCCTTGGAAGGCGGGGCCGCCGGAAACACCGTCTTCAGCGCCTTGGCCAACTGGGCCTGCCAGATCAGGGGCGCATGTCCGGCGGCGTCGATCTGCAGCGTGCAGGGCGTGCCGGAAGCAGAGGCCAGGCTGCAGATCTGGCGCGAGCCGTGCAGATAGGGGCCGTCGTAGGCGCCCGCCGCCATGATCAGCTGCAGCTTCCGTCCCGAGCGGAACGGCGGCTCCGAAAGGCCCGAGACGGAAAAGGCCGCCACGTGGGCCGCGATGGTCGGATCGCGCAGCGCCGCCTGCACCGCCCAGTCGCCGCCGGGCCCATAGCCGAACAGCAGCCGCCGGGCCGGATCGCGGGTCAGGTGGAAACGGGCCTGCAGAGGCGGCAGGGCCTCACGCTGCACGAACATGGCGTGGCGGGCGTAGGCGTCCGGGTCCTTGCCCCGCAGATATTCGCCCGGGCTGGAGCCCTGCCAAGGCGCGACCACCGCCACCGGCTGGATTTCGCCCCGCTCGATCATGGCGTCGATCTCTGCCACGAAGGGCGCGATGGCCTCGCCGTTGGCAGCAATCACCGTCGGCCAACCCGCCTTGGGCGCCGTTCCGGGCGGGACATAGACGGTGACCTTGCGCGGATTGCCCAGCGCCGTGCTCTTCATGTCGAGCGTCTCGACATGACCCTTGAGCACAGCATTCGATGGCGGGGCGGGCGGAGCCTGGGTTCCCCGATAGACCAGGAACGGGACCTTGCCGGTCTGGCCCTTCAGACGCAGCTCGATCAGGGCCCGTTCGGGCTGGGCCAGCTGGTAGCTGGCGCCCCACAGCGAACCCGAGGTCGACATCGGGGCCAGGCCATCATCGATCCCGCCTTCCAGCTGCGCCGTCTCCGTCGGGGAGCGGGCCGCGACATTGAAGGTCTGGCCGTCCAGCCAATAGACGAGATCGGCGGCGCCCAGCCGCTGGTCAGCCTCCTCGTAGCGGAAGGCCAGGGGCTGGCGGCAGATGGCGTCGGCGGCCTTGGGCGCGCAGTCGGGAATGAAGGCGGAGCGGACGATCTCGGTGGACTGCCGCGGCGCCTGGGCTGAGGCGATGGCGGGCGCCAGCAAAAGCAGCGCGGAGCTCAGATATCGGTATGTCCCGTTCGGCACGCCGTACTCCTGGCGCCAGGGTCCGGCGGCGCGGCCGGACCCTGACCCGACCGCTTCGGCAAAATCAAGGCGCCGGAGCAGCTAGCGGACGTCGATATCCACGACGATCTTGCGGACCCGGCCCTCTGACGTGCTGTTCTGCAGGACCACCTTGTCGTGGCCGTGGAAGTCGGGGGCCGGGGTGTAGAAGGCCTGCTTGCCGGGTGATTTCTTCAGGTTGCAATCATGACGGACATTGCCGAGCGGGAAGTCGCCGTAGAACGGCTCGTCCGATAACCGCATTTGACCGTGCATCGGCTGTTCCAGCACCACGGACTCCAGGAAACCTGTTGCCTGGCAGTCCGGCGTCAACAGCTAGGCGGACCAGAGCCGGATTTCATGGCCGTCGACCACGGCCTTGGACACTCTGATCTGATCGAATCCCTTCGGCGGCTGGCTGGGTAGCCGGGTGACCCTGAAGGTCTGGGTCTGAGCGAAGGCCGTGACCGCGAGGGCGGCTCCGACCAGTCCGATCGTCCACGACATACGCATTGACTGTACTCCTGACCGTCTTCCGCGGTTCTGAAGGGCAAATTGCTAGCTGACGATTTTGGCCGATTTGTTTCATCGGCGGACCGATGCGTAGCAGCCTCAGGGGCTGACCCAGGGGCCAACCCAGGCTATAGACCCCGCACCTTCACCGTGCGGACCACGCCATGCCCGAGCTTTACGACGTCGCCGCGATCGGCAACGCCATCGTCGATGTGATCGCGCCCTGCAGCGACGGCTTCCTGGCCGACGAGGGCCTGGTCAAGGGCTCCATGTCCCTGATCGACGACGCCCAGGCTGAATCCCTCTACGGGCGGATGGCGGCGGGCATCGAGGCGTCGGGCGGATCGGCGGCCAATACTGTGGCGGGGGTCGCCAGCCTCGGCGGACGGGCAGCCTATGTCGGCAAGGTCGCCGACGACGTGCTGGGCCAGGTCTTCACCCACGACATCAACGCCATCGGCGTCAGCTTCGGCATCCGGCCGCTGAGCGGCGGTCCGGCCACCGCCCGCTGCCTGGTCAATGTGACGCCGGACGGCCAGCGCACCATGTCGACCTATCTGGGCGCCTCGATCCACCTGACCCCGGAAGACGTCGACGCCAAGATCATCGAGCAGTCCAAGATCATCTATCTGGAAGGCTATCTGTTCGACCCCTCCGAGGCCCGCCGCGCCTTCGCCAAGGCCGCCGGCATCGCCCGCGCGTCCGAGCGGCTGATCGCGCTGACTCTGTCGGACAGCTTCGTCGTCCATCGCCACCGCGACGCCCTGCTGGGCTTCATCGACAGCGAAGTGGACATCCTGCTGGCCAATGAAGCGGAACTGACCGCTCTGTTCGAGACCTCCAGCTTCGATGGAGCTGTGCGCGCCCTGCGCGGACGCGCCAAGCTGGCCGCCATCACCCGCGGGGAAAAGGGCTCCACCGTCATCGCCGGGGACTCCATCCAGGACATCGCCGCCGCCCCTGTGGAAAAAGTCGTGGACACCACCGGCGCGGGCGACCAATACGCAGCGGGATTCCTCTTCGGCTTGGCCAGGGGCCGTCCGCTGGACGCCTGCGGCCGGCTGGGCTCGCTCGCCGCCGCCGAGGTGATCTCGCACTATGGCCCTCGGCCCCAGGTCTCCTTGCAGGACCTGGCGATCAAGGCCGGACTCTAGGGGCTGTCATGACCGCCAACCGCACCGCCGAAGTCGTCCGCGAAACCAAGGAGACGCGCATCCGCGTGCGCATCGACCTGGACGGGACGGGCAAGACCAACATCTCCACCGGGATCGGCTTCTACGACCACATGCTCGAAAGCTTCGGCAAGCATGGCGGCTTCGACCTGGACATCGAGACCAAGGGCGACCTGCACATCGACATGCACCACACGGTGGAAGACACCGGCATCGTCCTGGGCCAGGCGTTCAAGGAAGCGTGCGATGGCTTCAAAGGCATCCGCCGCTTCGGGACCGCCTACATCCCGATGGACGAGACCCTGACCCGCTGCGCCGTGGACCTCGCCAACCGGCCCTACCTGATCTGGAAGGTGGACTTTACCCGCCCGAAGGTCGGGGAGATGGACACCGAGCTGTTCAAGGAGTTCCACCAGGCCTTCGCCCTGAACGCCGGCGCCTGCCTGCACCTCGAGACCCTGTACGGCGACAATACCCACCACATCGCCGAAAGCGGCTTCAAGGCCCTGGCCCGCGCCCTGCGCGAAGCCGTGGAAATCGATCCGAAGACCCTGGGAGCGGCGCCGTCCACCAAGGGCGTCCTCTAAACTCCGATGCAAACCACGGTTTTGATCGATTACGGGTCGGGCAATCTGCACTCGGCTGAAAAGGCGTTGGCCGCCGCGGCCCGCGCCAGCGGAACCGCGTCCGAAATCCTGGTCACCGCCGATCCCGAGCAGGTGCTGGCCGCCGACCGGCTGGTCCTGCCCGGCGTCGGCGCCTTCGCCGCCTGCATGAGCGCTCTGGCCTCCAAGGACGGGTTGGTCGAGGCCATGACCGAGGCGGTCAGCAAGAAGGGCTCGCCCTTCCTCGGCATTTGCGTCGGCATGCAGCTGCTGGCCACGAGCGGCCTGGAATTCGGCGAGACCCCCGGCCTCGGCTGGATTCCCGGCGACGTCCGCAAGCTGGCGCCGACCGATCGCGCCCTGAAGATCCCGCACATGGGCTGGAACGCTCTGCAGGGCGAACGCGCCCACCCGCTGCTGGCCAGCGCGCCAGACGGGGCCCACGTCTATTTCACCCACTCCTTCGTGCTCGATCCCACGGACGCGGCCGACGCGATCGCCTATACCGACCATGGCGGGCCCATCGTCGCGGCGGTGGCGCGGGGCAATATCGCGGGGGTGCAGTTCCACCCCGAGAAGTCCCAGGGCGTGGGCCTGCGCCTGCTGGGCGATTTTCTGGAGTGGCGGCCTTGATCCTCTATCCCGCGATCGATCTGAAGGACGGCCAGTGCGTTCGCCTGCTTTACGGCGACATGGACAAGGTGACGGTGTTCAACGCTAGTCCCGCCGATCAGGCCGGCCAGTTCGCCAAGGCCGGCTTCGACTGGCTACACGTCGTTGATCTGAACGGCGCCATCGAGGGCCGGGCGGTCAATATCGCCGCCGTCGAGGCCATCCTGGAGGCGGTCTCCATCCCCATCCAGCTGGGCGGGGGCGTTCGCACCTTCGAAGACATCGAACGCTGGATCGAGACCGGCGTCAGCCGCGTGATCCTCGGCACCGTGGCGGTGCGCGATCCGGCCTTGGTCAAGCGGGCGGCGGCGGCCTTCCCCGAGCAGATCGCCGTGGCGGTCGACGTGAAGGACGGCAAGGTCGCCGTGCACGGTTGGGTCTCGGCCTCCGAGCTTGAGCCCATCGAACTTTCCAAGCGCTTCGAGGATTCTGGCGTCGCCGCCCTGATCGTCACCGACATCGGCCGCGACGGCGCACTGACGGGCATTAATATCGACGGGGTCGGCGCGGTGGCCGACGCGGTTTCGATCCCGGTGATCGCCTCGGGCGGCCTGGCTTCGGTCAAGGACCTGGAACTGCTGAAGGCGCGCAAGGGTGTTCCGATCGCCGGCGCTATCCTCGGCCGCGCCCTCTATACCGGCGCCATCACCGCCGACGAGGCCATCACAGCCGCCCTCCAGAAAACACCGGCCTGATGCTGAAAGTCCGCGTCATTCCCTGCCTGGACGTCAAGGACGGGCGCGTGGTCAAGGGCGTCAACTTCCTGGCGCTGCGCGACGCCGGCGATCCGGTGGAGCAGGCCTCGGCCTATGACGCCGCCGGGGCGGACGAGCTGATGTTCCTGGACATCACCGCCAGCCACGAGGGACGCGGCGCCATTCTCGACGTGATCGCCCGAACCGCCGACGTCTGCTTCATGCCGCTGGGCGTGGGCGGTGGGGTGCGCACGGTGGAAGACGCCCGCAAGATTCTGCGCGCCGGCGCCGACAAGGTCTCGATCAACACCGCCGCAGTGGAGAACCCCGGCCTGATTTCCGGCGCCGCCGACACCTTCGGCGCCCAGGCGGTGGTCCTGGCCATCGACGCCAAGCAGCGTCCGGACGGCTCGGGCTGGGAAGTGTTCACCGTCGGCGGCCGCAAGGGCACGGGCATGGACGTGGTGGAATGGGCCGCGCGGGGCGTTGAGCTCGGCGCCGGTGAGATTTTGCTCACCTCCATGGACCGCGACGGAGCCAAGAGCGGCTACGACACATCCCTGCTGCGCGCCGTCTCCTCCGCCGTCTCGGTGCCGGTGATCGCCTCGGGCGGGGCCGGATCGGCGGGACATCTGGTGGAGGCCGTACGCGACGGCGGCGCCGACGCGGTGCTGGCCGCCTCCATCTTCCACTTCGGCGAGATCAGCGTCGGCCAAGCCAAACAGAGTCTGCGGGCCGCGGGCCTTCCCGTGCGTTTGACCTAGGGCTGCTGTAGGATAGGGCCATGAGCAGCCGGTTCACCGACACCCTCGAGCGCCTCCAGGCCACCATCCTCGCCCGCAAGGGCGCGGACCCCGAGTCGTCCTACACCGCCAAGCTGTTGGGCGAGGGCCCCGAGCGCTCAGCCAAGAAGTTCGGCGAAGAAGCCGTCGAAACGGTGATCGCCGCCATCCAGGGCGACCCGGACGCCATCGCCGCCGAGAGCGCCGACATGCTCTATCACTGGCTCGTCCTGCTGACCGCCTCAGGCGTCACCCTCGATCAGGTGGCCGCCAAGCTGGCGGCCCGCGAAGGGACCAGCGGCCTCGTGGAAAAGGCCTCGCGCGCGCCCTAGGCCCCGCCTCCCAGTCAAAGGTGGACGGATCGCCGCCGCTAGGGCAGCTTCTGCGCCAACAAACCCTCGGCGAAGACCGGGGTGGGCAAGAGGGAGAAGATCGTGCGTTCCATCGCAATCGGCGTCGCCGTGTCGGCCTTCGCCTTGTCGGCCCTGGCTCAGCCCGCCTCCAAGCCCGCCATCGACAACGACCAGGTCACCGTCTGGGACGTGAAGCTGAACAAGGGCCAGACAGGCCCCGCCACGCCCAAGGATCTGGACACCGTCACCATGTTCCTGGAGGGCGGTCAGGTGACCAACGCCGGCGCCACGGTCGCGCGCGACTACGGCGATGTGATCTGGACCCCCAAGGGCGGCGACTCGCGCAGCACCGCCCAGTCGGACGGGGTGCATGAAATCGTCGTCGCCCTGAAGGACGCGCCGCACACGGTGTTTCCCAACACCACCGGCTTCCAGCTGGCCTTCCCGCGTCCCGGCTCGATCAAGAAGCTGGAAAACGACCGCGTCCGGGTCTGGCGCCATTGCTGGACCCAGAACGTCGCCACGCCCATGCACTTCCACAACACCAATGTGGTGGTCGCCTACCGCTATGACGGCACACTGAAGTCGGTGACGCCGGACGGGACGCCCACGGTCAACGCCTACAAGACCGGCGACCTTCGCTACAACCTCGGCAACCGCACCCACTACGAACTGCTGCTGGATCCGCGCCAGTGCGCCATGATGACTGAGCTGAAGTAGGGCCGTGAACCGCCGCGCAGCCATCAAGGCCGGACTTACCGCCGCCGCCCTGGCTCCCGGACTGGCGCAAGCCCAGCCCCGCAAACCTCAGACCTTCGTCCTGGTCCACGGCGCCTGGCATGGCGGCTGGTGTTGGCGCGATGTCGCCGACCGGCTAACCGCGGCGGGCTGCCGGGTCTTCACCCCGACCCAGACGGGCCTCGGCCAATCCAGGCACCTGCTCTCCGGAACCCTGACCCTGCAGACCTTCGCCGACGACGTGGCCAATCTGCTGGAGATGGAAGACCTGAAGGATGTGGTCCTGGTCGGCCATAGCTTCGCCGGACCGGTCATCTCCCAGGTCGCGGACCGTATGCGCGAGCGAATTTCACGCCTCGTCTATCTCGACAGCCTGCTGATCGAGAGCGGCCAGAGCCCGTTCAGCGTTCTGCCCGCCGATGTCGTCGAAGGCCGGCGCAAGCTGGCCGCCGATCAGGGGGCGGGCGTAGCCATTCCCAACCCCATGGTCAGCGTGTTCGGCGTGCCCGAAGACCATCCCCGCGCCGCCTGGGTCCGCCGCCACCTGACACCGCACCCGATCGGGACCTACGAAAGCCGCATCCGGCTGGAGCATCCGGTCGGCAACGGCCTGCCCTGCACCTACGTCCACTGCACCCAGCCGAGCTACGCACCGCTGGAAACCTCGCGGCAATTCGCGCGCAAACAGACCGGATGGACCTGGCGCGATCTGCCTACCGGGCACGACGCCATGGTTCTGGCGCCGGACGCCCTGACCCAACTGCTGCTGACCGGAGCCTGAGCCGATGGACGCGACCGTGGACACCGCCGCCGACACCCACACCAGCTTCTCGCGCCTGCGCGCCATCGTCGGCGGCTCGATGGGCAACCTGGTGGAATGGTACGACTGGTACACCTACTCCGCCGCGACCCTCTATTTCGCCCCGATCTTCTTCCCCAAGGGCGATCAGACGGCCCAGCTGCTGCAGGCGGCGGCGGTGTTCGCCGTGGGCTTCGCGGCGCGCCCGGTGGGCGCCTGGCTGATGGGTCTGTATGCCGACCGCGCCGGACGACGCGCGGCTCTGGTGCTGTCGGTAGGCATGATGTGCGTCGGCTCGCTGGTGATCGCCCTGACTCCGGGCGAGGCCGCCATCGGGGTGGCGGCGCCGGTCATCCTGGTCCTGGCCCGCATCTTCCAGGGCCTGTCGCTGGGCGGCGAATACGGCGCCAGCGCCACCTATATGAGCGAGGTCGCCGGTTCCAAGCGGCGCGGTTTCTGGTCCAGCTTCCAGTACGTGACCCTGATCGCCGGCCAACTGCTGGCCCTGGCTGTGCTGATCGTCCTGCAGAACATCCTGCCCAAGGCCGACATGGCTGCCTGGGGCTGGCGCATTCCCTTCGCCATCGGCGCGCTGCTGGCGGTGATCGTGTTCTGGATTCAGAACCGGCTGCCTGAAAGCCATCAGTTCGAGGTCGCCAAGAAGACGGTCAAGGAACGCGGCCAGACCATGACCCTGATCATGAATCATCCGCGCGAAGCCCTGACGGTGCTGGGCCTGACCGCCGGCGGATCGATGATCTTCTACGTCTACACCACCTATATGCAGAAGTTCCTGACCAACACCTCGGGCTTCTCCAAGGATCAGGCCACCAACATCAGCGCGGCGACCCTGTTCGTCTTCATGCTGGCCCAGCCGCTGTTCGGCTGGCTGTCCGACAAGCTGGGACGCAGGGCTATGCTCGGCCTGGCGTTCGGCGGCGGGGCGATCGTCACCTGGCCGGTGATGACGGCGGTCGGCTCGACCCACTCAGCGGTCGCCGCCTTCCTCTGGATCAGTTTGGCGATGCTGCTGCAGTCCGGCTACACGGCGGTCAGCGCGGTGGTGAAGGCCGAGCTCTTCCCCACCCATGTGCGCGCGCTGGGCGTCGCCCTGCCCTACGCCATCGCCAACGCCGTGTTCGGCGGCACGGCGGAATATGTCGCCCTGTGGTTCAAGTCGATCGGGTCCGAGGCCGGCTTCTACATCTACGGCTCGGTGCTGATGGCGCTCGGCTTCATCGTGGTGCTGAGCATGCGCGATCCGCGCAAGGCTGGCCTGATGGGGGAGTCCTAGGCCCGCCGTTTCAGCGCCACATAGAGGGCGCCCTGGCCGCCGTGGCGCTTGTGCGCCTCGGAAACCCCCGCCACCACCGACCGCAGGGCCGGATCGGCCAGCCATTCCGGCGTGTATCGGCGCAGCACCCCGTCGCCGAGCCAACCCTTTCCTGTAATCACCAGAACCGCGCGGACGCCTTCGTCCTGAGCGCGGATCAGGAAGGCGGTGAGGACGGCGCGGGCGCGGTCCTGGTCCATGCCGTGCAGATCCAGCCGCAGGTCGATCGGGTCGCGCTCCCGGGTCAGACGGCGTTTGCGGCCCGGCTCGATGTCTTCCGGCGCAGAGATGGGGGCCGGGCGGGCGGTTTTGTGCGCTTCGGGGATAAAGGGCTTGAGGGTTACCGAAGGCTTGGGCGGCTTGGGCGCGGCCGGCTCGTCTTCCGGCGGTTCGACGTGGGACCGCCCCGCCGCCGGGTTCACCGTGGCGGTGACCATGGCCCACAGGCGCAGCTCCTCAGGTCTCGGCTTTCTCTTCACGGCGCGGCGCTCGTCTCCAGCACCGGGACCAGCCGGTAGAGTTTCAGCCTGTGGCGCACCCGCCCCGCCTCGGCGCCCGCGTCTTCGCCCGTGCCCAGATAGAGGTCGGCGCGCACCTCGCCCCGGATGGCGCTGCCGGTGTCCAGCGCCATGGCCAGACGGCGGTAGACAGGAAAGGCCCCGTTCAGGGCCGGCGCCTCGCCGTTGATCCAATAGAGGGCGCCGTAGTCGTGCTTGGAGGGGTCGACCGCCAGGGCCCGGCCCGGGGTCAGGGTCACGCCCGCCGCGCCGCTCGGCTCACGCCCGTCGTAGGGCTGCAGGGTGAAGAAGATGTAGCGCGGGTTCCGGCGCATCACGTCGTCGGCGTCCGGCCCGCGATGCTGGGCCAGCCAGGCGCGGATCATTTCGCCGGAGGTGTTGTTGTCGGTGAGCAAGCCCTGGGCCCGCATCGGCGCGGCGATGCCGACGAAGGACATGCCGTTGTTGGCTGCATAAACGGCGCGCTGGCGTCGTCCGTCGGGGAAATCGAGCACGCCGGAGCCCTGGATCTGCAGGAAGAACAGGTCCTCAGGCTTCATCCAGGCCAGGGGCTGGTCCGCCGGGCTGTTCTCGATGGCCTGGCGGTCGCGGTAGGGCACGGTTCCGCCCCCGGCCCCGACATCGGCGGCGGGCAGGTCGGCCGGGCGGGCGCGTACGGCGGAGGTGAAGGGGAACTGACGCGTGGGCCGGGCTGCATATTCGGGCGAGAAATAGCCGGTCAGCAGGCCCTCATCGGGCGCCCTGTCGCCGCCCACCGGCTGGACCCGGAAATTGGTCTCCCAGAAGGCCCGGGCGATCACCTCGTCCTGCGGTCCCAGATCGCGGGCGCGCAGGCAGACCTCGTGCGCGGCCACATCCTTGGCCGCCCCGCAGCTGGCGCGGAACATGTCCAGCGCCGCGGCGTGGTCTTCGCGGTCCCAACCCTCCAGAGCGGCGAACCCGATCGGCGGAGCCAAGGGCAGGGGCGCCGCCCGCGCCGCGGGGGGCGGTGGAAGCGGCGGACGTTCAGGCCGGGGAACGGGCGCAGCCGGCGGCGCGGGAGCGGGCGGCTGGGAAGCCGGCGGTGCGGTGATCTTAGTTTCCGTCGCGCAGGCGTAGAGCAGCAGGCTGGCGGCCAGGGCGCTTGCGACGGCGCTCCGCGAACCGGGTCTGGCCCGCGTCAGGATCACGCCTGGGCGGCCTCGACCCGGGCCAAAGTCCAGTTGGGATCGCGGCTGGCCAGGGCCCGCTCGAATGTCCAGACCTCCGCCGTGCGTTTGTCGTCCACCGCCTCGCCCTCCGGTCCCTTGGAGCGGCTGCGGAATTCGGCCAGGAAGCGCACTTTCAGCCGCGCCATGTCGCCGTCCACGGCGCTGGCTTCCAGGTCGGCGCGGGGGGGCTGCATGAAATCGACCGTTTCGGTGCGGCCCTCGGTCTCGCGCTGGATCATCACCGCGTCGAAAGCGGCGTAGACTTCGGCAGTCAGCAGGGGCCGCAGGGCCTCGCGGTCCTTCGCGGCGAACCCCTGCACGATGGTTTCGAAGGCGGTGCGGGCGCCCTGCAGGAAGGCGTCCAGGTCGAACGCCGGGTCCTTGGCCTTGACCGCGGCCAAGCCCACCAGGGTCGCGCCGTCCGGCGCCAGGGCCGAGGCGGCGGCGCTCTCCAGCGCCGTGCGCGGCGCGGACCCAGGCGGCTTTTCCTCCGGCTGGCGGCCGACCCGGCGGCCCAGCACCGCATAGAGCTGGTAGAGGACCACGGCGGCCAGGGCGGCGAAGATGAGCAGTTCGAGGACTTGCAAGGCTGTGACCCGTCTGACGTCTGCCCTCAATATAGGGCGGCGCGAGGCGGTCGTCAGGCCCGCCGTTGCACCCTTATAGCGCGCATGTTAGCCAGCGCCCCGTGTTGAATACGCTGGTGGGCGGGCGAACAGCCCACGCACAGAGCGAAAAGCCCGAGGCAACGACCCCATGACCGACGCCGCGCCCGACGCCGCCCTGCCGCAGAACGGTGAAGAGGTCCCCACCGGACCCGCCATCCGCATCCTGGCCCAGTTCATCCGCGACCTCTCCTTCGAGAACCCGCGCGCGCCGGACTCGCTGCACCCCGGCCAGCCGCAACCGAAGATCGATCTGGGCGTCGAGATGAACGCCCGAGGCCGCATCGATGGTCTGTTTGACGTCGATCTGAAGCTCAGCGCCACCGCCGCGCGTGAGACCGAGGCGGTCTTCCATCTCGAACTGGTCTACGGCGGCCTGTTTTCCGTTACCGGCATTGCGGAGGAGGACCTTGAGCCCTTCCTGCTGATCGAATGCCCGCGCTTCCTGTTCCCGTTCGCGCGCCGGATCGTCGCCGATCTGTCCACCGAAGGCGGTTTCCCGCCCTTCCTGCTGGATCCGCTGGACTTCGCCACCATCTATGCGGCGCGCAAGGCCCGCGGCGACGACATGCTGGGTACGGCTTAGAAGCCTACTCGAGGCCCATTTTCAGCCAGAGCGCCTTATCTTTGAGATTGGCGCGGACGAATTGCACGTGGGCGCTGCGCTCTTCTTCGGTGGAGCGCGGGGCGAGCGGGCGGGGCCGCGCGCCATAGGAGGCGCTCTTGGCCGCCGCCACCGCCGTGCGAAGCACGCTCGAGGTCAGTTCCAGCTTACACTCGCGCCCGCCGCGCAGCTCCAGGTAGACGCCGGCCAGCAGCTTGGTGTCGATCAGGGCGCCGTGCTTCTCGCGCTCGGCCAGCGAGATGTTAAACCGCTTGCACAGGGCATCGAGCGAGTTGTGCATGCCTGGAAAACGCTTCTGAGCCAGGGCCAGGGTGTCGATCCAGCGGGGTTCCGGCACGATGGCGCGGCCGACCTTTTCCAGCTCCCAGTTGATGAAGGCCCGGTCGAAGCCCGCGTTGTGGGCGATCAGCGGAGAGTCGCCACAGAATTCCAGGAAGGCCTCGCTGACCACCGGATCGGCGAACTTCGGCTTGCTGGTCAGGAAGCTGGCCGACAGGCCGTGCACCTTCTCGGCCTCGGGCGGCATGTCGCGTTCAGGGTCGATATAGACGTGAAAGTGCCGCCCGGTCGGCAGGAAGTCCTCCAGCTCGACGCAGGCGATTTCCACCAGCCGGTGACCCTGTTTGGGGTCGAAGCCGGTGGTTTCGGTATCCATGACGATTTCGCGGGCCATACCCTTGGGATGCAGCGGTTTGAGCCGCCGATCAAGCGTGACCTTAGAGCAGCCGGCGTCCGCGCCAGCCGGGCGCCAGGACCTTGGTCAGCACCGCCTGAACCTGTTCGCGGGCGCTCTCCAATCCATGTCCGGTATCGATCACAAAATCGGCGCGCAGCCGCTTTTCCGTGTCGGGGATTTGCCGGGCCAGGATGCGTTCGAATTTTTCCGGATTCATGCCGGGCCGCAGCAGGGTGCGTTCGCGCTGCACCGTGGACGGAGCGGTGACCACGATCACCGCGTCGACCTCCTCTTCGGCGCCGACTTCGAACAGGAGCTGGATCTCAAGGACCACCGCTGCCGTCCCCCCCGCCCTCGCCTCGGCCAGAAAGCGGGCGCGGTCCTGCTTGACCATGGGATGGACGATAGCCTCCAGCCGTTTC
Source organism: uncultured Caulobacteraceae bacterium (assembly GCA_903929535.1). Taxonomy (GTDB): domain Bacteria; phylum Pseudomonadota; class Alphaproteobacteria; order Caulobacterales; family Caulobacteraceae; genus BOG-938. Next base: position 6,446 of record CAIYVC010000108.1, on the reverse strand, counting down.
AGCGCATCTGGATTGCCCAGAACCAGACCCGACAGCCGTTCGCGGTCGATGGCGCCGTTGATCAGAGCCTGGGGAAAGGCGCGGCCGACCGGAGCGATCCCTTCGCCGCCCTCGGCATAGAGCCGGGCCACGGCCGCGTCGGCGTCATGCACCGGGATGCCGGCCTCCCGCAGGAGGGCCGCGGTGGTCGACTTGCCCATGCCGATAGAGCCGGTCAGGCCCAGGACGATCAACCGCCCGCCTCCAGCACATCCAGCAACAGGCGCCGTTCGTCGACCTGAGGCGGCGGTGGGGAGCCGTAGAAGGCCTCAAAGGCGGGAATGGCCTGGCGGATCAGCATCTCCAGCCCATCGACGATGGTCAGGCCACGCTCTTCGGCGGCGGCGAGGAAGTCGGTGCGCAGCGGCTTGTAGACCATGTCCATCACCACCGCCGTATCGGGCAGGCTCTTCCACGGCAGGACAGGTCCCGCCCCGCCGCCAAGGCCTAGGCTGGTGGCGTTGATCACCAAGGCGGCGTCCGGCGCGGCCCAATCGGGCCGGTCGAAGGCACGGACGCGGGAGCCGAAGGTCTGGGCCAGTTGCTCGGCGCGATCCAGGGTCCGGTTGACGACGATCACCTGGGGCGAGCCTGCTTCCAGAAGAGCCGCCACCGCGCCTCGCGCCGCGCCGCCCGCGCCCAGCACCAGGGCCGGGCCGGACTTGACGTCCAGCTGGGGCGCCTGGGTCGCGAGAGCCTGGAGCAAGCCTTCGCCGTCGGTGTTGCGTGCTTCGATGCGGCCGTTTTCGTGGAACAGCAGAAGGTTGGCGGCCCCGGCCGCGCGGGCCAGGTCCGAGGCGAAGTCAGCGGCGGCCAGGGCCTGCTGCTTGAACGGGATGGTCACGTTGATGCCGACGATAGCTCCGCCGCGCAGCCCTTCGGCGAAGGCGGGGAAGCCGTCTTGGGGTGGGGCGAAAGCGACATAAACCCCGTCGATTCCAGCTTCGGCCAGCCAGGCATTATGCAACAGGGGGCTGAGTGAATGGCGGACCGGCGCGCCGGCGACCCCGGCGACGCGGGTATGGGCGGTAATCATAGCGGCATGGCCCCGTGGCGGCGCAGCAGGTCGAAAAGCGGGATCAGCGACAGGCCGAGGATAGCGAAATAGTCGCCTTCGATCCGGTCGAATAGCTGCACGCCCTCGCCCTCCAGCTGGTAGCAGCCCACCGAGGACAGGATTCCCGGCGCATTGCGCTCCAGATACCCCTCCAGATAGTCGTCGCTGAACGGCCGCATGCGCAGGGTCGTGGTCACCACCTCGCGCCAGATGGCTTGGCCATCACGGGCCACCACCATGCCGCAGTGGAGCTTGTGCGTCTGGCCACGCATCTCGCGCAGCCGCTGGCGGGCTTCGTCGACGCTGGCCGCTTTGTCGAACAGCTTTCCGTTGAAATCCATCGTCTGATCGGCCCCGATCACCAGACCCTGGCGGCGGCGGGACACCTTGACCGCCTTGGCCTCGGCCAGGGCGTCGGCGATGTCGCGCGGGCCCAGCCCTTCGGCCAGTAAGGAGTCCTTGATCGCGGTTTCGTCCACGCCCGCGGGCTCAGCTTCGAATGGAACGCCGGCAGCCTTCAGCAGATCGATGCGGATGGCGCTGGTTGACGCCAGGATGATGTTGGTTGCGGCGGCGCTCACGAGACGGGCCCCACGAGATCCTGTCCTTGCCGGGCGGCATTCAGCAGATTGACCACCGCCGCCGCCGTTTCCTCGATGGAGCGGCGGGTCACGTCGATGATCGGCCAGCCGTTGCGTTCGAACATGCGGCGGGCGCGGATAATCTCTTCGCGGACCGAATCCTGTTCGATGTAGGTGCTTTCGCGCTGCTCATTGAGGTTGAGCAGGCGGTTGCGGCGGATCGACACCAGCCGGTCCGGGGAAACGGTCAGCCCGACCACAATCGGGCGGGTCAGGTTGAACAGTTGGGGCGGCGGCTCGGCGCCCGGCACCAGGGGCACATTGGCGGCGCGGATGCCCCGCTGGGCCAGGTAGATGCAGGTCGGCGTCTTGGAGGTGCGGCTGACCCCGACTAGGACAACGTCAGCGGTTTCGAGATTGGGCGTCTGCTGACCGTCGTCATGGGCCATGGCGTAGTCGAGCGCGTCGATCCGCTGGAAATAGTCTGCGTCGAGGTTGTGCTGAGCGCCCACGCGGGTCGACAGCGAGGCGCCGAGGTAGCGGGCTAGGCTCGAAACCAGGGGGTCTAGCGCGGCAATGCAAGGCATTTCCAGATCGCGGCAGCCCTGCTCCAGCCCGGCGCGCAGATCCTTGTCGACGATGGTGTGCAGCACCACCCCCGGCGCGGCCTCGATCTCTTTCAACACCCGGAACAGCTGTCTCGGGGAACGAACCAGGGCGTAGATATGTTCAATCGGCAGCACGGCGTCGAACCGGGCTACCACTGCCTTGGCCATGGCGTTGAGCGTCTCTCCGGTGGAATCTGACACCAGATGGACGTGGAAATAGGTGGCGATACGCGGGGCGGTGGTCATGACGGAGACAGTTGGCCCTTCGCGCAGCCCGTCCACGGGCTTCTGTGGAAAGCGGTTAACAAAAGCTTAACGAATGGCCCCGCGCCGGGGACCGATTGGCAGCAAACCCGCTCCCCTCGGATTTGCCAAGGTCAGCGGGGAAAATCGAGACGGTTTGCGATCGCCTGTCCCCAGGCCCGACGGGCTGTGGGGTGTTTGGCCTATAGCAGGCCGGATAGCGATAACCCATTCCGCGCCCCCGCATCCATCCCCTGTTCCTGGCGGCGAAACCCTCGCTGTCCCCCTGGGGCCAACCGGCTTATCCCCGCAATCCACAGGTCCTTGTGTGACTGTCGACAAGCCCGGGACAAACCGCCGATTTGGAGTCGACGGCAGGCCTTGTCCCCGCGGCGCCCCTGCTCAACCTCTTCCTCCTCATCCTATTAATCTCTTATTAAGAGATAGGAGACCGAAGGCCTTCCCTCTTGAGCGGGACCCAAGGACCGGATTTAAGGGGCGGCCATGATGCAATCCGACACGCCCCGCCTTCTGCAATCGCTCTCCGGCAAGACGCTGGACCGGCCTCCGATCTGGTTCATGCGTCAGGCGGGACGTTTCCTGCCCGAGTATAGGGCTCTGCGGGCTCAGTCCCCTGACTTCATGGCCTTCTGCAAGACCCCGTCCATGGCGGCGGAAGTGACCCTTCAGCCTCTGCGCCGGTTTGCCTTCGATGCAGCTATCGTCTTCGCCGATATCCTGCTGATCCCCGAAGCGCTTGGTCAGAAGGTGTGGTTCGAGGCGGGCGAGGGGCCGAGGCTGGGCGAGCTGCCTTCCAACGAGTCTCTGGCCGATCAGATCGAGGCCTCCACCAGCCGTCTGTCCTATGTGGGCGAGACCCTGGATCTGGTGCGCGGCCAGCTGGAGCCTGGACGGGCGCTGATCGGCTTCGCGGGGGGTCCCTGGACCGTGGCCACCTATATGCTGGAGGGGCGCTCCAGCGACCGCTCCGCGCCCCGCAGCCTGGCCTATAGCGAGCCGGAGCGGATCGACGGGCTGATCGCCGTGTTGGTGGAATCCACCGCCCGCTATCTGGCCATGCAGGCGGCGGCCGGCGCTCAGGCGCTGAAAATCTTCGAATCCTGGGCTGAGCAGCTGCCCGAGCCCCTGTTCGACCGTCTGGTGACTCAGCCCCACGCCGCGATCATCAAGCGGCTGCGCGAACTGGGGGTCGATCTGCCGGTGATCGGCTTCCCGCGGGGCGCCGGGGCCCTGGTCGATGTCTATGCGGCCAAGGCTGGATCGGACGCCGTGGCACTGGACGTGCAGGCCAGCGCCGAACAGGGCCGCCGCATCCAGAAACTGAAGCCGATCCAGGGCGCGCTGGACCCTCTGTTGCTGCGCGCCGGCGGAGTCGAGCTCGAACGACGCATCGATGAGATGCTCCAAGCCTGGGGCGACGGCCCATACATCTTCAATCTCGGCCACGGCATCCTGCCCGACACGCCTGTCGAGCATGTGCAGCGCGCGGTTGACCGCGTCACGGGCCACAAAGGATGAGCAAGCGCCGGCTGGCGGTGGTCCTGTTCAACCTCGGCGGCCCGGATGGGCCCAAGGCCGTTCGGCCCTTCCTGTTCAACCTGTTCAACGACCCGGCCATCATCACCCTGCCGGGTCCGGCGCGCCTCGCTCTGGCGAGTCTGATCTCGACCACCCGCGCCAAGAGCGCCCGAGCCAACTACGCCCGCATGGGCGGCGGCTCGCCCCTGCTGCCGGAAACAACGGCCCAGGCCGGGGTGTTGCAGGCGTCGCTTGAACAAGCCCACCCTGATCTGGATGTCCGCCTGTTCATCGCCATGCGTTACTGGGCGCCAGACAGCAAACAGACGGCGGCGGCGGTCAAGGCGTTCGCCCCGGACGAGATCGTGCTTCTACCGCTCTATCCGCAGTTCTCTTCCACCACGACCGCTTCGTCCCTGGCAGCCTGGCGCAAGGTCTATGACGGACCGGGCGTCTCACGTGCGGTCTGCTGCTATCCCTTGGCCGAGGGCTTCATCGAAGCTCATGCCCGCAAGATCGTCGAGGCTTGGCAGGCGGCCGGCTCGCCCCAACCGGTCAGGGTCCTGTTCTCCGCCCATGGTCTGCCCGAACAGGTCATCACCGGCGGGGACCCCTATCAGGCGCAGATCGAAGCCGCCGCCGCCGCCATCGCCGCGCGCCTGCAGCCGCTGGGCACGGATCTCGACTGGCAGGTCTGCTACCAGAGCCGCGTCGGCCGCCTGAAATGGCTCGGCCCCTATACGCCCCAGGCGCTGGAAGGGGCCGCCCGCGATGGCAAGGGCGTGGTGGTCTGCCCGATCTCGTTCGTCTCCGAACATATCGAGACCCTGGTGGAGCTGGATCATGAGTATGCCGAGCTGGCCAACAGCTTCGGCTGCACCGCCTATGTCCGGGTTCCGGCGCTCGGTGTCGACGCCGGCTTCATCTCGGCGCTGGCGGGGATCGTGCAAAAAGCCCTAGATCGGTCCGGCGGAACCGAGCCGGGCAGCGCCTGGCGGTGTCCGGCGGACTGGAAACACTGCCCCTCGCACGCGAGGGCTTTGGGGGAGACGGCCGCTTGAGCGCCTATTACGACCTGATCCGCGGGCTGCACATCCTCGCCGTGATCGCCTGGATGGCGGGACTGCTCTATCTGCCGCGCCTGTTCGCCTACCACACCCGCGCAACCCCGGGTTCGGAGATGGACCTGACCTTCAAGACCATGGAGCGCAAGCTGCTCTCCATCATCATGACCCCGGCCATGATCGTGGCCTGGCTGCTCGGCCTGGCTCTGCTGGATATCCGCACCGCCAACTTCCAGGATCCGGGCCTGATGCTGCACCCCTGGCTGCTGACCAAGCTGATCGGGGTTGTATTGATGACCAGCTGGCACCATTTCCTGGCCGTGAACCGCAGGAAGTTCGCCGAGGACCGCAACAAGCGTCCTGAGCGTTTCTGGCGGATGGTCAACGAAATCCCCTTCGTTCTGGCCATCGTCATGGTCATCGCGGTGACTACCGAATTCGGCCACTAGGCCTGCTGCGTCCCCGGCAAAGCTTGACCTGACCCCCATTCGCGTGGTTTGCCTTGGGTCGGTTCGGCCCAGGCCGGATTCCCGCCTCTCTTGGACCCCGCGCGACGCGCGGCGCGGTCCAACCCCTCCCTTTCCGCGATCTGACGACCTCACGGACGCTCGGATCGCACCAAACATCACCGGACGACGCGCCAGAACCCCGCGCAAAGTCCCCTAAGGCCGCTCCGGCGGCATACTCAGAGTCCATCCATGTCTGACGAAATCGACTCCCTGCCCGACACCACGGCCGCCGAAACCGACGCGCCCCAGGCCGGTGAGATCATCGAACAATCCGCGGCCGTCGCCGCGCTCGGCCTGCAGCGCATGTCGCTGCAGGAGCTGAAGGAAAAGACCCCCACCGATCTTCTGGCCTTCGCCGAAAGCCTGGAGATCGAAAACGCCAACGCCATGCGCAAGCAGGACATGATGTTCGGCATCCTCAAGGCCTTGGCCGACGAGGGCGTCGAAATCTTCGGAGGCGGCACCATGGAAGTCCTGCCCGACGGCTTCGGCTTCCTGCGTTCGCCCGAAGCCAACTACCTGCCCGGCCCCGACGACATCTACGTCAGCCCCTCGCAGATCCGGAAGTTCGGCCTGCGCACCGGCGACAGCGTCGAAGGCGCCATCCGCGCGCCGCGTGAGGGTGAGCGCTATTTCGCCCTGGTCACCGTCGGCCTGATCAATTTCGAGAACCCGGACAACGTCCGTCACAAGGTCCACTTCGACAACCTGACGCCCCTTTATCCCGAGGAGCGGCTGACCATGGAAATCGAAGATCCGACCCTGAAGGACCGTTCGGGTCGCATCATCGATATCGTGGCCCCGCT
>CAIYVC010000107.1 GCA_903929535.1 uncultured Caulobacteraceae bacterium | reverse complement strand
GCCTTGATCCACGGCTCCTCGATGCTCTCGATCTGCATCACGTCGGGCATGTCGGCCGGGTTGTGCAGCTCCATCACCGTGCCGTCGCGCAGGTTGAGGTGGTAGACCACCGAAGGCGCGGTCGCGATCAGGTCGAGGTCGAACTCGCGGCTGAGGCGCTCCTGCACGATCTCCAGGTGCAGCAGGCCTAGGAAGCCGCAGCGGAAGCCGAAACCCAGGGCCGCCGAAGTCTCCATCTCATAGCTGAAGGAGGCGTCATTCAAGCGCAGGCGGCCGACGGCATTGCGCAGATCCTCGAAGTCGGCGGCGTCCACCGGGAACAGGCCGCAGAAAACCACCGGCTGCACTTCCTTGAACCCCTTGAGCGGGTCGTCGGTGGGGCGGCGGTCGTCGGTGATGGTGGCGCCGACGGCGGCGTCGGCCACTTCCTTGATCGAGCCGGTCAGGAAGCCGATCTCGCCGGGGCCGAGGCTGTCGACCATGGTCGGCTTGGGCTCGAACACGCCCAGGCGCTCGGCGGTGTAGGTGGCGCCGGTCTGCATCATCTTGATGCGCTGGCCGACCTTGAGCCGCCCGTCGAACACCCGCACCAGCACCACCACCCCGAGGTAGGCGTCGTACCAGGCGTCGACCAGCAGGCACTTAAGCGGCTTGGTCTCGTCGCCCTTGGGCGGCGGCAGGCGCGTGACGATGGCTTCCAGCACTTCGTGGATGCCAAGGCCCGTCTTCGCCGAGGCCAGCACGGCTTCCGAGGCGTCGATGCCGATCACGTCCTCGATCTGGGCGCGGATGCGGTCCGGCTCGGCGGCGGGCAGGTCGACCTTGTTGAGGACCGGAACGATCTCGTGGTTGTTGTCGATGGCCTGATAGACGTTGGCCAGGGTCTGGGCCTCCACGCCCTGGGAGGCGTCCACCACCAGGATCGAGCCCTCGCAGGCGGCCAGGGAACGCGACACCTCGTAGGCGAAGTCGACGTGGCCGGGGGTGTCCATCAGGTTGAGCACGTAATCGAGCCCATCATCAGCCTTGTAGTTGAGGCGGACGGTCTGGGCCTTGATGGTGATGCCGCGCTCGCGCTCGATCTCCATGGAGTCGAGCACCTGCTCCTTCATCTCGCGCGAGGTCAGGCCGCCGGTCTCCTGGATCAGGCGATCGGACAGGGTCGACTTGCCGTGGTCGATGTGGGCCACGATGGAGAAGTTGCGGATACGATTCAGAGGGGTGGTCATGGGGGTGCGTCTAGCACATCCGCGCGCCCGTGCGAGAGGGCGCAGCATAACGGCGTGATACTGGCGCTCGTCTGGATTCCGATGTTGGACTAGGCTGCGTCTAAGAAAACAAAACATAGGTGAGGACCATGGGCTTTCTCTCCGACGATGACCGGGCGAAACTGATCCCAGGCGAGCAGCTGCCGCACAGCCTGCCGGTGCCGACGCGGTCGGTCTCCAGCGACGAATATTTCCCCCTGCCGCAGAGCGCTCAGCAACGCGAGGTTGAGGCGCGATTGCTGGAGATCGGCGACCGGATGGCGGCGAAGACCGGCCAGTCGCGGCGGGCCTTCTTCCAGAGCGCGGCGGGGATGGCGGCGGCCTATGTGGCGCTGAACGAGACCTTCGGACCAGTGTTCGAGGCCAGCCGCGCCGAGGCGGAGACGCCGGAACTGGCTGCGGCGCGGGCCAAGGGCCTCAAGGGCCAGTTCATCATGGACATGCACACCCACTTCCTGCGCGACGACACCACCAACATGACCTTCGTGGCCATGCGTACGGCGGTGGGCAAGGCCGGCTGGAACAAGGAGCTGGCGGGCAAGGAACAGACCATCGCCGACCTAAAATTCGACAATTATATCAAGGAGATGTTCCTCGACAGCGACACCAAGATCGTCCTGATCTCCTCAGCGCCGTCGGATATCACCAAAGACTGGTTCCTGACCAATCAGCAGATGGCGCAGGCCCGGGCCAAGGTGAACACCATGTACGGCTCGCGTAGGCTGTTCTCCCACGCCATCTTCACGCCGGGTCAGCCCGGCTGGCTCGACCAGGTCGACGCCGCCATCGCCCTGAAGCCGGAGTCGATGAAGGGCTATACGATCGGCGACAACACCCACAAGGACATCAGCCGCTATCCCTGGCGGATGGACGACGAGAAGGTCGCCTACAAGGGATACGAGAAGTTCGTGAAGGCGGGGATCAAAAACGTCTGCATCCACAAAGGGCTGTTCCCGCCCGGGATGGACAAGCAGTACCCCAAGCTGCGCCCCTTCACCGACGTCAGCGACGTGGCCAAGGCGGCCAAGGACTGGCCCCAGCTCAACTTCATTATCTACCACTCCGCCTACCGCCACGTCGGCGGGGACCCGGCGGTGGCGCTGCGGGAATTCGAGAAGACCGGGCGCATCTCCTGGGTCAGCGACCTGGCCGACATTCCGCAGAAGTACGGGGTCAACAACGTCTACGGCGACACCGGCCAGCTATTCGCCACCACCCTGGTGTCACAGCCCCGGGTGATCGCCGCCCTGATGGGTATATTGCTCAAGGGCCTGGGCCCCGAGCGGGTGGTGTGGGGAACCGATGCGGTGTGGACCGGGTCGCCGCAATGGCAGATCGAGGGCCTGCGCCGCCTGGAAATCCCCGAGGACATGCAGAAGAAATACGGCTTCAAGCCGCTGGGGGCGGCGGACGGGCCGATCAAGAGCGCCATCTTCGGCGGCAACAACGCGCGGCTCTACAACATCGACCAGAAGAAGGCCGAGGCGGAGATGGGCAAGGACAAGCTGACCAAGCTCAAGCTGGCCTACGAGGAGGCTGGGCCCGATCCCAGCAACCTGCGCTACGGCTATGCGGCGGCCGAGGCGCTGGACCATTCCGTCTTCGCCTGATGCGGACACGGCGCGGTTTCTTCCAGGCCCTGGCGGGCGGCGCGGCGATTGTCTGCGCCGCTCAACAGGGGCGCGCGGCGCCGGCCAAGGCGCCCAAGAAAAAGGTGTCCAAGGCCAAGGCGAAGTACCAGGACCATCCGCAGGACATCCGCGCCTGCGCCACCTGCAACCTTTATCTGCCGCCGGATCAGTGCAAGGCGGTGGTGGGGCAGGTAAGTCCCGATGGCTGGTGCGAGCTGTTCGACCTGGCCGACTGAAGTCCCCGAAAAAACAGCGTTAACTGGGCTTTAAAGCGGCGCGCCCAAAACAAGCCACAGGGGAAGTAGAGGCTGCAAAGCCTTGCAGGAGATTCGCCAATGGACCGCCGTGTGCTTCTGGCTTCAGGCCTCAGTCTGATCGCCGACCAGGCGCTTGCCCAGCCGCCTAAGGCCCCGGACCACGAGCCCAGCTACCCGGCCTCGGGCAAGGCGGAGGCCTATTCGCGCGGCGAGCTGGTCAACAAGGTGTCGGACTTCTTCGGCGTGGGCGCCGAAGCGGCGGGCGCGGTGATCGCCAAGGTGTTCAAGGACAACGGCAACCCCACCGGCTACATCGCCGGCGAAGAGGGCTCGGCCGCCATCACCATCGGCCTGCGCTACGGCAAGGGTCTGCTCTACATGAAGAACCGCCAGCCGGAGACGGTCTATTGGCAGGGGCCGTCGGTGGGCTGGGATCTGGGCGGCAACGCCTCGCGGGTGTTCACCCTCTGCTACGGCCTGAACGAGCCGCGCGAGATCTATCAGCGCTTCCCCGGCGTCGAGGGCTCGGCCTATCTGGTCGGCGGCATGGGCGTGAACTACCAGCGCGGCGACGAGATCACACTGGCCCCGATCCGCGCCGGCGTCGGCCTGCGCCTGGGCGCCAACCTCGGCTATCTGGCCTATTCGCGTAAGCGGAACCTGCTGCCGTTCTAGCTACAATCCGCTCATCCCGGCGAAGGCCGGGACCCAGATCATATGGCGCCAGCGATGTCCGAAAGGATCGCTGGCGTTTTGCTTTCAGACCTCGCGCTTTGTCATCTGGATCCCGGCATTCGCCGGGACGAGCGGGAGGTGGGTTCTAGCTACGCAGGGTCGCGCCGACCTTGCCGGCGGCCGCCACGATCAGGCCGGACAAGGCTTCTATCTCGGCGTCGGTCAGGGTCTTGTCGGACGGCTGGATCAGGGCTTCCAGGGCCACGGACTTGAAGCCTTCCGGCACGCCCTTGCCCTGATAGATGTCGAACACCCGCACGGCTGAGATCAGCGCCTTGTCGGCGCCCTGGACGGCGCGCACGAGGTCGCCCGCGGCCATGGCTTCCGGGGCCAGGAAGGCGAAGTCGCGCGACAGGGGCATCAGGGACGAGGCGCGCCAGGCCGCACGGCTCTTGGTCGCCTTGCGCTTGGGCTCGGGCACGGCTTCCAGCCACAGTTCGAAGGCGTAGACCGGCCCCTCGACATCCAGGGCCTTGAGCACGCCGGGATGCAGGGCGCCGAACTCCGCCAGGACGGCCTTGCCCAGACGCAGCTGGGCCGACTGGCCCGGATGCCACCATGGCGAAGCGGCCCCCTGGGCTAGCTGCAGCGAACCGGTGGGCGCGCCTAGCTCTTCCAGCAGAACCATCAGCTCGGCCTTGATGGCGTAGACGTCCTCGCCCGCGCCATGATCCCAGCGGCGCGGCGCGTGGGGGGCCAGTATTGCAGCGATGGCGGTGCGCTGGTCGGACGGCTTGTCGCCGGAGAAGACCGGGCCGATCTCGAACAGGGCGGCGTCAGCGAAGCCCTTGCGCGCGTTACGCCCGGTCGCCTCGATCAGGTTGGGCAGGATCGACGGACGCATGCAGTCAAGCTCGGCCGCGATCGGGTTGGACAGCACCAGGGCGTCCTGGCCGCCGCCGAACAACTGAGCGGTCTTACGCGCCGTGAACGACCAGGTGACCGCCTCGTTGAAGCCTTGGGCCGCCAAGGCGCGGCGGGCGATGCGGGCGCGCGACTGGCGTGAGGTCAAGACGCCGCCGACGGCGGTGGCCATGTGGGGCAGGGGCGTGGCGGGCAGGGCGCCGAAGCCGGCGATGCGGGCGACTTCCTCGACCAGATCGGCCTTGCCGTCGACATCGCGCCGCCAGGTGGGCGGAGTGACGGTGAGCGCGGCGCCCTGGCCTTCGACCTTGAAGCCGAGCTTGGTCAGGATATCGACGGTCGTCTCAGGCGCCACGGCCAGGCCCGACAGGCGCTGCACATAGGCCGGATCGAAGGCGATGGGGGCGGGCGAAGCGGGGGCTTGGCCCGCCACCTGCACGTCCGACGGCTCGCCGCCGCACAGGTCCAGGATCAGCTTGGTGGCCAGTTCCAGTCCGCTGACGACGAAGCCGGGATCCACGCCCCGGGCGAAGCGGTAGGCGGCGTCGGAGTTGATGCCGGTCGTCCGCTGGGTTTGGGCGGTGCGCAGGGGATCGAACCAGGCGCTTTCGACGAAGACGTCGGTGGTGGCGTCCGAACAGCCGGTGCTCTCGCCGCCCATGACGCCGCCGAGGCCGACCGGGCGCTCGCCAGCCGCGTCGGCGATGACGCACATGTCGGGGCTGATGGCGTAGGTCTTGCCGTCCAGGGCGATCAGGTGCTCGGGCGAGTGCTCGCGGCCCTCGTGGCCCAGGCGCGCCTCGATGACGCCGCCGACCAGCAGGGCCATGTCGTAGACGTGCAGCGGCCGGCAGCGGTCGTAGGAGACCAGGTTGGTGACATCGACCAGGGCGTTGATGGGACGCAGACCGATGGCCTTAAGTCGCGCCTGCAGCCAGGCGGGGGAGGGACCGTTCTTGACGCCGCGGATCACGCGCCCGGCGAACAGGGGGCAGGCGTCCTTGGCCTTGATGTCGATGCGGATCGGGCAGGGGAAGGCGCCTTTCACCGGCTGGATCGGCTGGTCCTTCAGCACGCCCACGCCGGCGGCGGCGAGATCGCGCGCGATGCCGGCCACGCCCAGCCAGTCAGGGCGATTGGGGGTCACTTCGAAATCGATCACGCCCTCGGCGCCGAACACCTCGGCGGCAGGGGTCCCGACGGCGAGCGTGTCGGGCAGTTCGAGGATGCCGTCGAGGTCGGAGACCTGCTCCAGTTCGGCGGCGGAGCAGAGCATGCCGTTGGAGACGACGCCGCGCACCGGCTTCTCCACCAGGGTCACGCCCAGGCCCGGCACATAGGCGCCGATGGGGGCGTAGATGGTGGTCAGGCCCGCGCGGGCGTTGGGGGCGCCGCAGACGATCTCCTTGCGCCCGTCGATGGTGTCGACCTGGCAGACGCGCAGGCGGTCGGCGTTGGGGTGCTGCACGGCCTCAACGATCTTGGCCACCGAGAAGGGCGCCAGGGCCTCGGCGGGGTCGTGCACGTCCTCGACCTCAAGGCCGGCCATGGTCATGGCGTCGACGATCTCGGCGACGGTGGCGGTGGTCTGCAGGTGGTCCTTGAGCCAGGACAGGGTGAACTTCATTTTGCGTTCTCGGGGCCTAGCTCAGACCGCTGGCGGGATTGGGGGCGACGAAGGGCGAGAAACCGTAGTGAGCCAGCCAGCGGGTGTCGGACGCGAACATGTCGCGCAGGTCCGGCACGCCGTACTTGAGCATGGCCAGGCGGTCGACGCCGAGGCCGAAGGCGAAGCCCTGATATTCGTCAGGGTCGATGCCGCAGGCCTTCAGGACGTTGGGGTGCACCATCCCGCAGCCTAGGATTTCCAGCCAGTCGGTCCCCTGGCCGATCTTCAGCTCGCCGCCGGAGCGGTCGCACTGGATGTCCATTTCAGCCGAGGGTTCGGTGAAGGGGAAGTGGTGCGGGCGGAAACGGCTGGTGACGGCGTCGGTCTCGAAGAAGCGCGAGACCAGGGTCTCCAGGGTCCATTTCAGGTGGCCCATATGGATGTCGCGGTCGATCACCAGTCCTTCGATCTGATGGAACATCGGGGTGTGGGTCTGGTCGGAGTCCTTACGATAGGTGCGGCCCGGGGCCACGATGCGGATCGGCGGCTTCTGGCTCAGCATGGTGCGCACCTGCACGGGGCTGGTGTGAGTGCGCAGCAGCATCCGTTCGCCGGTTTCGGGGGACGGATTGAAGAAGAAGGTGTCGTGCATCTCCCGCGCCGGATGCTTGGGCGGGAAGTTCAGGGCGGTGAAGTTGTGGAAGTCGTCCTCGATGTCGGGACCTTCGGCGACGGAGAAGCCCATCTGAGCGAAGATCATGGTCATCTCGTCGAACACCTGCATGGTCGGGTGCACCGAGCCCTTGCGGCGCGGCGGCGCGGGCAGGGTCAGGTCGAGGCGTTCGGCGGCGAGCTGGGCGTCGAGGGCCTGGGACTCGAGCGCGG
>CAIYVC010000106.1 GCA_903929535.1 uncultured Caulobacteraceae bacterium | reverse complement strand
CTTCGCCGCCGCGCAGGCGCCACCCGCGGATGCGCCGCTCGCGACTGCCCCGCCGCCGCCTGCTGAACCCCCGCCTCCGCCGCCGGCGACCGTCGCGGCGCCCGTGGCCGTGCAGGCCGCGCCGCTGCAGGCGCCTGACCTCTTCTCCACAAGCGCCGCCAACACCGGCCTGCCAGCCGACCTCTGGCGCGGGGCTTCCGGCGATCTGGCGCGCGTAGTGATCCCGATGCTGTCGCAACGGCCGATGACCCCCGCCGCCGCCGCCTTCGCCCGCCGGGTGATGTCCACAGGCGCCGCCGGACCGGAAGGAACCGGGACAGACACCGACCTGGCCGCCGCCCGCATCGGCGCGGTGCTGGCGCTCGGCGACGCCGTTGGCGCCCACGCCATGATCGAGCACACCCCGGGCCTGCGCCAGAACGCGGCCCTGGCTCAGGTCGCCGCCGAGGACAATCTGGTGCTGGGTCAGGAAGACGCCGCCTGCGCCGTCGGCGACCAGCTCAACGTCGGCAAGGAGCAGCCCTACTTCCGCCGCCTGCGCGCCTACTGCCTGCTCAAGGCCGGCGACAAGCCGGGCGCCCAGCTGGCCTACGACCTGGCCGCCGAACAGGCCCGGGACGATGTCTACAAGCGCCTGATGAGCGCGGCGGTGTCGGGGACCCCAGCGGGCGACGCTTCGTTGCGCGACGGCCTGGAATACGCCCTCTCGCGCCGCCTGCAGCTGGACCTGGCTCCCGCCATGCCCAAAGCCTGGGCCCCGATCCCGCCCGTGGTCGCCAAGGACATGGGCGCGCCGCTGGGCGCCCAGTCCGCCGCCGCCTCCCGCGTGGCCATCCCGCTCAACGACACCGCCCTGGCCTCGGGCCTGGACCCGGCCGTCCGTGACGCCGCCCTGGCCCTCGCCGACAAGAAGACCGACCCGGCTATCGCCGACAAACTGGTCTCCTCCGGTCAGGCGGGCGGCGCCGAAGCCGCCAAGGCCGCCGCCCTCTACGCCGCCGCCGGCGCCCCGGCGGACGCGCGGGTGCGCGCGGTGTTCGCCACCTTCGATGTCGGCCCGTCCACCGCCAACCAGGCGCGCCTGCTGGAGATGGACGCCACCGCCACCGGCGGAGCCAAGGGCGACGCGGCCCTGCTGGCCCTGTGGCTGGCCGCCGACGCGGGCGAGGCCGGGCCGGTCCCGGCGGACCGTGCGCGGATCGTGCGGGCGCTGAACCGGGCGGGCTTCCGCGACGACGCGCGGGTCTATGCGCTGGAAGGCATACTGACTTTGCGCACGCCGCCCCCGCCACCCCCGCCGTCGCCCAAAAAGCCGGTCAAGAAGAGGTCGGCGAAGCCGCGTGGCAACTGACGGTCAGGCTCGGCGAGACGGCAAGGGCGCGGACTGGTCCGACGCCTTCCTGGAGATGATGGCGGTCGAACGCTCGGCGGCCAAAAACACCCTGACCGCCTACGCCCGCGATCTGGGCGACGCCTCGGGCTTCCTGGCCGGACGGGGGCATGATCTGGCCGCCGCCTCGGCTGAGGACGTCGAGGCCTATTTCCAGGACCTCGGCCTGCGCGGCCTGTCGCCCGCCACCGCCTCGCGCCGCCGCGCGGCCCTGCGCCAGTTCTACCGTTTCGCGCTGGGCGAGGGCTGGCGCCAGGACGATCCTTCCCGCCGAGTCGATGCGCCCAAGAAGGGCCGGCCCCTGCCCAAGGTGCTGTCGCGCGCCGAGGTCGAGGGCCTGATCGCGGCGGCGGGCGCCCGCGACGGGGCAGGGGGCCTGCGCCTGGCCTGCATGATTGAGTTGCTCTACGCCTCGGGCCTGCGGATTTCGGAGTTGCTCGCCTTGCCGCTGGCTCACCTGATCCGCGATCCGGCCTATCTGATCGTCAAGGGCAAGGGCGGCAAGGAACGGCTGGCCCCGCTCAACGACGCGGCCCGGACGGCGGTGAAGGCCTATCTGGAGGTCCGCCCGCAGCATCTGCCGAAGCCCGACAAGAAAGGCGTGCAGAAGGACAGTCCGTGGCTGTTCCCCTCGCGCGCCGCCGCCGGGCGGTTGACCGCGCGGCGCATGGCCCAGCTGCTTGACGAGGCGGCGGCGGGCGCCGGCATCGATCCCCAGCGGGTCAGCCCCCACGTCCTGCGCCACGCCTTCGCCACCCACCTGCTGGAGGGCGGGGCCGACCTTCGCGCCGTGCAGACCCTGCTCGGCCACGCCGATATCGCCACCACCCAGATCTACACTCACGTCGCCGAGGACCGGCTGCGCGAGGTGGTCCAGCGCAACCACCCCCTGGCGCGCAAGGATCAGGGATGACCCAGCCGCATGCCGAGGCGGCCAAGATCCAGTCCCTGGAGGGCCTGCGCGGGCTGATGGCGTGGTGGGTGGTGGTCGGGCACGTCTCACACAGCTTCGGCTGGCGCCTGCCGCTGACCGACCGCAACACCCTGCCGGTGGACGTCTTCATCCTCCTGTCCGGTTTCGTTATCGCGCGGCTGATCGACCGCAGGGGCGAGGGCTACGGCCCCTATCTGACCCGCCGCGCCTGCCGCCTGTTCCCGCCCTATCTGGTGGTGCTGGCGGTCTCAGCAGTGCTGCTGCCGGTCCAACTTCAGGCATGGACAGCCGCGCCCTTCACTGACGACAACCGCGACCGCATCTTCCTGGCCCAGCAGGGCCTGGCGCATCTGCCGGCCCACCTGGCGGTCCACCTGGCGCTGCTGCAGGGTCTGATCCCCCGCTCCATCCTGCCGGGCGCCGCCTACACCATCGTCGGCCACGGCTGGAGCCTTTCGCTGGAGTGGCAGTTCTACCTCGTCGCTCCGCTGATCATGGCGGCTCTGGTGGCGGGCAAACGCATTCCCGGACTGCTCCTGGTCGCTTTCGCGGCCCTGCTCATCGTCCTGGCTCCCCATTTCGTGGAGGGCTTCCTCGGCGCCCGCATCCTGCATTTCCTGATCGGCATGGGCAGCTACCTAGCTTTGAACCGCCCAGGCGAGCGGCGCATCTGGCTCGGGGCGGTCCTCGCCCTCGCCATTCTCGCTGTCGCGCTGAGCGGCCTCTGGCAGATCGCGCCCCTGGCTATCTGGGCCTTGGCGCTAGCCTCGTCTTCGGCGCCGTCGCACAGTCCCGCCCACCTGCCGGCCAGAGCGCTGGGCTCCAAGCCCGCGGTGCATTTCGGCGAGATGTCCTACTCCCTCTACCTCGTGCACATGATCCCGCTGTTCAGCGCGATCTTCGTCCTGACGCGGCTTGGTTTGACGGGCGCGGGCCTCCAGGCAAGCGTGCTCGCCGCCACCCTGATCGGCAGCTACGCCCTGGCGCGGCTGAATTTCCTGTTCGTAGAGCGCCCCGCCATCGCCCTGGGCGCGAGGCTGACCAAACGCAGTATCTAGGGGAAGTTAGCCCTTGGACTGCTGCTGCTGGTGTATCTGTTCCTGATACAGATGCGCGGCCTGTTCGTTGCGGCGGCGGCGCAGGTCGCGGGTGAACACCGGCTTGGGCAGACGCATGAACTCCGGCTCGGCGGAGATGCTGCGGGCCTGGCGGACCGACACCCCGACCACCAGCTGGCTGTCCTCGTCGCCCTTGTAGACCCCCCGCGAGGGCGGCACGTCGGCGTAGTCGCGGCCCACGGCGACGGTCACATGGCGCTCGCCGGCCAGCATGTTGTTGGTCGGATCGAAAGCCACCCAGCGCAGCGACGGCAGGAACACCTCGACCCAGGCGTGGGTCGCGTCGGGGTCTGAGCGGTCGCCCTCGGAGCTGTCGGTGAACAGATAGCCGGACACATAGCGCGCAGGCAGGCCCCAGGAGCGGCAGATGGCCAGCATGATGTGGCTGAAGTCCTGGCAGACACCGCTGCCGGATTCCAAGGCCAGGTCGATCGGGCTGTCGGCTTCGGTGGCGCCGGGCGCGTAGTCGAAGGATTCGTAGAGGGTCTGGTTCAGCCGGTGCAGGGCGGTCAGCGGGTCGAGCTTCTTGAGGTCGTCGATGCCCTTCTGCGCCACGAATTCGCTGAGCGCCGCGGTCTGCACCGCAAAGCCGTGCGGCTGCAGGAACTCGAAGCCGTCGCCGGTCACGAACTCGCTCTTCAGCCGGTGCCACTCGTTGAAGTCCAGGGCCTCGGGCAGGTCCACGCGGGCATTGGTCTCCACCGCCGAGCGGGCCTCGATGCGCAGCGACTGGTGCGGCTGGGGCACGTCGAAATGGTAGACCGCATTGCCGAAGCTGTCGGCGTAGGAGAACAGGCGCGAGGGGGGCTCCAGGTCCAGCTCGAAGCTGACCAGCCGCTGCGAGCCGCTCTTCTGGGGCTGCATCCACAGCTCCATCACGCTTTCGCGGACCGGGCCGGCGTAGTGGTATTCGGTGACGTGGCGGATCTCGAGAAGCATCTAGGTTCCTAGGCCGGCAGGCGCAGTTCGAGCGGATAGGCGACGAAGGCCTCGTAGACCGCTTCGTGGATGCGGGCGCATTCCTGCACAATGGTGGCGAGATAGGCCGAGGCGCCCATCTGGGCGACTTCCTCGAACTCGGCGAACTCCAGGCGCGCGGACAGGCGGCCGGCGATCCGCTCGGGCGTGGCGCCCTCCGAAACCTCGGCATAGCGGCTGGCGCGGATCAGGTGTTCCTGCACGCGGGCGGCGCAGAAGCGGATCGAGCGGGGGAATTCCTCGTCGAACAGCAGAAACTGCATCAGCAGGCGCGGCTGCAGCTCGGCGGTGTAGACCCGCAGATAGGGCTCCAGCGCGCAGGCCATGCGCAGCACGCTCAGTTGGGCGAAGTGGTCGTTGAGCAGATAGCCGCCCGCCGCGTCGCCGAAGCAGACGTCCAGCAGCCGCGCGATCAGCTGGGCCCGCTCCAGATAGACGCCGGTCAGCAGGAACCGCCATCCCTCGCCGTGGCTCATGGTGGCGTCCGAGGCGCCCTTGAACAGGTGCAGGTCGGCGATGATCTCGTGCAGGAAGGACGAGGAGCCCTGCTCGAACGCCGCCTCCGCGTGGGGACCGGTGATGCGCAGATAGAGCAGATTCAGCCGCTCCCAGCTTTCGGTGGTGATCTGGTCGCGCACCTGACGGGCGTTCTCGCGGGCGCGGGCCAGGGAGGTGACCACCGAGGAGGCGTTCTCGCGGTCGAACACCAGGCGTGCACCACCTCGCCGGGGCGCTCGATCACGCTCTGCATGTCGACGTCGTCGTCGCCCAGCGCGCTGATGGCGATGTGGGCGGCCTGGCGCGCGGAGTCGGTACGGTCCACCGCGGCGTTGAGCATCACGTCCGACAGGCGGCAGAAGTGCTCGGCGCGTTCGATATAGCGGCCGATCCAGTAGAGGCTATCGGCGACCCGGGCGAGCATCATGCCGGCTGCTCCCCAGCGGGTGCGCCGTCTTCGGTCGGCGTGTCACTCAGCACCCAGGTGTCCTTGGAGCCGCCGCCCTGGCTGGAGTTGACCACCAGCGAGCCGCGCGTCAGGGCCACCCGCGTCAGGGCGCCGGGCGTGACCACCGTCTTGGCCCCGGACAGGATGAAGGGCCGCAGGTCCACGTGGCGCGGCTCGACCTTGCCGTCGATCAGGCAGGGCGCGGTCGACAGCTTCAGGGTCGGCTGGGCGATGTAGTTGGCCGGATCGGCCTTGATCCGCTCGGCGAACTCGGCCCGCTCGGCGACCGTGGCGTGGGGCCCGATCAGCATGCCGTAGCCACCCGAGGCCCCCACCGCCTTGACCACCAGCTTGTCCAGATTGGCCAGGGTGTGCTGCAGGGCTGCCGGCTCGCGGCACAGATGGGTCTTCACATTGGGCAGGATGGCGTCCTGGTCCAGGTAGTAGCGGATAATGTCGGGCACATAGGCGTAGACCGCCTTGTCGTCGGCGACCCCGGTGCCGGGGGCGTTGGCGATCACCACCGAACCGGCGCGGTAGGCGTTGAACAGGCCCGCCACCCCCAGCGAGGAGTCGCGGCGGAAGGTCAGCGGGTCGATGAAGTCGTCGTCCACCCGGCGGTAGATCACGTCCACCCGGCGCAGGCCCAGAGTGGTGCGCATGTAGACCATGTTGTCGTGGACCACGATGTCGCGGCCCTCCACCAGCGGCACCCCCATCAGCCGCGCCAGATAGGCGTGCTCGAAATAGGCGGAGTTGTAGACCCCTGGGGTCATCACCACGACCTGCGGGCTGGCGCGCCACTCGGACGCCATGCTCTTCAGGGTGGCCAGCAGCAGGTCAGGATAGTTCTCGATCGGCCGCACCCGGGCCGCGCCGAAGGCGTCGGGGAAGGTCCGCTTGGAGGCGTCGCGGTTGGCCAGCATGTAGGACACGCCGGATGGCACCCGCAGATTATCCTCCAGCACCATCACGTCGCCGAATTCGTTGCGCACCAGGTCGGTGCCGCAGACGTTGGCGTAGGCGGAATGGGGGACATAGAGGTCCATCATCTCGCGGCGATAGGAGGGGGCCTCCAGGATCAGGTCGCGCGGGATCACCCCGTCCTTGATGATGTGCTGCGGGCCGTAGATGTCAGCCAGGAACATGTTCATCGCCTGCAGGCGCTGGATCAGCCCCCGCTCGATCTGGTCCCAGGTCTTGGCGTCGATGATGCGCGGGAACAGGTCGGTCGGGATGATCCGCTCGGTCGCGCTGGCGGCGCCGTAGACGGTGAAGGTGATGCCCTGCAGCAGGAAGGACCGTTCCAGGGTCTTCTGCCGATCGCCCAGTTCCTCGGGCGAGAGGGTCGAGATGTGGGCGTTCAGCGAGGCGTAGGCGGGCCGCACCGACCCGTCGGTTTTGAACATCTCGTCATACATAGGCGTTTCAGCGCCAGCGGGCTGGGGACCGGACTCGATGCGTTGGGCTGGGGCCGTCAAAATCTTTACCGTCTCGTCTGTAAGTCCATGTCGTCCATGGACCTTGGGCAATTTTCAAATCATGCGCCAGTCGTCAAAGCGGCAGGACTCTTACGGTTCCGGTTCCACCCCCGGCCCATCTGCCCCTCGATCGCCTCATATTTGGGCGATTGCTCAAAATTCGCACAGACCGAGAGCATTTTTCGATGCAGCAAATGTCGTCCAATCCGTCGGCCCGTCGTGACCTCGCCGTTCAATCAGGCTAAGTCGGTCCCGGGCCCCCTGGCGAGGACCAACGCTTGATATCACTCCGCTTGGCGGCGGCCGTGGGCGCGGCGACCGTTGTTCTGACGGCGGCGTCCTGGGCCTCAGCCGACGAACCGAAAGCTCACATTCTCGGGGTCGCCGACAACCGTCTGCGCCAGGAGATCGAACGCGCCGTCGGCACGGACAAGAACCCGCCGCAGAGCCGCTTCGAAGCGCGCCGCCGCGCCGCCTCCGCCGCCGAGGATGTCGCCAGCGTCCTGCGCTCGGAAGGCTACTACGAAGCGGTGGTGGCGCCGGACGTCGGCGAGGGCGATCAGCCCCAGTCGGTGGTCAATGTCACCCCGGGCCCCCGCTTCAGCTTTTCCAGCCCCCAGGTCAGCTGGGTCGGCGAGGCGCCGGTCCCTGTGGCGCAGCTGGCCGGCGAGTCCGCCATCGGCCTGACCATCGGCGCGCCGGGCCGCTCGGCGGACGTGCTGGCGGCGGAGGGCCGGGTGGTGGCCTCGGTGCAGAAGCGCGGCTACGCCGACGCCAAGGTCCAGCCGCGCGAGGTCACGGTCGACCACCTTCCGCGCACCGTGCAGCCCACCTTCCGCATCGACGCGGGCGGGCGGGTGCGGATGGACGGCATCAAGCTCAACAGCCAGGGCCGCACCCACGCCGCCTGGGTCGATTCCCTGGCCCCCTGGAAGGCGGGCGACATCTACGACCCGGATCAGGTGGCCCAGTTGGAGAAGCGGCTGCGCGACACCTCGGTGTTCGACTCCGTCACCGTGGCCCTGGATCCGATGCCCAACGACAAGGGCGAACGGCCGGTGGACGTGACCATCGTGGACCGGGCCCGCTCCACCCTGGAACTGGGCGCCAGCTACTCCACGGCGGAAGGCGCGGGCTTCGACTCCAAATGGGTGCGCTACAACTCCTTCGGCCGCGGCGACACCATCACCTTCTCGCTGCAGGCCGCCGATATCCTCAGTCAGGTCGGCGCCGAGATCGACCTGCCCAACTGGCTGAACGCCCAGCGCACCCTGAAGCTGTCGACCTCGGTCTATCGCGACGACACCAACGCCTATCTGGAAACCGGCGCCCGCATCGGCGCGGACCTGGAGCAGCGCTTCGGCCGCAATGACTTCTTCACCTACGGCGCCACCCTGGTGTCCAGCCGCGACGCCGAGCCCCAGGTCATCAAGGGCGTCCTGGTCAAGCAGACCCGGCCCCTGACCAGCATCATCGGCTCGGTCTCCATGACGCTGGACCACTCCAACGACATCCTCAATCCGACCCAGGGCTGGCGCATGGCGGTCACCGCCGAACCCAGCGTCAGCGCCGGCGACGGGCCGGTGCAATATGTCCGCGCCCAGGTGCAGACCAGCGCCTATGTGCCGCTCAGCCCCACCGCCTCTACGGTCCTCGCCGGACGGCTGCGCATCGGCGACATCTTCAACGGCGGCATCCCCGCCATCCCCGCCTCGCGGCGCTTCTATTCGGGCGGCGGCGGCTCGGTGCGCGGCTACAACTATCAGGGCGTCGGCCCGCGCTTCCCCGACAACACGCCCCAGGGCGGCATCTCCCTGCTGGAGACGTCGTTCGAGCTGCGCCAGAAGGTGACCGGTCCGTTCGGCGTCGTGGCCTTCGTCGATTCCGGCGTGCTCGGCTCGCAGCAGACCTTCGACCTGTCGGCGGTCTCCACCGGGGTCGGCTTCGGCCTGCGCTATGACCTCGGCTTCGCGCCCTTCCGCGCCGACATCGCCTTCCCCCTGCAGCGGCGCAACGGCGACGCCGGGGTGCAGATCTACCTGTCGATCGGGCAAAGCTTTTGACCGAGCCCGGCCCCCCCGAACCGAAAGCCAAGACCAAGCCGGCGCGCCCGCACCGGCCCTGGATCCGTCCCCATACGCCGCTGGGCTGGCTGATGGAGATTCCGCTCGTTTTGCTGCTGGTGGCGGGACTGCTGATCCTGGCGGTGCGGGTCGCGCCCCTGACCGGCGAGGCGCGGCGTCTGATCGAGCGGCAGGCCAACGCTCTGGTTCTGCCGGTCGGACGGCTGCACATTGAGGGGCTGAGTGGTGACCTCTGGCGCGACTTCAAGCTGCGCCGCCTGACCCTGACCGACGCCAAGGGCGTGTGGCTGGAGGCCGACAATCTGGAGATGGACTGGCGCTACGCCGAGTTGCTGCGCCGCCGCCTGCATGTCCGCACCCTGACCATCGGGACTCTCAAGCTGATCCGCCAGCCGATCGTCCCGCCGCAGAAGAAGGGCAAGCCGTCCGCCTTCTCCTATGCCGTGGACGCCTTCAAGGCCCGGGTGAACACCTATCCCGGCTTCGCCTACCGCACCGAGGTCTATGACGTCTCCGGCGGCGGCGACGTGCGCTACCAGGGCGGGACCGTCGGCCATGTCGACATCGAGAGCGTGCTGCGCCCCGGCGACCATCTGCGCGCCAAGCTCAACCTCGGCCGCACCGACACCCTGCTGCTGGACGCCGACGCCCGCGAGGTGAAGGGCGGGCCCTTCGCCGCCGTCCTGGGTCTGGACCCCGAACAGTCCTTCGGCCTCACCGCCCACCTGACCGGCGCCACCGCCGCCGGCAAGTTCACCATGACGGCCCGCTCGGGCGCCGACACCCCGATCAAGGCCAACGGCGCCTGGAACCCTTCGGGCGGCGGCTTCAGCGCCCATGTGGTCCTCGGCGCCTCGCGCCTGACCCACTACCTCGTCCCCTACTTCGGCCCCGAGGCCGAGGTCGCCGTCATCAGCAAGCAGCGCAAGGGCGACATCTACGATCTGGATACGCGCTTCATCTCCGACAACCTCGTGCTGATGGCGCGCGGCCCCGCCGACACCAGGAAGGGGACCACCGGCGGCCTGGCCATGTCGATGATCGTCAAGAACCTGCGCAAGTTGACCCCCGCGCCCGGCATGGGCGAGGGCCGCGCCACCGGCATGCTGTCGGGCAAGCTCGACGACCTGCATTTCGCGGGCAACGCCGAAGCCGCCGATCTGGAGCTGCTGGGCTGGCGGCTGACCCATGCGACGGGCTCGGTGAAGGTCGGCTGGAAGAAGGGCGAGCTGGACGTGGTCAGCGACGTCAAGGGCGTCGGCGGTTCGGGCCAGGGCCTGATCGCGGTGGCCGGCGGCTCGGCGCCGCACTTCGTTTCCGAAGTGGTCCGGCTGAAGGACGGGCGGCTGATGATCAAGTCAATCGACGGCACGGGCAACGGCGTCACGGTCCAGGGCTCGGGCGGCCAGAACTTCCTGCACCAGGGTCTGCAGTTCAAGGGCGAGGTCCAGGTCGCCGATCTGGCCAAGCTGGCGCCCGGCGCCACCGGCATGCTCAAGGGCGGCTGGACCGCGACCCAGGAGGACGGCGGCGGCAAGCCCTGGCTGTTCAGCTTCGAGGGACGCGGCGACCGCTATTCCATGGGCTCGCCGGAGACGGACCGGTTGCTGGGCCCCGACCCCAAGTTCAGCGGAAACGCCTCGCTGCTGGGCCCTATCGTCACCGTCGCCAAGGCCACCGTCGAGGGCGCCAAGGAGCGCGCCAGCGCCACCGGGACCTGGGACCTGGCCGGACCACTGCATTTCGCGCTGGACTGGGAGGCGGAGGGGCCGTTCGGCTTCGGCCCTCTGGTGGTCGACGGCAAGGCCAAGGGCGGCGGGACCCTGACGGGAACCTTCAACGAGCCCCGGATGGAGCTGACCGCGGCGTTGGACAGCATCGCCTTCCCCGACCTGGTGCTGAAGCAAGCCAAGCTCGACCTGACTTTCGCGGCCGCCAGGGACGGCTCGGACGGGACCGTCGCCCTGACCGGCGCCAGCGACTACGGCCCGGCCCGCGCCCGCTCGGCCTTCCGCTTCTCCAGCGGCGGCATCCAGCTGACCGACATCGACGCCGACGCCGGCGGGGTCAAGGCCAAGGGCGCTCTGTCTCTGCGCGACGGCGCGCCCTCCAGCGCCGACCTGACCCTGGCCATCGGCCCGGGCGCCCTGATCAGCGAGGGCCAGGCGGCCGGTTCGGTGAAGATCGTCGACGGCAAGACCGACGCCCAGGTCCAGCTCAGCATGGAGGCCAAGGGCGCGGTGGTGCGCGGCCAGACCCTGGCCCTGGCGACCGCCAAGATCACCGCCTCGGGGCCTCTGTCGCATCTGCCCTACACCGTCGTCGCCGACGGCGCCTGGTTGCGCACCCCGATCAAGATCGACGGCTCCGGCGTGCTCAGCCGGGACCCGAAGGGCTATTCGGCCCAGTTCAGCGGCTCGGGCAACCTGCGCCGAGCGCCGTTCAAGACCCTGGAGCCGGTGCAGATCCGCCTGGACGACGGCGACCACTTCGCCCGCCTGCGTCTGGCGCTGGGCGGGGGCCGGGCCGAGCTGGATGGGCGCGAGACCGGCGGGGCCATGAACCTGACCGCCAATCTGGCGGGGGTGGACCTGTCCTTCCTGTCCGAGGACTTCACCGGCCAGTTCGACGCCGCCGTGCTGCTGGTGGGCCAGGGCCAGGCGCTGAAGGGCACGCTGGACGCCGAGCTGAAGAACGCCAGGAGCCGCGACGCACGCAAAGGCCTGTCGATCGACGGCACGATCAAGGCGGCGCTGGACGACGACAAGATCACCCTGAACGCCAAGCTCGACAGCCAACAGGGCCTGACCTCTAAGCTCGATGTCGTGCTGCCGGCGGAGGCCTCCGCCTCGCCCTTCCGCATCGCGGTCGACCGCACCAAGCCGATGAAGGGGCAATTCCAGGCGGACGGCGAAATCCAGCCCCTGTGGGACCTGTTCCTGGGCGGCGAGCGGACGCTGGGCGGCCATCTTATGGCCAAGGCCGATCTCGGCGGCACCCTGGCCGACCCCAAGGTCACGGGCCGCGTCGACCTGATGAACGGTATCTTCAGCGACTACGGCAGCGGGTTGAAACTGCGCGATCTGGTGGTCGGCGCTGAGCTCAACTCCGACGCCATCGCGCTGGACAAGTTCCAGGCCATCGACGCCGGCAAGGGCCAGGTGTCGGGCTCGGGCCAGATCAGCCTGGCGCGGGGCGGCGGCAGCACCCTGACCTTGAACCTGACCAACTTCCGGCTGGTGGACAACGACACCGCCCAGGCCGACGCCACCGGCCAATTGGCCATCACCCGCGGCGCCGACGGCAAGGCCAAGATCGCCGGCGCCCTGCAGCTGGTGAAGGGTGAGGTCAACGCCGCCGCCCGCACCGGCCCCAACATCGTCGTCATGGACGTGATCGAGAAGAACCGGCCCTTCCGGCTGGACGAGCAGCTGGCCCCGCCCCCCGTGGCCGCCGGCGGCCAGCCCACCGGGGTCGGCATCGACGTCACCCTGAAGGCGGCCAAGGGCATCCTGGTCAAGGGCCGGGGTCTGGACGTGGACATGTCGCTCGACGCCCGTGTCTCGGGCACCACGGCCAAGCCGGTGCTGGACGGCGAGGCGCGGGTCGTGCGCGGCGCCTACGACTTCGCGGGCAAGCGCTTCGAGTTCGACGACCGGGGCGTGGTGCATCTATCCAACGACCCGACCCTGATCCGCCTGGATCTGACCGCAACCCGCCAGGACCCGTCCCTCACCGCGGTGATCCGCATCCAGGGCACGGCGGCCAAGCCGCAGATCGCCCTCACGTCCCAGCCGATCCTGCCCAACGACGAGGTGCTGTCCCAGGTGCTGTTCGGCGCCTCCGCCTCGCAGCTGTCGCCGCTGGAAGCCGCCCAGCTGGCCTCGGCCCTGACCGCCTTGGCGGCGGGGGGCGGGTTCGACGTCATCGGGGGCCTGCGCAACTTCGCGCGGCTGGACCGGCTGGCTCTGGTCGGCGGCGGCCAGACCGGCGTCAGCGTCGCCGGCGGCAAATACCTGACCGACAATGTCTATGTGGAGCTGGCGGGCGGCGGCAGGGCGGGACCCAGCGTGCAGGTGGAATACCGGGTGACCCGAAACCTGTCCCTTGTCTCCAGTCTCGCCAACCAGTTCACCACCCAGGGCGCCGGCGTGCAGCAGGGCGGGGCCAAGCTGTCGGTCCGCTGGCGCAAGGACTTCAAGGACAAGTCCAAGGGATAGAGTCGCCCTATTTGCAGCTGGCCTTCGGGTCGCCGAAGAACCGCCGGTACAGCCTCAGCCGATCGGCCAGCACCCCGACCGTCTCCTCGGCGGCGTCCCGGGGCTTGTTGGTCCGGGCCAGGTCCCGCGCGATGTTGAGCTGCTGATCCGTTGCGTCGTCAGACGGCGGCTCTTCGCGCCAATAGGTCTGGCCCAGCACCCGGATGCCCTGGTCCGCGATCCGTCGCGATTGAGTGAAGGCGCCCAGACTGGCCGCCCGTTCGGCGCGGTCGAGCCAGAGCTGCGCCTGACGATAGCGGGGCGCGGTGATGCAGCTGAGAATCTGCGGTTCCAGACGCGCCGCCCCGGCAGGCTGGGCGACGGCCATCGTGGCCAGCAGAGCCAAAGCCAGTCGCCTCCCCAGCCGCATGTGATCCTCCCAGACGCCGTGCCGCATCCAGCCGCAGGCGGGCGCCATTGTCCACCCGGCGCTTCGCTTCTCAGCCACCGCTTTGTCTGCCACTCTGCCGCTGCTGTCCTTACTCCGACAACGCCGCCGCCAAGGCGGGACCACAAAAAAGGGGGAGACGATGCGTATTGGAATCATCGCCGGGGCCGCGGCCCTGTTGCTGGCCGCCACGGGCGTATCCGGCGCCGAGCCGGCCAAACCCTACGACCACAAAGACCTGACCGGGTTCTGGAAGCTGGTGGACGGGCCGTTCCAGGACGCCGCCGGGTTCGAGAAGATGATCCGGATGAACGTCCCGGACGCCAAGCCGCCGTTCGCCGACCCCCGCACCTTCCAGAACAACCACCCGCCCATTCCCCTGTGGCTGACCCCGGAGTTCGAGGCCATCCACAAGCGGCTGCAGGCCGAGTTCAAGGCCGGCCAGCCCTACCGCACCGGCTACATGTGCCGGCCCAGCGGCCTATGGGCCATGATGGCCTGGAACGGTCCGATCGAGATTTTCAAGAGCGGCGAGCGCATCCTGTTCCTGCGCGAACTGCTGGCCAATCAGTACACGGTCTATTTCAACCGGCCGCACAAGGCGGACTTCCTCGAGGACGGGCTCTACGGCGACAACGTCGGGCGCTGGGAGGGCGACACCCTGGTGGTCGACACCATCAACCTCGGCGGCAGCATGGTGCTGCACGAGACCGAGCCCCACAGCCAGGCCCTGCATATCGTCCAGCGCATCAGCCGCCCGTCCTTCGACACCTTGATTGACGACATGACCGCCGACGACCCACGCGCGTTCGCCAAGCCGTGGAAGGTGCATCTGCGCTATCAGCTGTCGTCAGGCGAATTCGACGAGCAGCAGTGCGGCTACGACGGCGGCGGCAAGCGCATGGTCCACGCGCCGGACTAAGCGGCTTTCGCTAGCGGCTCCGCGCCCACCAGCACCGAAGTCATCGAGATCGAGGAGAATACCTCGTCGGTGACGAACTCCGTCCGCTCGCCGGGTTGCTGCGTGCCCAGGATGTAGAGCAGGGGGTGGAAGTGCTCCGGCTCGGGGAAGCAGAGGTCGATCTCGGGGTCCAGTTGGGCGTAGTCGATCAGGGCCTCGTGGTCCCCGGCTTCGACCTTGGCCTTCACCGTGTCGGTGAAACGCTGCGCCCAGGGCTGGGCGGGTACGCCGGGGCGCCGGTCGTAGAGGCGAAGATTGTGCACGATGTTGCCGCTGCCCATGATCAGCACGCCCTCGTCGCGCAGGGGCGCCAGGGCCTTGCCGACCTGATAGTGGCCCAGCGGCGCCAGACGCAGGTCCATGCTCAGCTGGATCACCGGCACATCGGCGTCCGGATACATATGCGTCAGCACGCTCCAGGTCCCGTGGTCGTAGCCCCAGCTGTCGAGGTCGGCCCGGGCGTAGGGCGCCAGCATCCCCGCCACCTGCTTGGCCAGAGCCGGGTCGCCGGGCGCCGGGTAGTGCTTGTCGTAGAGCGGTTGGGGGAAGCCGTAGAAGTCGTGGATGGTGCGCGGCTGCTCGCCCGCCGTGATCAGCACCCCCTTGGTCTCCCAGTGGGCCGAGATCATCAGAATCGCGCGCGGGCGCGGCAGGCGCTCGCCGAGGGCGCGCCATTGGCGGGTGGTGTGGGTGTCTTCCAGCGCCGCCATGGGCGAGCCGTGGCCGAGGAAGAGCGAAGGCATGCGGGTGCTGGTCATGGCTGAATATATAGCGCGGATTTCTGCCACCGGTAGTGTTGCAGATCAGCAGTCCAGACCGATGTCCAACGCGGGCCAGGAGTGGGTCAGGGCGCCGGACGAGATCACGTCCACGCCGGTCTCGGCGATCGCCCGCACCGTCTCCAGCGTCACCCCGCCCGAGGCTTCCAGGATCGCCTTGCCCTTGGCGCGGCTGACGGCGGTGCGCATGTCGGCCAGGGTGAAGTTGTCGAGCATGATGACGTCGGGGTCATGCCGCAGGGCTTCGTCCAACTGCGCCAGGGTGTCGACCTCAATCTCGATCTTGACCAGGTGCCCGGCGGCCAGCCGCGCCTGGCGCAGGGCCGGGCCGATGCCGCCCGCCGCCACGATGTGGTTGTCCTTGATCAGGATGGCGTCATCGAGGCCGTAGCGGTGGTTGATCCCGCCGCCGCAGCGCACGGCGTACTTCTCCAGCGCCCTCAGGCCCGGCGTGGTCTTGCGCGTGCAGGTGATCCGCGCGCCCGTGCCCTCGACGGCCCGGACATAGGCGGCGGTAGCGGTAGCGACGCCGCTGAGGCGCCCCAGCAGGTTCAGCGCCACCCGTTCGGCGGACAGCAGGGCCCGCGCGTCGGCCTCGACCTCGGCCAGCACCGCGCCGGGCGCCGCATCCAATCCGTCGCCGATCCTGACCGTGAAGCGGGCCGCGGGGTCCATGGCGGCGATGGCCAGCCGGGCGCAGTCGAGCCCGGCGACGCGCCCGGCCTTCCTTGCGGCGAAGCGAGCGGATAGGCGGGTCCCGGCGGGCACGCAGGCGGCGGCGGTCACGTCTCCGGCCAGACCCAGGTCCTCCAGCAGCGCCGCCCGCACCACGGGATCGATCAGCAGGTCCGGCAGGGGCGCGAGGCTCATTCGGCGGGCTCCATCACGAGATCGGCCAGGGTGGTCAGGGTGCGGCGGGGCGGCTCCGCGGCGTCAGGGAAATCGGCGCGGCAGTGGGCGCCGCGGCTCTCGGTCCGGTTCAGCGCCGCGCGGGCGATGATGCGGGCGGCGGTCAGGGGCAGGGCGGGGCCGTGGGCGGCGGCCAGGGTCTCGATCAGGCGCAGCAGCCGCATCAGACCGGCGCGGTCGCGCACCACCCCCGCGTCGCGGCTCATCGCTTGGCGCAGGGCCATGAGGGCCTCGGGGGGCAGATCGGGCGAGGCCTTGGCGGGCAGGACAGGCGCGGTGGGCGCCGTCTCTCCACGCGCGGCCAGACCCGCGCGGGTCCCGAACACGGCGGCTTCCAGCAGGGAGTTGGAGGCCAGACGATTGGCGCCGTGCACCCCCGTCGCCGCGCATTCGCCGACGGCGTAGAGGCCGGCCAGGGAGGTGCGCCCCTGATCGTCCGTCCACACCCCTCCCATGTGATAGTGGGCCGCCGGCGCCACCGGGATCGGCTCAAGACGCGGGTCGATGCCCGCCGCCCGGCAGGCGGCGAAGACGGCGGGGAATTGCGCCGGGAAGTGCTCGCCCACTGCCTGGCGGCAATCCAGATAGGCGCCCCGGCCTTCCAGGATCTGGCGATGGATGGCGCGGGCGGTGATGTCGCGGGGCGCAAGCTCCGCCTGCGGATGATAGGCGGCCATGAAGGGCCGGCCCTCGCCGTCGATCAGCCGGGCGCCCTCGCCGCGCAGGGCCTCGGTGGCCAGGGGCGCGGGGTCCGCGCCCACATCGATGGCCGTGGGATGGAATTGCATGAACTCCGGATCGGCGATCCGCGCTCCCGCCAGGGCCGCCAGGGCCAGACCCTCGCCGCGCACCGCCGCCGGGTTCGTCGTGACCGCATAGAGGCCGCCGACGCCGCCCGTCGCCAGGATTACGGCGTCGGCCTCCAGCGCGATTTCCCGCCCATCCTGCTCGATCAGGGCGCCGCGCACACGGCCCGAGGCGTCCTGCAGCAAGGCCAGCGCCCGCGCCTGCCGGAACTGGATGCGAGTCTCTGCCAGCACGGCGTCCGTCACCGCCTGCATGATCGCCCGCCCGGCCTGGTCGCCCTTGACCCGCGCCACCCGGGGCCGCGAGTGGGCCGCCTCCAGGCTCTGGGCGAAACGTCCGTCCGGCTCGCGGTCGAACGGTGCGCCCAGCTCGGCCAGACGGCGCACGGCCTCCGGTCCCTCGCAGGTCAGCAGCCGCGCCATGTCCGGATCGACCAGGCCTGCCCCGGCGGCGATAGTGTCCTGCGCATGGCGTTCGGCGTCGTCGTCCGGCGACAGGGCCACGGCCACGCCCCCTTGGGCCCAGGCCGAGGAGCAACCGCTCATCAGGGGCTCGGGCGAGATCACGACGACCTTGCGCGGCCCGGCCGTCAGCGCCGCCGACAGGCCCGCGAGGCCCGCGCCGAGGATGAGCACGCCGTCCAAACGCTCGCGGTCAGCCAAGGGCTTCAAGCCTGTTGCGCACCAATTCGCCCGCCGCCTCGCTGAAGCAGCAGAACTGCACGAGCGCGATCTCGTCGCGCTTGGCGATCACGTCGGTGACGGTCTTGACCGCGATCTCCGCCGCGCGGCCCGCCGGGAAGCGATAGGCCCCGGTCGAGATGGCGGGGAAGGCCAGGGTGCGCACGCCGTTGTCCATGGCGACATGCAGCGAGCGCTTGTAGCAGGAGGCCAGCAGCTCCTCCTCGCGCCGGTCCCCGCCAGTCCAGACGGGGCCCACGGTGTGGATCACGAACCGCGCGGGCAGGTCGAAGCCCGGCGTGATCTTGGCGTCGCCGGTCTCGCAGCCGCCGATCTTGGAACAATAGTCCGTCAGGCGCGGCCCGGCCACGCGGTGGATGGCGCCGTCCACGCCCGATCCGCCCATCAGGGTGGTGTTGGCCGCGTTGACGATGGCGTCCCGTTCGAGCGTGGTGATGTCGGCCACCACCACCTGGATGCGAGGGTCCATCAGATCAGCTCCACGTCGACGTGATGGCGCGCCTTGACCAGGTCGTAGCGGGCGGGGATGGCCAGGGGCGGCATGTCGATCATCGCCTGCACGGCGGCGCGGGCCCGCTCGATGACGTCCTCGGCGACCGTCACTTCGTACCGGTCATGCAGCAGCGCCTCGTAGATGTTCTGCAGGCTGATCATCTTCATGTAGGGGCAGAGGTTGCAGGGCCGCACGAACTCGGTGTCCGGTGCGTCGCAGGCGACATTGTCGGCCATCGAGCATTCGGTGATCAGCACTACCTGCTTGGGTTTGCGGTGCATCACATAGTCGGACATGGCGGCGGTCGAGCCGGCGAAGTCGGACACTTCCAGCACCTCGGCGGGGCATTCCGGATGGGCCAGGACCTCGGCGCCCGGATAGGCGGCCTTCAGCTCCAGGATGTCGGCGGCGGTGAAGCGCTCGTGCACCTCGCAGCGGCCCTGCCAGGCGATGATGCCCACGTGGGTTTGGCGCGCCACATTGCGGGCCAGGAACTCGTCCGGCAGCAGGATCACCCGGTCCACGCCCCACAGCCGCGCGGCGTGCTCCACCACCTGCACCGCATTGGCCGAGGTGCAGCAGATGTCGGTCTCGGCCTTCACCTCGGCTGTCGTGTTCACATAGGTGATCACCGGCAGGCCCGGATAGCGCTGCTTGATCAGCCGCACGTCCGCCGCCGTGATCGAGGAGGCCAGCGAGCAGCCGGCGTCCAGATCCGGGATCAGCACCGTCTTTTCAGGCGCCAGCACCTTGGAGGTCTCGGCCATGAAGTGCACACCCGCCTGGACGATGATCTTGGCGTCGCTGCGGGCCGCCTCGCGGGCCAGGCCCAGGCTGTCGCCGACATAGTCGCCGACCCCGTGGAAGATGTCCGGCGTCATGTAGTTGTGCGCCAGGATCACCGCGTCCTTGGCCTTTTTCAGGTCGTTGATGGCCGCGATCAGAGGCGCCTGCACCCGCCATTCCAGCGGCGTAATCCGTGCCTTGACCTTGTCCCACAGCGGCTGGGTCCGGGCCTCGATCTCCGGCGTGAAGGCGAATTCGGCGAAACCGTCCGGCATGGACCCCTCCCTTTTGCTCAACATGAGCATTTTGGTGGCCTGAAAAAACGCCGCGGCTGATAAGGCCTCCAGCGCGCCCCTTATGCTGCAAGTGAGCAAAAGTCGGCGAGACGGATATAGACCCTCGGGCGGGGCTATGGAAGGGGCGGACCCCGAATTCCTTTGTGCAGGTGTGACAAAAAATCGTGTGGCGGCTTTGGCCACATTCCGGACGCATTTGGAGACCATTGCCTGCACCGCGCCTCGCCGAGTTCAAGTCCGGCAGGCCGATCACGCGTCCAAATTGCTGTGCGTCGCGTGCAGACCCTGGGGGGTCATCGAGGTCCTAGAGACCTGCAGCAGAGGACTTCCGGACTACATGACCAACGCGACCTACCAGGCCGACGGCGCTATGCCGTTCGGAACAAACCTTCGTTTGGCCCCGCGCTTTCTGGCCGAACTGATCGCCGCGGGCCAGGTGCTGGCCGTTGCCGTGGCGGCCCTCTCGCTGGCCGTCGTGGCGCATCGCGACGCCAGGCCCCTCCAATCTGCCGAGCCGGCCTATCGTTCCACCCTTGAGGGCCCGATTTCCCTGACCGTGCCGCAGGCCGCTCCGGAAGACGGCCGCCGGGTGCTGCAGGACCTGCTGACCAAGGCGGGCCTGCGCCCCCATTTCGACGTGCACCGCCTGTCGTGGACCCAGGCGCGCCAGATCAACGCCATGATGCCCGTCGCCCCCGCCGCGTCGGACGCCGCCAAGCCCTTCCTGCTGGCCGTGCACACCAAGGAGGGCGGCGAGGCCCTTCACTGCCTGACCCAGGCCGCCTATTACGAGGCCGGCGCCTCGGGCGCCGACGCCCAGGCGGCGGTGGTCCAGGTGGTGCTCAACCGGGTCCGCCACCCCAACTTCCCCAAGTCGGTCTGCGGCGTGGTCTACCAGGGCGCCGAGCGCCAGACCGGCTGCCAGTTCAGCTTCACCTGCGACGGGTCGCTGCAGCGCCGGCCGGACGCCGCCGAATGGCGTCAGGCCGAGACCGTCGCGACCCGGGCCCTCAGCGGCCATGTCGTGCCCGCCGTCGGCGCCTCGACCTACTATCACGCCGATTACGTCTTCCCGGTCTGGGCGCCCGAGCTAGTCAAGACCGCCACCGTCGGGCCGCACATCTTCTATCGGATGAGCGGTTTCGCGGGAGAGACGGCGGCCCTGACCGGTCATTACGCGGGCGGCGAGCTGAAGGTCAGCCAGGCCATCCTGGCCGCCGCAGATCGCGTCAGCCGCACGGCCATGGCCCATGTCGCGGCCCGGCCCATCCGCATCGAAACCGCTCCGGCGGCGCCCGTCGGGCCCGTCGGTCCTATGGACCGCATCCGCATGCGTATCGCTGCGATCCAGGCCGCGCCCCCTGCGGAAGCCAAGCCTGAAGCCGCGCCTACGCCCGTCGCGCCCGTCGCCTCGACCGAAAGCGCGTCGCCGGCGGCCTAGCCGCCTACCACTCGCCGATGGTCTGGGCGTCCTTATGGGTGATCGGGTGGTGGGCCTTGGCGTGGTCTTCCTCGGCCAGGAAGCGCACCGCCTCCAGCGCCGCCATGCAGCCCATGCCCGCGGCGGTCACCGCCTGGCGATAGACGTCGTCGGTCACGTCCCCGGCGGCGTAGACGCCCTTGACCGCGGTTGCAGTGGTCCCGGCCTTGACCTTCAGATAGCCCGCGCCGTCCATCTCCAGCTGACCCTTGAACAGCTCGGACGCCGGCGCATGGCCGATGGCCACGAAGAAGCCGTCGCAGTCGAGGTCCGACACCGCGCCGGTCTTCAGGTTCTTGATCGTCACCCCGGTGACGCCCATCGGATTGTCCTGGCCGCGCACCTCTTCGATGGCGCTGTTCCAGATCACCTCAACCTTCGGATTGGCGAACAGACGCT
Source organism: uncultured Caulobacteraceae bacterium (assembly GCA_903929535.1). Lineage (GTDB taxonomy): Bacteria > Pseudomonadota > Alphaproteobacteria > Caulobacterales > Caulobacteraceae > BOG-938. The sequence goes on along the minus strand of CAIYVC010000106.1, from coordinate 2,192 downwards.
CCTGCAGGATGCGCTCGGCGCGGAATTCCTCGCGGCGGTGGATCACCGTCACCTTGGAGGCGAAGCTGGTCAAGAACAGGGCCTCCTCCACGGCGGTGTTGCCCCCGCCGACCACCACGACCTCCTTGCCGCGGTAGAAGAAGCCGTCGCAGGTGGCGCACGCCGAGACGCCGAAGCCCTGGTACTTCTGCTCGGACGGCAGCCCCAGCCACTTGGCCTGGGCGCCGGTGGCGATGATCAGGGTCTCGGCGTAGATCTCGCCCCCTGAATCCAGGCTCAGCTTGAACGGCCGCTTGCTGAGATCGGCGGCCAGCACGATGTCGTTGATCAGCTCGGTGCCGACATGCTCGGCCTGGGCGCGCATCTGCTCCATCAGCCAGGGTCCCTGGATGACGTCGGCGAAGCCCGGATAGTTTTCCACGTCGGTGGTGATGGTCAGCTGCCCGCCCGGCTGGATGCCGGCGATCAGCACGGGGTTCAGCAGCGCCCGCGCGGCATAGATGGCGGCCGTGTAACCGGCGGGGCCGGAACCGACGATGGCGCAGCGGACAGTGCGAGGTTCGGACATCAAGGACTCGGAGGACTAGAGTGGTCGAGCTGTATGTAACGATTGATTCCCAGAACTGGTAGCAGGGGAAGCGATAGGAATCCTGATGTCGTCCGCACGCATCCTGGTGTTCCCGGACTGCGGCCCCCGCATCGGCGGCGGCCATGTGATGCGCTGCCTGACCCTGGCCCGCGCCCTGACCGTCCGCGGCGCCGCCTGCGCCTTCGCCGCGACGCCCGAAACCCAGGCTGTGCTGGAAGCCTTCGGCGCCCCCGATATCGAGGTCCTGCCGATCGCCGGCGAACTGGAGCAGGCCGCCGCCACTGTCGCCAACTGGGCTTCGTCCTGGGACGCCGACTGGGTCCTGCTGGACCACTATTTCTTGGATGCCGCGCAGGAAGCCGCCTTGCGCGATGGCCGCCGTCTGGCGGTTATCGACGACCTGGCCGACCGCCCGCGCGGGGCGGACCTGCTGCTGGACTCCGCCTACGGACGGACCCCAGACGCCTACCGCCCCCTGCTGCCGCCCGTCGCCGCTATCCTGACCGGCCCCGCTCACGCCCCGGTCCGGCCCGAGTTCGCGGCCCGGCGCGAGGCCTCCCTGGCCCGCCGCCGCGAGGGCGGTCATCTGAAGCATGTGCTGATCTCGCTGGGCCTGACCGATGTCGGCGGCATTACCGAGCGGGTGGTGCGCACCCTGCGGCCGTTGTTGGACGGCCTGATCCTGGATGTGGTGATCGGCTCGGGCGCCCCCAGCCTCGCGGCCCTGTGCGCCGAGGCCAAGACCGACCCCAGCCTGCGCCTGCACATCGACAGCCACGACATGGCCGCCCTGATGGCTTCGGCCGATTTCGCGGTCGGCGCCGGCGGCTCCTCCACCTGGGAGCGGGCGGCTCTCGGCCTGCCGACGGTCAGCGTGGTCCTGGCCCATAATCAGCGTGCGATGGCTGAGGCGATGGCCCGCGAAGGCCTGATCCTAACGGCGGACGCCGAGGCGGCGGGCTTCGAGGCCCGGCTGACAGATGCCGTTCAGCAGCTGATCGGGGACGCGGCCCTCCGGCGCGCGATGTCGGAGGCCTCGGCGGCGGCCTCCGATGGCCTGGGCGCGGAACGCTTCGCGGACGCGCTGCTGGCTTAGCGCTTCCAGATCTTGCAGGCCTTGGCGAGCCGCTCGTCGTCGTCCGGCGAACCGGCGCGGCTGCAGTCGGCGGGGGTCCAGTGCCATTGCCAGCCGTCGCGCGGCGGCTTGGGCTTGGGCGGCGGCGACGGCTCCATGTCGCGCGGCCGCACCATGACCAGGATCACCTTGGGCGGGCGGTAGAGCGGCACACGCTCGGGCGGGCGCGGCAGGGGCTGCAGCTCCACGCGGGCCGGCGCGACGTCGACCGTGACTTCGGACAGGACGGGCGGCTCACCGGGCGGCTGAGGCGGCGGCGGGGGCTCGGCGCGGGCGACGACCACCGGAGCGGGCGCGGGCGCGGGGATCGGCGCCGGAGGAGGGGCCTGGCGCGCTTGGACTACGGGAGCAGGCGGCGGCGGAATGTCCACAGTCGGCGCCGGAATGACGATGCGCGGCGCCGGGGCTGCGGCCAGGCGCGGGGGCGGCGGCGCGGCCTGGATGGCGGGCTTCGGCGCGGCGGCTGGT
>CAIYVC010000105.1 GCA_903929535.1 uncultured Caulobacteraceae bacterium | reverse complement strand
TCCACTTCTCGATGACGGCGATGTCGCGCGGCGAGAGGGTCTTGTGAGCGTCCTTGGGCGGCATGCGCACGTCGGCATCGGTCGAGGTGATCCGGCGCCACAGTTCGCTCTTGTTGATGTTGCCGGGCACCAGGGCGCGCTTGCCCTTGTCTTCCGGAATGTCGCCGTAGGCGGCCTTCTCGATGTCCAGCCGAAGTCCGGCCTTCTGCGTGCCCTGTCCGTGACAGGAGAAGCAGTTTTGCGACAGGATCGGGCGCACGTCCCAGTTCCAGTCGGGACGATCCGGGATCGGCGCGCCGCCGGCATCGGCCACCTGGCCGCCCTTGTCGTGTGCGCAGGCGACCACCAGAAGGCCCGCCAGGATGGCTACGCCACCGGCGCCGCCAAGGATCGAAGGCTTAAATCGTGCCATATGCATTATCTCCGGATAGAGGCGCGCGCCGCTGCGGAAGGACAGATTAGAGTTTGAAGACTTTTTCTGCGTTCGTCTGGAAGAGCATCTTTTTGACGTCATCGCTGAGGTCGAGATCGTCGGTGGCGATCACCTCTGCGACGTCGTGCTGATATGGGTAGTCCATCGCGTAAAGCACACGTTCCACGCCAAGAACGTCCTGGCAAAGCTTGATGGCGGGCTCCCACGCGAAACCACTGGTCGTCACATAGACGTTGTTACGCAGGTAATCACTCACCTTGCCCTTGAGCGGTTTCATCCGCTCGTAGCGTTTCGCCACCACGCCGGCGCGGTGCATGTAGTCCAGCCGGTACATCCAGAACGGCAGGGCCTCGCCCAGGTGGCCGACCACGACCTGAAGCTTGGGGAAGCGGTCGAACATGCCGGTGGTGATCAGGCGCAACAGATGCAGGCCGGTTTCGACGCCGAAGCCGTAGATCGCGCCGTCCAGGCCGGCATCGAGGAAGGGCTCGATCATCTTGGCCGAAGGCACCTGCGGGTGCAGATAGATGGGGGTGTCCAGCGCCTCGGCGGCTTCCAGCAACGGCCAGAACTTGGGATCGTCCAGGTATTCGCCGAAGGTGTGGGAGTGGATGATGGCCCCCTTCAGGCCCAGCTTGTTGATGCCCCGGTCCAGTTCCTTGGCGGCGTTGTTTGCGTCATGCGGGGCGACGGCGGCGAGGCCGGCGAAACGGGTCGGGTGCTTCTTGCAGGCGTCCGACAGCATGTCGTTGGCGTAGGCCGCGAACGACGTAGCCTGTTCCTTCGGCATGACCTGCACGCCGGGCGAGGTCAGGGCGATCACCTGCATGTCGATGCCGCGGGCGTCCATGTGGGACAGACGCAGATCGCCGAGGTCGGTCAGGTAGTCGCGGATCTGCTGCGAGCGGAGGCTCGGGCTGTTCAGATAGAAGCCGAACATGGTGTTGAAGCCGGGGTCGGTGAACGAGTTGTCGTCCAGCAGGCCCCGATAGATGTCCATCATCTCCGGCGGACAGAAAGCTTCTTCCGTCGCAATACGCTTGTAGGCGACCTTCTTCAGTTGGTCAGCGGTGGCGTCGTGCAGCGTGCCGGGTAGAATTTGGTTCATAAGGTCTCTCTCGACTTCCAAAACTGGTCGTTAGGCGAATGTCCCCGGGGGGATCAGGCTTTCACATTGACGGTCTCGGCCGAAACCGAAACCGCCGTCTTCAGCGGCCCGCCGCGCGCCACCAGCCAAATGGCGAGAGCCGCGAACAGGCCGGGGATGGCGCAGATTTCAAACAGGGTATGGGCCTCGGCTCCGGCGCTGATCAACGACCCGATCACATAGGAGCCCAGGATCGTGCCCAGGCGCCCGACGCCGAGCGCCCAGCCGATGCCGGTCGCCCGGATTTGCGACGGATAGTAGTTGCCGACAAAGGCGTTGGCCGCGCTCTGGCCGCCCACCACGCAGAAGCCGGCGGCGGAAATGGCCGCCACCACCAGGGTCGGATTGACGCCCGCCGAGCCGATCAGGAAGCAGGAGGCAGAAGCGCCCAGGAAGATCACCGGCAGGATCACGCGCGAGCCGAACTTGTCGCAGAACAGGGAGATCAGCAGAGCGCCGAACACCCCGGCCAGCTGGTAGAAGCTGGTGGCGAAATTGGCGGTGCCCAGCGACAGACCGGCGCCGGTGATGATGGTCGGGAGCCAGTTGGACAGGGTGTAAAGAACCATCAGGTTCATGAAGTAGAGAATCCAGATCAGCACCGTCGGCATGGCCAGACCGTCCGCCAGCAGGCCGAGTACGGGATTGGCGGCGATCACCGGGTTCGACGCTTCGGAGAAGCCGGCGGCGCCGGGGACCCAGCCCGGGGCCAGGCGCGCCACAACCGACATGGAGCGGTCATTGGCCTTGCCGGCCAGGACCAGAGGCAGGGATTCCGGAAGCCAGGCGAACAGCAGCGGCGTGAGGATCACCGGCGCCACGCCGCCGATCAGGAAGACCGACTGCCAGCCGTAGCTCTTGATCGCCATACTGGCGACGAAACCGCCCAGCGCACCGCCGATGGAGAAGCCGCAAACTGCGATTGTGACCATGGTCGCGCGCAGGCGCGTCGGCGAATATTCGGACACCAGGGCGATACCGGCGGGCATGGCCCCGCCAAGCGCCATGCCGGTGACGAAGCGCATCCACAGCAGGCTGGTAAGGTCGGTGGCCAGGGCCGTGGCGCACATCAGAACGCCGTAGGCCAGGCCGCAGGCGATGAGGATGCGGCGGGCGCCGATCTTGTCGGCCAGAGGTGTGACCGCGCAGGCGCCGATCATGATGCCGACCAGGCCCATGGTGATGACGCCGGTCAGGGCGCCCTTCTTCAGCATCCAGGCCTTGCCGATGACAGGCGCGACGAAACCGATGGCCTGGCTGCCGAAACCATCGGTCACCAGCAGCAGGGCGATCAGGCTCGCGACCCAGTAGAGAGCGGCGGGGACCTTATTCGAATCGAGCGTCTGGCGGAAACCGTCTACGCGAGCATCCATCGTTCTGAAGTTCCCTCGTTGGTCCGGCTCGAAGGCCGCCTTCTTCTTATCAAATTGCCGGATCTTGCGTCCGGCCGATCGCCCGGTCTGCGGTCGTGCACGGGCCGCCCGAAAGCGCCTGCGCATGACTCGGCCATACTGGACGATTAACGGCGAAAATTATCATCCGGGAGCCGCCAAGTCCAGCTTCGGACCAGGTGTTTTTCCTTACAATCCCGATATATGGAAATCTTCTTGCAAACTATCAGGCCCACGCCTAACGCTGGCTTGCTAGGTCACCATCGTCGAGTGACCGGCCTTGCCAAGACAGTATTGCTTGGACGCGGTTGCAAAATCGTAAGTAAGATAGAGCTCAGAACACTAGAAAATCCATGTCGGCGTCCTGCTCGGCACGCCGGCCGATAGACCTTCGGAGGAGACTGCCGCCATGACCCCCATCGATTCCGCCCGCAAGATCCGCCCCTCTCTGGTGGCGCTCGGCGCGGCGATCGCCCTGTCTGCCCTGACCGCCGGTACGGTGGCCACGGCTCAAGCGCCCGCCGCGGGCCCCGCCTTCGACCTCAAGGTTCCGGGCGTCGACATGAGCGGCGTCTACGAGATCGAGCACTACGTCGGCAGCGGCGCGCCGATCGACAAGCGCATCATGCACACCATCGACGGCTCGCCGGTTCCCTGGCAGCCCTGGGCCAAGAAGCTGTACGACGACCGCATCGCCGACGAGCGCAACGGCCACACCTTTGCCGGCGGCCCCACCTATTGCCTGCCGCACGGCATGCCGCAGATGATGACCGCGGCCACCTATCCCATCGAGATCTTCCAGTCCGCGAAGGATGTGGTGTTCGTGCACGAACTGCAGCGCAACTACCGCATCATCCACCTGGACCGCGGCCACCTGGCGCCGGACGACCTGGTTCCCAACTACATGGGCGACTCCGTCGGCCATTGGGAGGGCGACACCCTGGTGGTGGACACCGTCGGCCTGTCCGAAAAGACCACCATGGACATGATGGGCGGCCCGCACACCGACAAGATGCACACCGTCGAGCGCATCCGCATGGTCAACAAGAACCAGTTCGAGGACATCATCACGGTCGACGACCCGGGCACCTTCACCAAGCCCTGGACCGAACGGGTGACCTACGGCCGCAGCAAGCCGGGCGTGGAGATCATGGAATACATCTGCCTGGACGGAAACCGGAACAAGGTCGTCAACGGCATGGTCACCATCGACGGCAAGCCGCGCGACGGCAGCGGAAAATAAAAGCCCGACAAAACCTGGACTTACGACTTAAGGGCGGTCCTTCGCGGGGCCGCCCTTTTGCTATGGGGCTTAGGCTGCGGCCTGCCAATCCAGTTGGAAAAACAGCCTCCTGCAGGCGCCGGGCTCCGCCGATCCGGCCTGGCTCCGCTTGATCCGCCTCCAGCAGCCCTGACGCCACGTCCAGACAACAAAAAAGGCGCCGCGAACGGCGCCTTGAGTGTCATGGGCAAGAAGGCTGTCGGTACTGGCGGACAGACGACGCCTTTAGAGGGACGGTGGCCGGCCGCGCCCGAGGGCGACGACCGGCCTATTGTCCTAGAAGCGGTAGTTCATCTGCATGCCGATGATACGCGGCGTCTCGACGGTGCCGCTGTACCAGTAGCTGCCGGTGCCTTCGGTCTTGTTGATCCAGTTCTTCTCGTTGGCCGCGTTCTTCACGTAGGCCGCGATTTCCATGCTCTTGTAGTACATGCCGACGCGAGCATTGATCTGGTTCGTGACATCGCCGTTGATGGTGTTGGGCGAGGTCGGGGCGTTGTAGCTGGTGGTGCCGACGCCGGTGCCGCGAGCCCACTTGCCGGTGTAGGTGTAGTCAACCCGGGCGTAGGCCGGGATGTCCATCAGGTGCCAGTCGTATTGAACGCCGGCATTGATGGTCCAGTCCGGAACGCCCAGGTTGTCGCCGCGCAGAGCCAGCAGAGCCGGGACCTTGCCGCTGCCGGCCGGCGGAGCCGGGCCAAGCACGTTGGCGGTGTAGTGGGCGTCGTCGTAGGCGACGTTACCGTTCAGGGTGAAGCCGGCGATGCGACCCGACATCTGCACTTCGGCGCCGTTGGACACCGCGGAGGCGGCGTTGGCGATGAAGGAGAAGGCGCAGAAGATCATCGGCACCACGAACTGGACGTTTTGCCAGTCGATGTGGAAGGCCGAAGCGTTGATCTGCATCTGGCCGTCGAACAGACGGAACTTGCCGCCCAGTTCGGTGCTCTTCACCGTGTCGTGCTGGTAGGTCAGGGGCGCGGAGCCGCCGAGGTTAGCCAAGTCCTGCGAGCACTGGGCGGGCGGCGGGGGCGGGTTGATGCCGCCCGGACGCTGACCTTCCGAGTAGGTGATGTAGAGCAGGTCAGACGGGGTCAGCTGGTAGTAAGCGCCGATCTTCGGGGTGATCGGGTT
>CAIYVC010000104.1 GCA_903929535.1 uncultured Caulobacteraceae bacterium | reverse complement strand
TGAAGGGTGGCTCTGCCCCCACGCCCGGCGCCTACGCCAAGCCCAGCCCCAAGGTCTCGCGTCAGACCAAGGCCAAGGTCCTCACCCCCGCCGAGAAGGCCGCCTTCCTGGCCTCTCGCCCGGATTTGAAGCCCAAGGGCTGATCTGGAGCTTGCCGGTCCGGCGTTTTCGGGCTGACAATGGGCGGTGACGCAAACCGCTCTGATCATCGACTGCGACCCCGGCGTCGACGACGCCATCGCCCTGCTCCTGGCCTTCGCCGCGCCGGACCTGCTGGAGCTGCTGGCCATCACCACGGTGGGCGGCAATGTCGCCGCCTCCGCCACCGCCCGTAACGCACGCATCATCCGCCAGATGGCCGGGCGCGAGGACGTGCCGGTCCACATCGGCGCCGCCGCCCCCCTGGCCCGTGAACCCATCGCCGCCAGCCATTTCCACGGCGAGTCCGGCCTCGGCGACCTCCCCATCTTCGAGCCGGTTGCGCCCGCCGCTTCCAGCGATTCCGCGACCGCCATCGTCGAGTTGGTGATGAGCCGCCCGCCGGGTTCGGTGTCGCTCGCTATCACCGGGCCGATGACCAATGTCGCCCTGGCCATGCAGCGAGAGCCCGCCCTGGCGGCGCGCCTCGGCCCCGTGGCGGTCATGGGCGGCGCCCGCGCGGAGGGCGGCAACATCACCGCCTCGGCGGAGTACAACATCTACGCTGACCCCCACGCCGCCGACATCGTGTTCCGCTCCGGCTGCAAGCCCACGGTGCTGGGGCTGGACGCCACTCATCAAGTCCGCGCGACGCCGCAGCGGGTGGCGGCGATGGCGGCGATCGACGCGCCCTACGCCCAAACCGCCGCCCAGGTTCTGCAGTTCTGCGCCCGCACGCAGCAGGCCCTGGTCGGCTGGGACAGTCCGCCGCTGCACGACCCCTGCACCATCGCCTGGATGTTGGCGCCGCAGCTGTTCAAGTCCGTTCCCGCACGGCTGCAGGTGGAGACGGACTCGCCCCTGACCGCCGGCCACACGGCGGTGGAATTCCGGCTCTCCGATCCGTCCGAGGCGACCGCGCAATGGGTGACCGAGGCGGACGGCGAGGGCGTCTTCAACCTGCTGCTCGAACGGTTGGCGCGATGAGCGTTCGGATCACGGTGGCGGGGTCGGTGAACCTCGATCTGGTGGCGACCGCCGAGCGGCTGCCCAGCCCCGGCGAGACGGTGACCGGAGCGACCCTGGCGCGCCATCCCGGCGGCAAGGGCGGCAACCAGGCTCTGGCGGCGCGGCGGTTGGGGGCCGAGGTCGCCCTGATCGCCCGCGTCGGCGCCGACGCCATGGCGGGCGAGGCTCTGGCGCTGCTGCGGGCAGAGGGCGTCGATCTGTCCGCCTGTGTCGCCGATCCCGATCAGCCGACCGGCGTGGCCCTGATCGCCGTGGACGCACGGGGCGAGAACCAGATCCTGGTGGCCCCCGGCGCCAACGCCGCCTTCGCGCCCGATCATCTGCCTACCGCCATCGACGGCGCCCTGATCTGCCAGCTGGAGCTGCCGCCCGAGACGGTGGCCAGGGCGATGACCGCCGCCTCCGGCTTCGTCTGCGTCAACCTCGCCCCAGCCCGCGAGGTCCCGCCCGAGGTCCTGCAACGCGCCGATCTGATCGTGGTCAACGAGGGCGAGGCGGCCTTCTACGGCGCCAAGCTGCACGCCGCGCCGGGCCTGGTGGCCGTCACCTGGGGCGCCAAGGGGGCAGGGCTCTATCGCGGCGGGGTTCTGCTCGCCGACGCCAAGCCGCCCAAGGTCGATGCGGTGGATACCACCGGGGCGGGAGATACGTTCGTGGCGGCGCTCGTCATCGCTCTGTTGGAAGGCCAATCTCACGCGGACGCCCTGGCCTTCGCTTGCGCCGCCGGCGCCCTGACCGCGACCCGCGCCGGGGCCCAGCCCTCGCTGCCGAACCGCGCCGAAGTCGATAGGATAGGACGATGAGCACGCCCGTTCTGGAACTGAGCCTGAAGGCCTATACCTCAGGCGATCCCGCCGCCCGCGCCGCCTTTTCCGACGACCTGATGCGGGGGCTGAAGGAGCACGGCTTCATCATCCTGAAGGATCACGGCGTCTCCACCGAGCTTTTGGCCCAGGCCTATCGCCTGGCGCAGCAGGTGTTCGAGGAGCCGGATTCCACCAAACGCCGCTTCGCCGCCGGGATGCGTGGCTACACACCCTTCGGCGTCGAGCACGCCAAGGACTCCGGCCGCCCGGACCTGAAGGAATTCTGGCAGATCGGCCACGAACCGGTTCCAGGCGAGGAAAGCAGCGCGGCCTTCCCGCCCAACGTCTGGCCCGATCGGCCGCCCGGCTTCCGCGAGACCTTCCTGCAGCTGTTCCACCGCCTGAACGATACCGGCATCGTTCTGCTGCGCGCGCTGGCGCCTAAGCTCGACCTGCCCGAGCACTATTTCGATCCGTTGGTGGAGCGGGGCACCTCGATCCTGCGCGTGCTGCACTATCCGCCGCTCGCCGCCGACGTCGATCCCTTGTGCGTGCGCTCGGCACAGCACGAGGACATCAACTTCCTGACCATCATGGTCGCCGCCGCCGGGGCGGGGCTGGAACTGCTGGACCGAGACGGGACCTGGCTGCCCGTCGAAACCGAGCCCACCAACCTGATCGTGGATTCCGGAGACATGCTGGCGCGCATGACCAACTGGACCATCCCGGCCACCACCCACCGGGTGGTCAACCCGGCGGGACCGAACGTCAGCCGCTACTCGATGCCCTTCTTCATGCACCCGACCCTGGAGACCTCGCTCAAGGTCCTGCCGGCCTGCGTCGGCGAAGGCGCGAAGTTCCCCGAGGTCACCGCCGGCGAGTATCTCTACGAGCGGCTGAAGGCGATCGGGATGGCTTAGGGTCCGGGGTATTTGACGGTCATGTAGGTGAAGCGCTTGCCCTTGGGGATGAGCATCTGGTGCGGCGTTCCCGCCGGAACCCAGATCACGTCTCCGGGCGCCAGCTTATAGACCGCGCCGCCGACGATCTTGCCGCCGCGATGCTCGTTGGGGACCTTGAGGTGATCCCCTTCGACCTTGCCGCCGACGAGGATGCTGGCGGCGCCTCGGCGCGCGATGATTTCGTGGCCGATCTTGTCGTGGATTTCCGGCTCACCGTCCTTGTCCCGCGCCTCGATCAGCACCACCGCGTTGGAGCCGGTCGGCACAGCAACGCTGGCCAGCCCATTCTCGATCTTGGCCGTCATGGCCGCCAGCTTGGCTGCCGGAATGTAGTGGACTTCGCCTGGCTGGGCGGCGGCGGAGCCGGCGAGGCCGGCTGCGCTCAGAACCGCAGCGGCCATGCCAAATCGCTTCATCGTCCGTGGCTGAGACATGGAGTTCCCTATGTCGGTGGGCGGACGCTGTCCGCGATGACGTGGGTCGATAGACGGGCGCCTAACCCGGGAACTTGATCGCCATGTAGTCGAAGCGCGTGCCCTTGGGCACCAGCATCTGGTGCGGCATGCCCGCGGGGATGAAGATCACGTCGCCGGGGGCTAGCTTGTAGACCGTGCCGCCGGTGGTCTTGCCGCCGCGATGCTCGTTCGGCGCGGTGACGTGGTTGCCCTCGACCTTGCCGCCCACGCGGATGCTGGCGTTGCCCTTGCGCGCGATGATCTCGTCGCTGAGCTTGTCGTGGACCTCGACCTCGCCGTCCTTGTCGCGGGCCACGATCATCACCGTGGCGTTGGGGCCGGTGGGCACCAGGTTGGTGGACAGCCCGTCTTTGATCTTGGCCGACATCTCGGCCAGCTTCGCCGCCGTTACATGGTGGGCTTCGGGGCCTTGCGCGAAGGCGGACCCGGCGAGGCCGGCGGCGGCCAGGATCGCCGTGGCGGCGGCCAGGCGCTTCATCATCTCAGTCATGGGCGTCTCCCTATGTCGGTGGGCCGGTTGATCCGGCCCTTGCGGGAACACTAGCTCAGCCGCCCGAGAACAGAAGCATCATTCCGGCCAGGGCCGCGCTCATCAGGTTGGACAGCGATCCGGCCAGCACCGCCTTCAACCCCAACCGCGCCAGGATCGGCCGCTTCTCCGGCACCAGCCCGCCCAGCACGCCCAACTGGATGGCGATGGACGACAGGTTGGCGAAGCCGCACAGGGCGAAGGAGATCACCGCCTGGGTGTGGGCGCTGAGCGTATGCTGGATCGGCGAGAAGTTCAGGTAGGCGATGAACTCGTTCAGGACCAGCTTCTGGCCGAACAGCTCCCCGGCGATCCCGACCTCGTTCTTGGGCACGGCCAGCAGGTACATCAGGGGCGAGAAGATCCAGCCCAGCATCTTCTCGAAGGTCAGTTCCGGGTGGCCGAACAGGCCGGCGATACCGCCCAGGATGCCGTTGCACATGGCCACCAGGGCCACGAACACCACCAGCATGGCGCCGACGCTGACCGCCAGCTTCACTCCGTCCTCGGCCCCGTTGAAGATGGCCATGATCAGGTTGTCGGGACGCTCGTGGGTGTCGGCGGCCTCGGCGCGCTGCTCGGCGTCATAGTCGGGCTTGGGCCCGTCCGGCATCATCAGCTTGGCCATGAGCAGGCCCCCCGGCGCCGACATGAAGGCGGCGGCCAGCAGGTATTCGGTCTTGACCCCAAGCTGGGCGTAGGCGGCCAGGATCGAGCCGGCCACCCCCGCCATGCCGGTGGTCATCAGGGCGAACAGCTGGGCGTCCGAAAGGCCGCGCAGATAGCCGCGCACCAGCAGCGGGCTCTCCGACTGGCCGACCAGGATGTTGGCGGCGGCATAGAGGCCCTCCACCTTGTCCACGCCTGTGACCCATTGCAGGAAGCCGCCCCCGTAGCGGACCAGCAGCTGCAGGATGCCGAAGTAGTTGAGCACCCCGACGAGCGCCGCGAAGAAGACGATGATCGGCAGGACATTGAAGGCGAAGCTGGCCACGCCGTTGACCTTGTCCAGGCCGCCGAAGACCATGTTGATCCCCGAGTGGGAGAAGCCTAGCAGCACGTCGACTCCGTGCGCCGCGCCCCCGATCGCCGCCCGTCCCGCCGGCACATAGAGCACCAGGGCCGCGATGGCCGCCTGCAGCAGAAAGGCGGTGACCACCACGCGCGGGCGGATCGCCCGGCGGTTGCTGGAGAAGATCACGGCGACGGCGAGGATCGCGAGGATCCCCACAAAACCGATCAGAATCTGGCTCACATTCCCCCCGAAGCGGCTCTAGGCCGCGCTCTTTACGTGTTTCCGGCACGCCATCAGCGGCTGGATCTTGGTTCCGAAGTCTTCCATGCCTTGCACGAAATCGTCGAAGGTCAACAGCACGCCCGCCGTGTCGGGGACCTCAGCCACCTCGTCGAGCATCCGCGCCACCGACTCGTAGGAGCCCACGAGGGTGCCCATGTTCAGGTTCACCGCCGACTCCGGCGCGGCCAGCTGGGTGGTGTTGGTGTTGGCCCCGCCCTTGGCGTTGGGCGCCGCCTGGGCGGTAAGCCACTTCAGCGCGTCCTGATCGGCGCCCTCGCGATAGAGCTGCCACTTGGCCATGGCCTTCTCGTCGGTCTCGTCAGCGATGATCATGAACAGCAGGTAGGAGCCGACCTTGCGCCCGGTCTTCTCCGCGGCCGCCTTCAGCCGCGCGTTCACCCCCGCGAAGGCCTGGGGCGTGTTGGTCCCTTTGCCCAGCGCGAAGGCGTAGTCGGCGTACTGGGCGGTGAAGGCCAGGCCCTCGTCCGATGAACCGGCGCAGATCAGCTTCACGTCCTTGGGGTGGGGCGAGACGCGGCAGTCGTGCATCTCGAAATACTTGCCCTTGAAGTCCGACACTCCGGTGTCGAGCAGCTCGCGCAGGATGGTCGTGTACTCGGCCAGATAGTTGTAGCGGTCGCTATAGTGCTGCTCGCCCGGCCACAGGCCCATCTGGTCATATTCCGCCTTCTGCCACCCGGTCACCAGGTTGATGCCGAAGCGGCCCGGCGCGATGGAGTCCACCGTGCCCGCCATGCGCGCGACGATGGCCGGCGGGATGGTCAGAGTGGCCACCGTGGCGAAGATTTTGATCCGCTCGGTCACCGCCGCCAGCCCCGCCATCAGGGTGAAGCTTTCCAGGTTGTGCTCCCAGAACTCGGTCTTACCGCCGAAGCCCCGCAGCTTGATCATCGACAGGGCGAAATCCAGCCCGTAGCGGTCCGCCGCCTGGGTCACCTTCTTGTTGAGCTCGAAGGTGGGCATGTATTGCGGCGAGGTCTCGGAGATGAGCCAGCCGTTGTTGCCGATCGGGACGAAGACGCCGATTTCCATGGTCAGATCTCGCTAGGGGAGGGCAGCGGCTTGCCGCTGAGGTAGGCGATAAGGCTCTCGTTGAAGGCGTGGGCCGCGGTGATGGTGAAGGCGTGGCCGCCCCAGGGGACGACGTCGAGCGTCGCGCGGGGCAGAAGGCGCGCCATCCGCCGCGAGCACAGCACCGGCACCAGCATGTCGTCGGCCGAAGCGCTGAGCAGCACGGGGGTGTCGATCCGGCTCAGCCGCGCGTCGATGTCGAACGCCAGAAGCGCGCCGATGCGGGCCAGCATCACCTCGTTGGTCGGGAAGCCCGCCACCATGTGCGATTCCTCGGCCTCCAGCAGGGACGAGTTCTGGGAGATCCAGTTGGCCGGATAGAGGAAGATCGGCTGGGCGCGGATATAGGCCAGAGGACCGGTGTTCTTGAGCAGAGCAATGCGGGTCTCGAAGCAGCGGGCGATGTGCGGATCGGGCTGCGACCAGCCGTTGACCACCACCAGCCGCTCGAGCCGCTCGGGATTGTTCAGAGCCAGGGCCAGGCCCGCCAGCCCACCCGCCGCGTGGCCGACCACCGAGGCGCTCTGCAGCCCCACGGCGTCCATCACCGCGACGATATCCTCCGCCATCTGATCAACCGAATAGGTCAGGCTCTTGGGCAGGGCGCGCGCGCTGCGGCCGGTGCCGCGGTGGTCGTAGAGGATCACGTCGAAGTGCTGGGTCAGGGCCTTCATCTGCGGCGCCCAGAACGAGCCTGAGCCGCCCAGGCCCGAGGACATGATCACGGACGGGGCGCCCGGCGGTCCCGGGTGGATCTCGCAGTAGATGCCATCGACGGTAGCGGACTTGGCCAAGGGTCAGGCCTTGCCGATGTGGGCGACGGTAGCGATCTCCACCAGGGCGGCGGGGCGCACCAGGCCGCAGGTGATGCAGTAGCGCGCCGGCTTCTCGCCCGGGAAATACTCCGCATAGACCTTGTTCATCGCCGCGTAGTCGGCCCAGTCCTTCAGGAAGATATGGTTCATGGTCACGTCCTCCATGGACCCGCCGGCGGTCTCGATCACCGACTTGATCGTCTCCAGCACGTGGCGGGTCTGGGCTTCCGCGTCCCCCGGATGGGCGATGTTGTTGTCCTTGTCGAAGGCCAGGGTGCCCGACACATAGACGATGCCGTCCGCCAGGGTTCCTGGTGAGAAGGGGGCGATGGGGGTTCCGGTCCCCGGCGGGATGATGCCGGTCTTGGGCATGGTGGTTTCCTCAGTCCGTTGAGACGGATTCTTTGGGCGCGATCTGGCCGAACGCGCCTTTGAAATCAGCGACGCTGGAGACCCAGCCGAAGAAGGTTTCGATGTTGAAGATGGCCGCCTTCTGCACGAAGTCCGGGCCGGCCTGATGGGTAGCGTCTTCCAGCACGATGCCGAAGTATTCCAGGAAGAAGCCGTCGCGCAGGGTCGACTCCACGCAGACGTTGGTGGCGATGCCGACGAACACCAGATTGCGGATGCCGCGCGAGCGCAGGACGCTGTCCAGCTGCGAGTTGAAGAAGCCCGAATAACGGGTCTTGGGCAGCACGATATCGCCCGGCTGCGGTTTCAGCTCGTCCACCAGCTCATAGTCCCAGCCGCCCTTGGACAGCAGCGTGCCCTGCAGTTCGGGGCGCTTGCGCATCGTCTTCAGGGCGTTGGACTTGTGGAAGTTGGGCGAGCCCGGCCCGCCGGCTTCCACGTAATCGGCATCCCAGCCGTTCTGGAAATAGATCACCGTCATGCCGGCGTTGCGCGCCACCTCCAGCACCCCGACGGTGTTGTCGATCACCTTGCGCGCCCCAGCGATGTCGAACCCCGCCAGGTCAAGGTAGCCGCCCGGCGAGGCGTAGGCGTTCTGCATGTCGATGACGATGACGGCGGTCTGCGAGACCGACAGGGACATCGGCTCGGGCCGGCAGGGCAGGGTTATGGTGTCGGCGGCGGCCATGTCTCGGGCTCCACAGTGCGGATCGACCAGAATGGCAGAAGCAGGCCCGGCGCCAAGACCTACGGTGAAGAGGTCGCAGTTGAAGCCGTTTTCGGGAAGCTTTGAGCCGCCCGCCGCCCGCGCCTGCGCCATTCGGTTCGCAACGGACCGGATCGCCACGCGTCTTTTGTCGTTTCAAAGTGGAGATGTGAGGACAAACTCTCGCCTCCTATCTATGATTACAGGTGTTCGTATATCGCCAGGGCGCGCGAAGACCGCGCCCGGCCTCGTTTGCGAAGGGATCGGAAGATGATCACGAGACGCGTTTTGATGGCCAGCGGCGCCGCCGCCGGTTTCGCCCTGGCCGCCGGTTCGATGCTCGACGCGCGCGGCGCCCGCGCCGCCCAGATGACCTTCGCGGTCATGCACAGCGACCAGGAATGGAAGAAGATGCTGACGGCGGACCAGTTCGCCATCCTGCGTCAGGCGGCCACCGAGCGGCCCTTCACCAGCCCGCTGCTGGAAGAGCACCGCCACGGCGTGTTCAGCTGCGCCGGCTGCAAGCAAGACGCCTTCTCCTCCACCACCAAGTTCGAGAGCCACACCGGCTGGCCGAGCTTCTGGGCGCCAATCGCCAAGACCGCCGTCGCCACGCTGGACGACAAGTCGCTGGGCATGGACCGGACCGAGGTTCGCTGCAGCCGCTGCGGGGGCCACCTGGGCCATGTGTTCGACGACGGCCCCAAGCCGACCGGCCTGCGTTACTGCATGAACGGGATCGCCCTGACCTTCCGCCCGACTCCCGCCTGATCCAACAAACCTAGGCAAACATGATCCTGCTTCTGCTGGCCTACCTGGGCGGCGCGCTGACGATTGTCAGCCCCTGCATCCTGCCGGTGCTTCCCTTCGTGTTCACGCGGGCGGATCGATCCTTCGTCAAGAACGGCCTGCCCATGCTGCTGGGACTGGTCGCCACCTTCGTCCTGGTGGCCAGCCTGGCATCGGTCGCCGGCGGCTGGGCCGTGCAGGCCAATGCGGCGGGGCGCTGGGTCGCCATGGTCGTGCTGGCCTTCTTCGGCGTCACCCTGCTCTTCCCCCAACTGGCCGACCGGCTGACCCGGCCCCTAGTGGCGCTCGGCGGACGGCTGTCGCAATCGGCGGATGCGGCCGAAGGCGGCGACGGCGCCTTCCTGCCGTCCCTGCTGCTGGGCGTGGCTACCGGCCTGCTGTGGGCCCCCTGCGCCGGCCCGATCCTGGGCCTCGTCCTGACCGGCGCGGCGCTGCAGGGCGCCAGCGCCCAGAGCACCATCCTGCTGGCCGCCTATGCCGCCGGCGCCGCCACCTCCCTGGCCCTGGCCCTGCTGATCGGCGGCAAGGTGTTCTCGGCGATGAAGAAGTCGCTGGGCGCCAGCGAGTGGATCCGCAAGGTGCTTGGCGTGGCCGTTCTGGCCGGCGTGGTCGCTATCGCGTTCGGGCTCGACACCGGCTTCCTGACTCAGCTGTCCTCCACCAGCACCGTTTCGCTGGAGCAGGGCCTGCTCGACAAGCTGCATCCCAAGGCCGACGCCTCAAGCCAGGTCTCCTCCAACATCATTCCCGGCTCGGCTCAGATGACGCCCGGCGCGGCCATGACCGGCGGTCCGGCGATGAAGGGCGGCGCGGCGATGACCGGCGGTCCCGCCATGATGACCGCGGGCGCGGCGATGAAGGGCCCGTCGATGACCGGCCCGACCACGGGCGGCCCCGCGATGACGGCCGGCCCTGCCATGACGGCGAACGGCGGCGCGCCCAAGCTGCCTGTGCTGGGCGCTATTCCGGACTTCAACGGCGTCACCAAGTGGCTGAATTCGCCGCCCCTGACCGCCGAAGGGCTGAAGGGCAAGGTCGTGCTGATCGACTTCTGGACCTACAGCTGCATCAACTGCCTGCGCGCCCTGCCGTACGTCGAGGAATGGGCTTCGCGTTATGGCCCGCAGGGGCTGGTGGTGATCGGGGTGCACACTCCGGAGTTCGCCTTCGAGAAGCAGCAGTCCAACGTCGAGCGGGCGATTAAGCAGTTCAAGGTCAACTACCCGGTGGCCATGGATAACAATTTTGCCGTCTGGAAGGCCTTCGACAACCAGAGCTGGCCGGCCCACTACTTCGTCGACGCCAAGGGTCTGATCCGCAACGTCCACCTGGGCGAGGGCGGCTATCCGGAATCAGAGCAGGTCATCCGCCAGCTCCTGGCCGAACGCAACGGGACTGCTGTCACCGGCGCCCTGGTCAGCCAGGCCGGCTCTGGCGTTCAGGCGGCGGCGGACTTCGAAAACGCCCTGTCGCCGGAAACCTACATCGGCTACGGCCGCGCCGACCGCTTCGCTTCGCCCGGCGGGCAGAAGCATGATCAGGTGGCGACCTACGCCGTGGCCAAGTCCTATGTCGCCGACGGCTGGGCTCTTGGCGGCAGTTGGAAGGTCGGGGCCGAGATGGCCACCTCCACGGCCCCTGGCGCCGTCATCCAGTATCGCTTCCACGCCCGCGACCTGCACATGGTCCTGGGCCCTGCGGCCAACGGCAAACCCGTGCGCTTCCGCATCACCATGAACGGCAAGCCGCCCGGCGCCGATCACGGTCTGGACGTGGACGCCAACGGCAACGGGACCATCGCCGGCCAGAAGCTCTATCAGCTGGTCCGCCAGCAGAAGATGGCCAAGGGCCCGATGGACGACGTGGTGTTCCAGATCGAGTTCCTGGACGCGGGCGCCCAGGCCTTCACCTTCACCTTCGGCTAGACAGGACGGATCAAGCTTCAGCTTGACTGCGCCTGACCGCCTCGCCCAAACCTCGCCCGTCGATGGGGAGAGATCATGGGCGCGTTTCCGGAAGACATCTTCACCGAGCCCAGCGACGTCGATCCCGACACCCTGGCCAATCTCGGACCGCTGGCGCGGATGGCGGGCGTCTGGGAGGGGACCAAGGGCGTCGACCTGAACCCCAAGGCGGACGGGCCGGAGCGGCGCCTGTTCATGGAGCGGATCGAGCTTCAGCCGATCGACCCCCAAACCAACGGTCCGCAGCTGTTCTACGGCCTGCGCTACCACATCCACATCAACACCGCCGAGGAGGACGCCACCTTCCACGACCAGGTCGGCTATTGGCTGTGGGAGCCGGCCACGGGGCTGGTTCTGCAGACGGTCGCCATTCCGCGCGGTCAGGTGGCGGTGGCGGCCGGGCAGGCGGCGGCGGACGCCAAGTCCTTCGCGGTCCAGGCCGAACGCGGCCAGACCGAATACGGCATCTGCTCCACGGCCTTCCTGGAGTACGCCTTCCGCACCGACTCCTACCGCATCGAGGTGACCCTCAACGACGATGGCAGCTGGAGCTATCTGTCGGACACCATGCTGCAGGTCAGGGGCCAGCCTGAGCCCTTCCGCCACCGTGACCGCAATACCCTGGTCAAGGTCGCCGAACCGACGCCCAACCCCTTGCAGCAGATCGTGCAGGCGAGATCAGCTTAACTTCCGCCGTCATCCCGGACTTGTTCCGGGACCCAGCAGCGAAGACCTCAACGCCGCAGCGGTTGATACGGGCGCCCCGCTTCAAACGTCGAGATGCTGGGTCCCAAGGACAAGCCTTGGGATGACGATCACCCCGCCACGCCCCAGACCTGCGCCAAGCGGCGGTCGCGGCCGCAGCCCATGCGGTACATGTCGTAGTTGATCTGGTGCCGGGTGGCGTAGTCGCGGTGGTATTCCTCAGCCGGCCAGAAGGTCTGGGCGGGGAGGATCGGGGTGGCCATCATGCCGACCTTCAACTGCTTGGCGGCGGCGGCGCGGCTGGCCTCGGCGACCTTGCGCTGGTCGGGGGTGACGAACACCGCCGGGCGGTAGGACGGGCCGCGGTCGCAGAACTGGCCCTTGTCGTCGGTGGGATCGACCAGCTTCCAGTACCGGTCCAGCAGGCGCTGGTAGGTGATCTTGTCCGGATCGAACTTCACCCGCACCGACTCATAGTGGCCGGTCCGCTCGGTAATCACATCCTCATAGGCGGGGTTGGTCAGCGTCCCGCCCGTGTAGCCGGACTCCACCGAGACCACCCCCGGGATGGCCTTCATGTCGTGCTCCATGCACCAGAAGCAGCCGCCCGAGAAAATCGCGGTCTGCAGCGGCGCCGCCTGGGCCCGGCTCGTCAGCGGCGGGGCCACGATCAGCAGCACGGCGGCCAGCAGGGCAAGGACGGGAATGTAGAGGCGTTTCATGGACGAGCGTCTCCGATCGCGATCAGGCGATTGAATCAAGGTTGATCGGACCATACTCCCTAATCCGGCCAAAGATTATGGCGCCGCCGAAACGCTGGCGCGGTTTACTCGCGGACCCTAAGCTTTAGGCAATTCCCCCGGGCAGAAGGACAAGTCATGGCCGATGACGCCACGGTTCTGCTCTTCTCCTACGGCACCCTGCAGCAGGACGAGGTGCAGCTGGCGACCTTCGGACGCCTGCTCGACGGAACGCTGGACGCCCTGCCGGGCTACAGGCACGCCTGGCTGCGCATCATCGATCCGGAGGTGATCCGCACCAGCGGCTCGGACATGCATCCCATCGTGACGCCCAGCAATGATCCCGCCGACAAGGTGCTGGGCCGCCTGTTCCGCATCACGCCGGAGGAACTGCTCGCCGCGGACGGCTACGAGGTGGCGGACTACAGGCGCATCGAGGTGCGTCTGCGCTCGGGCGCGGATGCCTGGGTCTACGTACGCGCCTGAAACAGCTCAGCTTTCCTGCGACATTTCGCGGGGCGCCGACCGCGCCGACTCGGGGCTACAACACCTTCACACGCTTTGATCCGGTCAACGGGAGCACGGGCGCGGCGCCGGAAAGGCTGCCGCGCCCGTGTGCGTTTTGGGCCTAGATCGCTTGCGCCAGCACGCCGGCCAGATCGCCTCTGTGGGCCACCGATAGCCCCTCAAGCCCCAGCCAGTCGGCCATCAGTCTGAGTTCCGCCGCCAGGTGTTCGGCGACGTCCGCCGGCGCATGGGGTTCGGCATGGGCGCTCAGCACCCGCAGCACGCCTGCCGCCCGGTCCGCCTTCAGATCGACCCGCGCCACCACCTGATCGTTCAACAGCAGCGGCAGCACGTAGTAGCCGTGAGTGCGCTTGTGCGCCGGGGTGTAGATCTCCAGGCGCACCCTGACGCCGAACAGGCGCTCGGTGCGCGGACGCTCCCAGATCAGGGGGTCGAAGGGCGCCAGCAGGGCCCGCGCTTCGATCCGCCGGGGACGGCGCGCCTGCGGGTCCAGATAGGCCTGCTGGCTCCAGCCCTGAACCCTGACCGGCTCCAGCGTCCCGTCTTCCACCAACTGCTCGAGGGCAGGATTGGCGTCGCCGGGCGATTGGCGGAAATAATCGCGCAGGTCGGACGCGGTGGCCACACCCAGCGCCCGGGCGGCCAGGACCAGCAGCCCGCGGTGCGCATCCTCGCGGCTCGGCGTAGGCGTCTGCACGATGGCGCGGGGCAGGACTCGCTCGGTCAGGTCATAGACCCGCTCGAAGCTCGGGCGCCGTGTGGCGGTCGTGATCAGACCCGACCAGAACAGCCATTCGAACGCGCTTTTGGCGTCGCTCCAGCCCCACCAGCCGCCTGCGCTCTTGGAGCCGTCCAATTCCGAGGGGGCCATCGGCCCTTCGTCGCGGATACGGGCGAGGATGGCGTCGGCCTCCGCGCGGCGCTCGCGGGCGAACGGCTTAAGCCCGCCATAGATGCCGATCCCGTCGCGCGCATTCTCCATGCGCCAGCGCAGCAGAGGCTGGGCCGCCATCGGCAGTAGCGACGCCTCGTGCGCCCAGTATTCGAACAGCTTGCGCGGTTTGCCCCAGGCCTGCTGCTCCAGCAGCGTGCGCGGATAGGCGCCCAGGCGCGAGAACAGGGGCAGGTAGTGGGCGCGGCTGACGATGTTGACGGAGTCGATCTGCAGCAGGGCGATGCGGTCCAAAACCCGGGTCAGATGCCGTGCAGTCACCGGGCCTTCCGGACGCGCCTCGCCGAACCCTTGGGCGGCCAGGGCGATACGCCGGGCCTGAGCCAGGGACAGGGTCTGGGTAGTGGGAGCCATGAGTTTGTCATGCCGCAGCTTGGGGCCTCGGGCCAGCGTCCTTTGGCCGCTCCTGGCGGGATGCGGACTGCGTGGTGGTCGCCGGCCAAGCCGCTATAGATGGAACCGCTGCATTGGGGGCCAGGCCGCGATCATGAAGACCGTCATCCGCAAGTTACTGAAGGCGACCGGCCGGGACATCGTGCGGGCTCAGCCGCGGCTGATCGACTTCCTTCAGCATCGGCGCATCGACCAGGTGATCGACGTCGGCGCCAACACCGGCCAGTTCGCCGCCTCGCTGCGCAAGGAAGGCTACAAGGGCAACATCGTTTCGCTGGAGCCTCTGGCCTCGGTGTTCCTGGAGCTGCAGCGCAACTGCGCGGCCGATCCGAACTGGACTGCGATCAATGTCGCCGCCGGCGAGACCGACGAGACCGCCCAGATCGCCGTGGCCGAAAACACCGTGTTCAGCTCGATCAAGAAGACCACCAGCGCCGCCGGCGACTTCGATCCCCAGTCGCGCACCATCGCCAGCGAGACCATCCGAGTGAAGCGGTTGGAAGAGCTGATGGCGGACATCAAGGGCAACATCTTCCTGAAGATCGACACTCAGGGTTACGAGGCCCAGGTGTTGGCCGGCGCCGGGTCCTTCATGGATCGGGTGCTTGGGGTGCAGATGGAGCTGCCCTGCGTGCACCTCTACGAAGGCGTCTGGTCGATGGCCGAGGCGATGAAGGCGATGGAAGCCCTGGGTTTCACCCTGTTCCAGATGCAGCCGGTCAACTTCTCCAAGACCGATGCGGTAGCCCCGATCGAACTGGACTGTCTGTTCGGCCGCCCGGGATAGAGCGGGTCGCCGCCTTGTCCTGAGGGAAGGAGCCATGCGGTTTGCGGCTCTGGCCGACGTAACGGCGCTCCTCCCAAATCTCGATCTCCTGGCAGCCGGGGTAGCCGGTGATGATAGCGGCGGCCAGGACCTTGGCGCTCTGGTCGCAGTCAAGCTCGGCGGCGGCCGGACCTATCAGGTCTCCATCCTCATCATATAGATAGAAGCCGTAGGCTTTCATGGCCCAACAAATTCCCGTGCAGGTTGAGTAAACGCCGGTTTACCTCATATCTCAAGGGGTCATCGAAGGTAGGGTTCCCGACTTAGCCACCGGTACTGGTCAAGGGGGAGGGGGCGCCTCGGCGTCATCCGGGCTTGATCGGCGGGCCCGTTCGGCCTTTACCGGTAGGGGTGGACGCCAGCCACCAGGGAGAAGGCCATGCGCGGCATCAGCCATTTCATCGACGGAGCCGCCGTATCGGGTGGGGCCGCGGCGCGCCGTCAGGATGTGTTCGATCCCAATATCGGCAAGCCTCAGGCTTCGGTGGAACTGGCCGACGCGGCGATGCTGGCCCGGGCCGTGGCCAGCGCCAAGGCGGCGCAGCCCGCTTGGGCCGCGCTCAATCCGCAGCGGCGGGCGCGGGTGCTGTTCGAGTTCAAACGCCTGATCGAAGCCAATATGGAGGCGCTGGGGCACCTGTTGGCCTCGGAGCACGGCAAGGTCGTCTCCGATGCGCGCGGCGACATTCAGCGCGGGCTGGACGTGGTGGAGTTCGCCTGCGGCGTGCCGCATCTGATGAAGGGCGAATACACCGAGGGCGCCGGTCCCGGGATCGACGTCTATTCCCTGCGCCAGCCAATCGGCATCGCGGCGGGCATCACGCCCTTCAACTTCCCGGCCATGATCCCGCTGTGGATGCTTGCCCCGGCCATCGCCTGCGGCAACGCCTTCATCCTCAAGCCCTCCGAGCGCGACCCCTCGACCGGCGTGCGGCTGGCGGAACTGGCCGTCGAGGCGGGCCTGCCCCCGGGGATCCTCAACGTCGTGCACGGCGACAAGGTGGTGGTGGACGCCATCCTCGACCATCCGGACATCAAGGCGGTCAGCTTCGTCGGCTCCTCCGACATCGCTCAGCAGGTCTATGCGCGCGGCGCGGCGGCCGGCAAGCGGATGCAGTGCATGGGCGGGGCCAAGAACCACGGCATCATCCTGGCAGACGCGGACCTGGATCAGGCGGTGGCCGACATCATGGGCGCGGCCTACGGCTCGGCGGGCGAGCGCTGCATGGCTCTGCCGGTGGTGGTTCCGGTCGGCGAGGCGACCGCCAAGGCCCTGCGCGAAAAGCTGCTGACGGCCATCGAGGGTTTGCGCGTGGGCGTGTCCACCGATCCGGACGCCCACTACGGTCCCGTGGTCAGCGCCGCGCACAAGGCCAAGATCGAAAGCTACATCCAGATGGGCGTGGACGAGGGCGCCGAGCTGGTCGTGGACGGACGCGGCTTCAAGCTGCAGGGCTATGAGGACGGCTATTTCCTGGCCCCGACCCTGTTCGACCACGTGACCCCGGCCATGCGCACCTATCAGGACGAGATCTTCGGCCCGGTGCTGCAGATCGTCCGTACAGAGAGCGTCGCCGAGGCCGTCGGTCTGGCGTCCAAGCATCAGTACGGCAACGGCGTGGCCATCTTCACCCGCAACGGCGACGCCGCGCGCGAATTCGTGTCGGATGTGGAAGTCGGCATGGTCGGCATCAATGTGCCGATCCCGGTGCCAGTGTCCTACCACTCCTTCGGCGGCTGGAAGCGGTCTGGCTTCGGCGATCTGAACCAGTACGGGATGGACGGCATCCGTTTCTACACCCGCACCAAGACGGTCACCTCGCGCTGGCCCAAGGGCGGGCCGGTCACCGACCAGAGCTTCGTCATCCCGACCCTGCGCTAGGTTACGCCGCCGCCCCTGATCGTCAGCAAGGCCGAGATGATCGGCAAGCTCGGAGAGGTTCTGGCGCGCGTCGCCTGACGGGCGTAGCGTGAGGCGGGATGGAAACGAGCCCGCTACCCAGGCCGGCGACACAGGCCTTTCTAGGAACGGCCACGGCGGGACGCTGGGACCGGCGGCTGGGTGCGGTCTTCATCTTCCTCAGCGTCGCCGCTCTAGCGGTCATCGCCCCCTACGCCCGCACCCCTCTGCCGCAGATCCCGGCCTTTGTGCCGGCCTACGAATCCGCCCTGTGGATCAGCGATCTGATCACCGCGATTCTGCTGCTGGGCCAGTTCTACCGTTCACAGTCGCCCTCGATCCTGGTGCTGTCGTCCGGCTATCTGATGAGCAGCTTCATCATCGTGCCGCACATGATGGCCTTCCCCGGCGTGTTCTCGAAGACCGGCCTGCTGGGCGTGGCGGGCAGCCAGGCCGTCGCCTGGCTCTATGTCTTCTGGCACGCCGGCTTTCCGCTGTTCGTCCTGGGCCACAGCGTCACCGCCCGGCTGGAGGTCGCGAGAGGCTGGCGCTGGTCCCGTCCCGGCCGCGCCATCGTCGCCGCCCTGGCGCTGGTTCTGGTCTTCGTGCTCCTGGCCGTCCTCTTGGCGACCCACCCGGAGGGTGTGCTGCCGGTCATCTCGGTCAACGGCAACTATTCGCGCATGTTCACCAGCGGCGTCAGCCCGATGATGGTGGCCATCGCCGCCGGGACCCTGATCGTGCTTTGGCGCAACAACCGGGGCGCGGTGCTGGATATTTGGCTGATGGTGGTGCTCTGCGCCTGGATCTGCGACGTGACCCTTAGCGCCATCGTCAGCGACACCCGCTTTGACCTGGGCTGGTACGCGGGCCGCGTCTCCGCCCTGGCCTCAGGCGCCTTCCTGCTGGGGGTGCTGCTGCTGGACCTCGGCCGTCTCTACGGCCGGCTGGCCGACGCTCTGGAAGAGTCTGAGGCCTACAATGAGGAGCTGCTGCGCTCGCGCGAGGAACTGATGCGCGCCCAGCGCCTGGAGGTTATCGGTCGGCTGACCGGCGGCATCGCCCACGACTTCAACAACATCCTGACCGCCATCATCGGCTATCTGGAGATGATCGCGCGCAAGCCCACAGAGACCGAGCGCGTCGTGCAGCTGTCACGTCACGCCGCCAGCGCGGCCGACCGGGGCGCGCAGCTGATCAAGCAACTGCTGACCTTCGCCCGCAAACAGAACCTCAAGCCCCTGGTGCTGGACCCCAATGAGCTGGTGCTCGAACTGCGCGTCCTAGCGCAGAAGGCGCTGAGCGAATCCATCGACCTGACCTTGGATCTGGCGACGGACCTCGATCGGGTCTGCGTCGACGAGGCGGAATTTCAGGCCTGTCTGCTCAATCTGGTGAGCAACGCCCGCGACGCCATGGACGGGGTTGGAAAGCTGCACATCCGCACCCGCAACGTCGATGTCGAAGCCTCGCCGCAGCGGCCCGCGAAACTCGGCCGCTATGTCATGGTGGCCATCGCCGACACCGGGCACGGCATGGATGAAGCCACCGCGGCCCAGGTGTTCGAACCCTTCTTCACCACCAAGGGGGTCGGCAAGGGCACGGGCCTGGGACTCAGCCAAGTCTACGGCTTCGCCCAGAGCGCCGGGGGCTTCGTCGAGATCCAATCAGCGCCGTCGAAGGGGACCACCATCCTGCTCTACCTGCCCCGCTCCCTGGCCAGTCCTGCGAGCGAGGCCGCGCCCGCGCCGGCCCTGGCCGACGGCGGCAGGCAGGTCATCCTGGTGGTCGAGGACGATACGGACGTGATGAACGCCGCCGCCGAGAGCCTGCGCGATTTCGGCTTCCAGGTGCTGACGGCTCGCGACGGAGACGAGGCTCTTCAGATGTTGCAGGGCGGCGATGGGATCGACCTTTTGTTTTCCGACATCGCCATGCCGGGCAAGCTGAACGGCGTGCAACTGGCGCGCGAGGCCGCGCGGATCAGGCCCGGGATCAAGGTGTTGCTGACCTCGGGTTACGCCGGGCCGCTGCTGGAGGGCCATGGCCTGACCGGCGACCAGCCGATCCTGGGCAAGCCCTATCGCCGCGACGACCTGATACGCCGTCTGCAGCAGCTGCTCGGCTAGGCCTGGAAACGCGAACGGCCGCCCGTCGCCGGGCGGCCGCGAACTTCACCAAGGCGGATCAGCCTATTTCGACAGTTCGGCGTAGAAGGGGTCCAGCCGCGCGGGCGGCCAGCCGGACGGGTTCAGGGTCCAGCCGAGGTCGTCGACCTTGATCGCGGCCAGGATCTTGTCCTCGGTCACGCCGGCCTTCACCGCCGCCCGGCCGCGCTGGACCAGGGTTTCCCACTTCTGCTTGTAGGCCATGAACTCGGCGCGGGTCAGGGGCTTGGGGCCGTGGCCGGGGATCACGGTGTCGAAGTCCAGCTTGGCGATGGCGTCCAGGCTCTGCAGCCAGCCCAGCACGCTGCCGCCGAATGGGTAGTCGACGTTGGGTGTGACCGCGACGATCTCGTCGCCGCCGGACACCAGCTTCTGGGCCGGGAAGTAGACGATGCTGTCGCCCGCCGTGTGGCCGGCGGCGAAGTGATGGACCTCGGCGGTGACGCCGTCGATCTTAACGGTCTCGCTGACAGCGTAGGTCTTGGTCGGGGCAACAGGCTTGGCGCGGCCGGCGGGGTTGTAGGTCTCCAGCGCCTTCTTCTCGCCCTCGTGGGCGATGACCGGCACGCCGGCGGCTTCGAACCCGGCGCTGTTGCCGGAGTGGTCGGCGTGGTGGTGGGTGATGATCACGTCCTTCACCGGCAGGGGCGAGGCGGCCTTGATCTTGTCCATCAGGTCGGGGAAGGCGGTCGGGCCGGGGTTCTTGGTGTCGACCACGATCAGGCCGTCCTTGCCCACCACCACCGTGGTGTTGCCGCCGTTGCCCACCACCATGAAGACGCCGGGCTTAACCGGCTGAAGGGTCAGCGCCGTATCCGCCGCCGGAGCAGCGGGCGCCGCGGCGGGGGCCTGAGCCATGGCCGCGCCGGCGGCCAGCCAGAGAGCCGCCGCGGCGGCCCCGATCATCATCCTGTGCATCCGTTTTCCTTCTTGGGAATCAGCAGACGGGACGCCCCGGCGAACCGGAACGTCCCTTGAGCGTCTTAGCGCGCCACCGGCTTGCCGAAGACCTCGAAGTTGGCCACGTCGAACCAGCCGCCGGGGCCGTGGCCGGAGGAGGGCATCAGGTCGGCGAAACCGACTTCCTCGACCTTGGAGAGGTCGATCTTGCCCACCGGATTGCCCTTGGTGAGCAGGTTGGCCGGGTCCAGCGTGGTCCAGGTGATGTCGTAGAGGTCGAATTCAGTGGTGATATAGGCGCGCAGCGAGCCGCCTTGCGGCTTGTCGCCGATGTACCATTCGCCCGAGGCCAGCTTCACGACCGGATAGACGTGGTGGAAGCCGCTGGTCTTAGTCTCAACGCGGATCAAAGCCAGACCGCTCAGATCGGCGGCGGATTTCTTGCTGCGCAGAGTGAAGCCGCAGGGGCCTTTGCATTCGCCGGAGAAGACGTGTGGCGGGTCGTTCGGGTCGCCGTCATGGCCGCTGCCCTTCAGGATGGTGCCGGGGGGACCAAGGACATGCAGTTCCAGGTCAGGGTTGACCATGGAGTTGGGCGCGGTCAGCTCGACTTCCTTGCCGGTGGGGCTTTTCCACTGTTCGCGGAACAGAAGGGCGGGGCGCTTGAGGCCGCGCTCTTCGACGAAGGCGGGATTGGCGGGCTTGGTCTGGGCGTGGACCGCTGCCGCGCCGGAGACGAGGGCGGCGGCGGCCAGGGCGATGGTCAGGGCGAACTTGGACATGAACTCCTCCTCTATTGGTTTTGATTGGCGGGGCTGCGGGCCCTGCGAACCCGCCGCTGTTGTCGCGGCGCGGCTTTAATGGAATCGGTGAAATCTGATGGTGGGCCCGTTATGGCTTCCGCGTCTTTCCATGCGAAGTCATCGGCGCGGCGGACGCTTGGGCGCGGCCGGCTGTCCTCGCGGGGCAATTCGCTTGACGTTTCAAACCTCCGGCTTCAATCTTACCGGTATACGGACCAATAACCGATTACAGGTTATTCGATAAAAAGGCAATGACCCGCCGAAATGATCAAAGAAGAAAAATCGAGGTTCCAGATGTCTCAGAAATCACAGGGCGGATTCAAGCACTCCACGGGGAAGGCGGCCTGCATGGCGGCGCTGCTCGCCGTGGCGGGGATCGGCATGCACTCGGCAGCTTACGCCGCCGACACCAAGGCTTCTGACGCCAAGGCCGCTGCGCCCGCCGCCAAGAAAACCGCCGCCAAGCCCGCCAAGCGCACCAAGTTCCCCGACTGGAGCGGGGTCTGGGGCCACCACGGCAGCCTCAACTTCGATCCCACGGTCGACTCCGTCTCCGCCGACGTGCAGCCCAACGCGCCGCTGAACGCGGAGTACAAGCAGAAGTACGCCGACTACATAGCCGCCATCAAAGCCGGCAAGCCGAGGGGCGACATCGGCTGTCTTCCCGAGGGCATGCCGCGGATCATGCGCTCACCCTACGCGATGGAAGTGGTGATTACCCCGGGCCTCGTGTGGATCCCGCTGGAGTTCAAGCGTGAGATCCGCCGCGTCTATACCGATGGCCGCAAGCCCATGGATCCGGATCCGAGCTACGAGGGCTATTCCGTTGGCCACTGGGAAGGCGACACCCTGGTGATCGACACCACCGCCATCAAGGCCGGCACCATCGATTCGCGTGGGCTGGTGCACAGCGACCAGCTGACCGTGCATGAGCGCATGCGCAAGTCGAACGCCAAAACCCTCGAGGACCAGATCACCCTGACCGATCCAGTGGTCTTCACCCAGCCGTTCACGGTCACCCGCATCTATGACCTGCACAAGGACTGGGAAGTGAAGGAGTTCGTCTGCGAGGACAACGACCGCAACCCGATCGGAGCCAATGGTCAGACGGGAATCGCGATCAAGAAGTGATCGGCCGACAGCATGGAATAGGCGCGGGAGCTTCAGTATAGCTGCCGCGTCTATCCTGATTTCTGCAAATCACGGTCGGAATCCGGCAAGAATATGCCGATCTCTTAGAGCAAGAGGCAAATGTTGCGGAGTCGTTGCAACGATTTGCGAGGTTTGAAATCTAAGAGTTGCACAGCTTTGGCCAGTGTTCGCGCACTTGACTTTCTGCTCGCTCCCGCTCAAAATATTCCGATATACGGAATTATAACCGGTAAACGGTTATTCGAATGATCGGTCCCGGTTTCGGACGATTGGTTGTTCATCCCCGTCCTGCATGCGGCCTTACTGGAGATCGTCGCAATGGCTAAGTTCAAGCCCTCGGTCCTGCTGGCCGGCGCCAGCATCGTCGCGGTGACGGCGGGCATTCTCGTGGCCTGCGCGCACGACAAGCCGGGGGCAGTGGCGGAAGCCGGCATGGCTCCGATCCCGGACCGTCCCGACTGGAACTGGGACGTGCGTCCGATCCTGTCGCAGAACTGCTTCGCCTGTCACGGTCAGGGCACCCAGAAGGCGGGCCTGCGCCTCGATATCGAGAAGGCCGCTTACGGCGACATCCCGGAAGACAAGGGCAAGCGCGCCCTGGTTCCCGGCAACATCAACAAGAGCGAGCTCTGGAAGCGCATCACGTCCAACGACGTCGACGTCCGCATGCCGCCCAAGGAATCGCACAAGACCCTGTCGCCGCACGACATCGCGGTGATCGAACGCTGGATCAAGCAGGGCGCCAAGTACAAGCAGCATTGGGCCTATATCCCGCCCGCGGTGGTCAAGCCCGAGAAGACCAAGTGGGACGACCAAGCGGTCAATTCCGTGGACCGCTACATCTACGCGGGTCTGGCCAAGGAAGGCCTGCAGCCGGCCAAGGAAGCCGATCGCGAAACCCTCATCAACCGCGTCACCCTGGACCTCACGGGGCTTCCGCCGACCCTTCAGGAGGTCGACGCCTTCGTCGCCGACAAGGACCCGGGCGCCTACGAGAAGCTGGTCGACAAGCTGCTGGCGTCCAAAGAGTACGCCGAACGCCAGACCAACATCTGGCTAGACGTGGCCCGTTATGCCGATACGCGCGGCGGCCTGAACGACGGCGAGCGCTCGCTGTCCTTCCCCTACCGCGACTGGGTGATCTCGGCCTTCGCCAACAACATGCCCTATGACCAGTTCGTCACCTGGCAGCTCGCCGGGGATAAGCTGAACAACGGCAATCCCAGCCGCGATCAACTGCTGGCCACCGCCTTCCTCAAGGCCGGCCGTCAGGACTCCGAAGGCGGTTCGATCGACGAGGAATACCGCACCAACTACGTGCAGGAACGCACCGAACTGGTCGGTAAGGATTTCCTGGGTCTGACCGTCGGCTGCGCCAAGTGTCACAATCACAAGTACGACGTGATCGCCCAGGCCGACTACTATTCCATCTCCGGCTTCTTCAACCAGATGGACGAACGCGGCGGCTCCTCGGGCAACCGAGGCACGGTGATGGGCACCGCCCTGGAGTGGCCGACCGCCAAGCAGTCCAAGAAGCTGAATGACGCCCACGCGGCGACCGTCGCCAAGGAAGCCGCCTACCAGGCCGCCCTGCGCACCGCTCAAACCAAGGCCGACGCTCAGGCGGCGGCGATCTCCGCCACGCAGCGCGCCGACCTCATCAAGACCGCGATCGACGCCGACACCCAGGCCTACTATCCGCTGGACGACGGCTACAAGGCCTCGTTCGAGAGCCTTTATATCCCCGAGACTCCGCAAGCCTTCGGCGTGCCCAAGAAGGGCACTCAGGTGAAAGAGCCGGTGGCGGAAGAGACCACGCGCCTGCAGAAGAAGATCCTGGCCGACGTCGCGGCCGGCAAGCCTACCCCCGTGCTGGACGGCCCCGCTGGGCCCGCGCCCATGGATGGCAAGGGCGGCAAGAAAGGCGAAGGCAAGGGCGGCGAAGGCCACGCCAAAGGAGAGGGCCACAAGGGCGACGGTCAGAAGGCTGAAGCCTCCAAGGCCGAAGGCAAGCACATGCATGGCGGCGGCCACGAGATCGCCGCCGGGGACGAAGGCAAGTCCGGCGCGCCCAAGGCGATCAAGGTCGCCGACCACGGCGGCGGGGCCAAGGCCAAGGCCGAGGGCGGCAAACCCTCCGACGCCAAGGCGGGCGGTAAAGGCGGCAAGGGCGGCGAAAAGCCCGGCGGCCGTGTCCGCAACCGCGGCTTCATCCTGTCCGACGCGGCGGCGCGAGTCTCCGATCCAGGCCTGCCCCGGGTCGCGTCCTACGAGATCGACGCGGCGCTTGAGCAACTGCTGGCTTCAGGCTTCCAGGACGCCCGATTGGGCTCCGGCTCGCGGGTCCAGGAGCGCCAGCTCCCCGCCCTGGTCAACGGCAAGACCCTGCTGTGGACCAAGTCCGGCTTGAAGGACGGCGCGCCCGGCTATCTGAGCAACGCCACCTTCGTGCCCGGCGCCAAGGGGCAGGGCGTCCTGCTCAACAACACCATCGTCGCCACCGATCCCTCGGTCGGCAAGTTCGAGCGGACCCAGCCCTATTCGCTGGACCTATGGGTCAAGCTGCGTGCCAAGCCCTATGAGGACAGCACCCGTCCGGCTGGGCCGAGCGCCGCGATCCTGAACAACAACGGCGGCATCGACACCCAGGGCTACGAGCTCGATCTGGCCAACGGCCATCTGTCCTATCAGATCGTGCACAACGCCCCGGCCAACATGCTGAAGGTGTCGACCACCGACAAGCTGCCGACGGGCCGCTGGGTGCACATCACCTCGACCTACGACGGCAATTCCAAAGCCGCGGGCATGCATCTGTATGTCGACGGCAAGGAAGCCAAGACCGTGGTCGAGCACGACCACCTGACCCGCTCGGCTTCGCCGCGCGGCGCCAACACCCAGAACGGCAGCTACTTCGGCCTGGCGTCCGGCGTGAACTTCAACCGCCCCGAACTGATCGGCGGCGCCATCGACGAAATCCGGGTGATCACCCGCGCCCTGACGCCGCTGGAAGTTGCCTATCTGCAGGATCCCAAGCTGGCCGCCGCCGCACCTGCGGCCGACGCCCGCGCCGAACTGGCCCTGGCCTCAGCGCAAAAGGACCCTGCGGTGCAGCAGGCCTGGGCCGACCTCAGCGAGGCCCGCCTCAACGAACAGAAGGCCGACGCCGCGATCAGCCAGATCATGGTGGCCGGAGACCAGCCTCAGTACCGCAAGACCTTCGTGCTCGATCGCGGCGTCTACAATTCCTACATGCAGGAAGTGAAGCCGCAGGCCATCCCGCGGGTCTTCCCCTGGAGCGACAAGCTTCCGCGCAATCGCCTGGGCCTGGTCGACTGGCTGTTCGATCCCAAGCAGCCCCTGACCGCCCGCGTCTACGTCAACCGCATGTGGCAGAACCACTTCGGCACCGGCATCGTGCAGACGGTGGACGACTTCGGCACCCAAGGCACCAACCCGACCAACCCCGAGCTGCTGGACTATCTGGCGGTCGAGTTCGTCAAGTCGGGCTGGAACATCAAGCACCTGCAGAAGCTGATGGTCATGTCCGCCACCTATCGGCAGGACTCCAACATCAGCCGCGAGAACCTGGAGAAGGACCCGCGCAACTTCCTGCTCGAGCGTGGCCCCCGGTTCCGCATGCCGGCGGAGATCATCCGCGACAATGCCCTGACGGCCTCCGGCCTGCTGGTGAAGCATGTCGGCGGCGACGCGGTCTTCCCCTACGCCCCCGACGCGATCTGGGACGGCGTGGCTCAGGGCGCGGTGATCTATCCGACCAATGTGCCGGCCGACGAGAACCACCGCCGCTCGATGTACACCTTCGTCAAGCGCAACAGCCCGGTCCCGAACCTGGTGCCGTTCGACATGCCCGACCGCTACAACGCCTCGGTGGTCCGGCCCATCTCTAACACCCCGCTCCAGGGGCTGGTGATGCTGAACGACCCGCAGTTCATGGAGGCCTACCGCAAGCTGGCCGAGCGGGCGATCAAGTCGTCCAGCAACGAGGATCAGCAGATCAGCATGATCTGGCGTCTGGCCGTGCGCCGGCTGCCGATGCCGGCGGAACTGGAGGCGGCCAAACATCTGCTGGCCTCGCAGTACGCCCGGCTTCAGGCCAAGCCTGAGGCGGCCAAGCAGATACTCGATATCGGTCTGGCGAAATCCGATCCTGCTGTGGATCCGGCTCGCCTGGCCGCCATGACCCTTGTGACCGCCGGGGTTATGAACACCCCCGACGCCTACACCCTGCGCTAGGAGGGATGAGGATGCACACCGAGATCAAGATGACGGAAGAGCAGCGTCAACGCCTGCTGGACCTGTCCCGCCGCAGTCTGCTGGGGACCGGCATGGGTCTTGGCGGCGTCGCCATGGCCGAGATGCTGGGCGGCGGCAGGTCGATGGCCAAGGGCGCCGCGCCGGTCAGCGGCAACGCGGGTCCCGACATGGGCGCGCTCAGCACTGGCCAGTTCCGGCCCCGCGCCAAGCGGGTGGTCGACATCCACATGAAGGGCGCCTTCTCGCAGGTCGATACGTTCGACTACAAGCCCGAGGTCATCAAGCGCCACGGCCAGGAGATCCCGCCCTCGGTCAAGGGGACCGCCAAGGTCTCATCCATGTCCAACGCCCAGTCGTCCTTCCCGGTGATGGCTCCCATCGCGCCGTTCAAGCAGTACGGCCAGTCGGGCCGCTGGGTGTCTGATCTGTTCCCGCACGTCGGCGCCATCGCCGACGACCTGTGCTTCATCCACACCATCTGGAATCCGCAGGTCAATCATGACCCGGCCGACATCCTGCTGCACACCGGCTTCCAGCTGGCGGGCCGCCCGTCGGCGGGCGCCTGGGTCAACTACGCTCTGGGCACCGACAACTCGAACCTGCCGGCCTTCGTCGTCATGAAGTCCGAGTATCAAGAGGGCGGCGTGGGCGCGACCCAGGCCACCTGGTCGGCAGGCTTCCTGCCGTCGAACCACCAGGGCGTGGAGTTCCGTTCGGGCAACGAGCCGGTGCTCTATGTGGCCAATCCGGACGGCATCGACCGCGGCGCCCGCCGCGAGCAGATGGACTTCATCGATCAGGTTTCGCGCAGCCAGTACCAGAACACCGGCGATCCCGAGATCCTATCCAAGGTCGCTCAGTACGAGATGGCCTACCGGATGCAGGACTCCATCCCCGAGGTCACCGATCTCAGCGACGAGCCCGACTACATCCTCAACATGTACGGGCCGCTGGTGCACACCCCCGGCACCTTCGCACGCAACTGCCTGCTGACCCGCCGCCTGATCGAGCGGGGCGTGAAGTACATCAACCTGGTTCAGGTGGGCTGGGATCACCACGCCGACATCGTCCGGCGCCACCCGCCTGATTGCTGGGCCGTCGATCAACCCTCCGCCGCTCTGGTCACCGACCTGAAGCAGCGCGGTCTGCTGGACGACACCCTGGTCACCTTCAAGGGAGAGTTCGGCCGGACGGTCTACGCCCAGGGCGGCATCACGCCGACTTCGGGCCGCGACCACCACGGCGGCAACTTCACCATGTGGATGGCCGGCGGCGGCGTGAAGGCCGGCAGCGCCTACGGCAAGACCGACGACTTCAGCTACAACATCGTCGAGAACCCGGTCGAGATTCACGACATGAACGCGACGATGCTCTACCTGCTGGGCATCGACCACAAGCAGCTGACCTTCCACTACCAAGGCCGCGACTTCCGCCTGACCGACACGGCGGGCAAGGTGATCCAGGGCATCGTCGCCTAAGAAGCGATGCTCCTGACGGTCTGAAATTAAGGGCCCTTCGGTGGAAACACCGGGGGGCTCTACTTCTAAGAAGACTACGAATTCGGGGAAACGCTTCGGTGCTGCAATTCATCTGGTTTCTGGGACGGTTTCACGTCCTGATCGTGCACCTTCCGCTGGGCATTCTGACGCTTGCGGTGGCGCTTGAGATCATGGTGCGGTTCAAGCCGTTCAAGTTCCTGGACGGCGCGGTGGGTCCGACCTGGGTCGCGGGCGCCCTGTCGGCGATCGGCACGGTGGCGATCGGCCTGATGCACGCTTCGGAGCCCGCCTTCGCCGACATGCCGGCGGTGGAGGCGCACCGCAACGCGGGCGTCAGCCTGTGCATCGCCACCTGCGTGGTGGCCCTGCTGCGCCTGAGGATGCACCCGGTGACGAACTGGCCCAGCTGGGCGGGATCGCCCAAGACGGTGCAGCCTGTCTACAAGGCCATCCAGCCGATCTTCGCCAGGGGCGCGTTCCTGGACAAGGCCTACGCCAAGATCTGGATTGTTCCGGTGCTGGTGATCACAGCCCTGATGTTCGTGACCGGACACCTGGGCGGCAACCTGACCCACGGCGAGACCTATCTTGTGGAATACGCCCCCAACCCGATCCGGGTGGCGATGGGCCTGCCGCCGACGGCGGGCCCGCGCGAGAAGCCCAAGGATGTGGCGTCCGCGGACATCTATCTGGACGTGGTGGGCCCGGCGCTGCAGCAGCGCTGCTCGACCTGCCACAACGACGCCTCCAAGAAGGGCGGCTTCTCGGTGGCCAGCTATGATGCGGTGATGAAG
>CAIYVC010000103.1 GCA_903929535.1 uncultured Caulobacteraceae bacterium | reverse complement strand
GCATCAGGCCGATCTCGGCCATCCGCTCGCCGCCGCGCTTCTGGGTGGCGGCGCCGGCGGCATAGACGTGCACCAACTCGATATCGCGCGCCCGGCGCAGGATGAAGTCCACGGTGGCAGGATCGTCGACCGCCGGATCGGTGTCGGGCTGGATGACGATGGAGGTCACGCCCCCGGCGGCTGCGGCGCGGCAGGCCGACTTCAGCGTTTCCTTCTGCTCGGCGCCCGGCTCTCCGGTCTTGACCCGGATGTCGATCAGGCCTGGGGCGAGCATGGCTCCGTTGCAGTCGATCACCCGCACGTCGTCCGACAGGGCGCCCAGCCCCGGCTTCTTGATCACATCGGCGATGACGCCCTCACGCACCACCAGCGATCCAGGGCCGTCGTAGCGGCTCTCGGGGTCCACCATACGGGCGTTGATGAAGGCGATGGCCTGGCCTTTGCCGCCCGTGCGCGCAGTCATAGTCCTGGGTTTGGGCGGCATCAGGCGTTGTCCAGACGGGCGGCGAGGCTGGCGAGCACGGCCATGCGTACGGCTACTCCCATCTCGACCTGGTTCTGGATCAGGCTGACGGCAGGATCGTCGGCTACGTCGCTGTCGATCTCGACCCCGCGGTTCATGGGGCCGGGGTGCATCACCCGCACGCGCGACGCGGCGCCGGCCAGCTTCTCGCGGTCCAGGCCGTAGAAGCGGAAGTATTCGCGGGTCGAGGGCACCAGGGCGCCCTGCATCCGCTCCATCTGCAGGCGCAGCATCATCACCACGTCGGCCCCGGCGATGCCCTTGCGCATGTCGTGATGCACCTCGACGCCCCAGCGGTGCGCCGATCCAGGGATCAGGGTGGGCGGCCCGACCAGACGCACTTCGGCGCCCAGCATGCTCAACATGATGATGTTGGAGCGGGCCACGCGGCTGTGGGTAACATCGCCGCAGATGGCCACGGTCAGGCCGTCGATGTGGCCGAAAGCCTGTTTGATCGACAGGGCGTCCAGCAGGGCCTGGGTCGGGTGTTCGTGCTGGCCGTCGCCGGCGTTGACCACGCTGCAGCCGACCTTCTGCGCCAGCAGCGCCGCCGCGCCCGAAGAGGCGTGCCGCACTACCAGCAGATCCGGGTGCATGGCGTTCAGCGTTACCGCCGTATCGATCAGGGTCTCGCCCTTGGCCATGGAGGAGGCGCGGGGGTTCATGTTGACCACGTCGGCGCCCAGGCGTTTGCCGGCCAGCTCGAACGAGCTTTGGGTGCGAGTGGAGTTTTCGAAGAACAGGTTCATCAGCGTCAGACCCTTGAGCAGGTCGAGCTTCTTGGCCTTCTGACGGTTGAGGGCGACGAAGGCTTCCGCCAGGGCCAGCAGGTCCATGACCTGGAGCCGGTTGAGGTCGGAAACGCTAATGAAATGGCGTGCGGGGAACGCGAAAGTCCGCGCTCGGACGTCGTCCAAACCCACAGCGGCGATTGTCATGAGGCTAGGCTTTTAGGGGGGTTCGCGGTCCGGCGAAAGGGCGGGTGGACAGAAAGTCTGGGCCACGGTTGCGCTTTCATCCATGGTGCCGTTCAGGCGACCCCGGAATCCGTGGCGCGAATGTGGGGGAAATCATGCAAAAAGCTGTTGCCGCTCTGCTGTTGGCCGCCGCCGTGGCCGGCGGGTCCAACGCTTTGGCCCAGGCGCCCAAGGGGCCCATCTACGCCATCGTTCACGTCGACCTGGCCCCGGGCCCTGCGCCTCCTGGGGCTTCCGACGCGGTCCAGGCCCAGATCCGGGCGGACACCGGGACCAAGGGCATTGCCCTGATGCATGAGCTGGCGGCGGGCTGCACGCCCCAGGCCGGCTGTCTGCGGTTCGACGTCCTGCAGCAGACCAACGCGCCCAACCACATCACCTTGATCGAGGTGTGGAAGGACGTCGCCTCGATGGACTTCTACGACGGCACGGCGCGCTCCAAGTCCGTGCGCGAGCGGCTGCAGCCGATGCTGGGCAGCCCCTTCGACATCCGGCTGCATTACCTGATGCCCTAGAGGTTGATCTGAGCGCCCAGCTCCACCACCCGCGAGGGAGGGATGTGGAAGAAGTCGGCGGCCCGCACGGCGTTGCGCATCAGGAAGATGAACAGCAGGTCCTGCAGATAGGCGGGGCCATGGGCGCGGCGCGGGATCAGGGTCCGGCGGCTGAGGAAGAAGGACGTCCGCATGATGTCGAACTTCACGCCGCGTCCCCGCGCCAGCAGGAGCCCCTTGGCGACGTCGGGGCTCTCCATGAAGCCGAAGGTCATGGTCATGGCCTTGAAGCCGGGGGCCAGGTCGCAGACCTCGATGCGGTCGCAGTCGGGCACACGCGGACGGCGGACGACCTTGATGGTCAGCATCACCACCTGCTCGTGCAGAACCTGGTTGTGCTTGAGGTTGTGCAGCAGCGCCGCCGGGGCGTCCTTGGGGTCGCTGGTCAGGAACACCGCCGTGCCCTTGGCGCGCATCGGTGGGCGGGCGATCAGGCTGGGCATGATGTCGGCCAGGGCGACGTGGCCGTGCTCGGCCCGCGCCAGCTTCCGCGCGCCGCGCATCCAGGTCCACATGATAAGGATCAGGGCCGAGGCGATCAGCAGGGGCACATAGCCGCCGTGCGCGACCTTGATCAGGTTGGCGCCGAGAAAGGCGGTCTCCACCAGCAGGAAGGGCGACAGCAGCAGGGCTGCCAGCCACACCGGCCGCTTGTTCAGCCGATGCACGGCCACCACCGCCAGGGCGGACGAGGTGATCATCGCGCCGATCACCGAGATGCCGTAGGCCGAGGCCAGGGCGGTGGAGGATTTGAAGGCCAGGACCAG
This sequence comes from uncultured Caulobacteraceae bacterium, assembly GCA_903929535.1. Lineage (GTDB taxonomy): Bacteria > Pseudomonadota > Alphaproteobacteria > Caulobacterales > Caulobacteraceae > BOG-938. The sequence goes on along the minus strand of CAIYVC010000103.1, from coordinate 9,553 downwards.
CCCGGCCACGCCGATGGCCAGCATCCAGTTGATCTGAGGCGCGTAGATCTGGCCCTCGTGCAGTTCCGACGTCGGCTTCAGCGTCATCCGGGGCAGCAGGCCCAGCTGCACCGCCTGCTGCGTCAGGGAGAAGGCGCCGGAGATCACCGCCTGGCTGGCGATCACCGTGGCCGCCGTGGCCAGCAGCACCAGGGGAATCTGGAACCAGTCCGGAGCCATCAGGAAGAAGGGATTGTCGGCGGCGCTTGAGCTGGTCAGCACCAGGGCGCCCTGGCCGAGGTAGTTCAGGATCAGGCACGGATAGACCAGGGCCATCCACGTCGCCTGAATCGGCTTGCGCCCGAAATGGCCCATGTCGGCGTAGAGAGCTTCGGCGCCGGTGACGGTCAGGAACACCGAGCCCAGGACCACGGGACCCAGCCGGGGGTGGTGGGCCAGCATGGCGATGCCTTCAGCGGGGTTCAGCGCCGCGATGATCTGGGGCGCGCGGGCGATGGAGGCCAGACCCATCACCGCGATCACACCGAACCAGACCACACAGATCGGTCCGAACCAGGCGCCTACCCCGCCGGTGCCCCGCTTCTGCACCGCGAATAGGCCCAGCAGCAGAACCAGGGCGATGGGCACGATGAAGGGCTGCAGGCCCTCCGCGCCGTGGATCACCTCCAGCCCCTCGACCGCCGACAGCACGGAGATGGCCGGGGTCAGCATGGCGTCGCCGAAGAACAGGCCGGCCCCGACCATGCCGATGACGACGATCAGCTTCGCGCCACGCCCGCCGGCCCTCTGCACCAGGGCCATCAGCGATAGCGTGCCGCCTTCGCCCCGGTTGTCGAAGCGCATCAGGACCAGCACGTATTTGATGGTGACGATGGCCATCAGCGTCCACAGCATCAGGGAGATCACCCCGATGGCGTCGGCGGCATGCACCGCGCCGCTCTTCTCGCGCAGATGGGCGATGGATTCCTTGAAGGCGTAGAGCGGGCTGGTGCCGATGTCGCCGTAGACGACCCCCGCCGAGCCAAGGGCCAGGCCCAGGAAGGCCTTCAGGCCGGTGGAGGAGGACGCTTCGGTTGGGTGGGCTTCGACAGCGGACATGGGGGTTTCCGGCACGGACTCGCCCCGTCTGGGGCAGGGCGCTTCTGCGCCGACCCGCATAAAAATCCCATGTGGTTGTGGCCTCTTGCGGCCGCCCCGGCCTTGCATCGGCGCGCTTCGAGGCCTTCTTTGGCGCGCCGGTTGCGTCGAAGGAGCGCCGTCATGACCATGGATGTGGATACAGCCCCCGGGCGCGATGCGCCGCTGTCGACCATCGCCCGCTATGGGCTGACGGCGGTTCTGGTCTGCGTCGCCACCCTGGCCGCCGTGCTGTTCGACCAGCTGACCCAGGCGCCGAACCTGTCGCTGGTGTTCGTGCTGCCGGTTGTGATTGCCGCGGCCAGCTTCGGCTGGGGCCCCGCGGTGGCGGCGGCGGGCGGCGCCCTTGCCTTCAACTTCTTCCTGATCGCGCCGCGATACACTCTGCGCGTCAACAGCCCCGAGAACATCTGGGCCCTGGCCCTGCTGCTGGCGACCGCCGCGCTGGTCAGCGCCGTTGCCGGCCAGTCGCGCCGCCGCGCCGAGGCCGCTTGGCAGGCCGCCGATCAGGCCCTGGCGCTGCAGGCCCTGGCCAAGAGCCTGATGGCCGCCACCAGCCGCACCGAGATCGCCGAGGCCGGCGCGGGCGCGCTCAGCCGCGTGTTCGGGGCGCCCGCGGCGGTGCTGCTGGATACGGGTGAGGACCTGGAGATCGCCGCGGTCGCCGCCGGGGCGGACCTGACCCCCGCCGACCAGGAGGCCGCCCGCTGGGCCCTGGCGTCGCGCCTGCCGACTCGTGGCGGCGCCTATCCGGTGGAGCAGGCCGGGTTCGATTTCTGGCCGATCATGTCGTCCCAGCGCCAGGGCGCGGCCCTCGGCGTGGGTCTGGAGTCCGCGCCGGACGGCCGCCCTGACGGCGCTGAGCGGCTGATCGACATCGTGCGCGGCTACATCGCCGTGGCTCTGGACCGTGAATACCTGGCCGATCAGGCGCTGGGCGCGCGGCTTGAGAGCGAGAGTCAGCGGCTGAAAGGCGACCTGCTGGCCGCCGTCTCCCACGACCTGAAGACGCCCCTGTCGACCATCCTGTTCACCCTGCAGAGCCTGCAGAAGTTCTCCGACCGCTACGACAGGTCCGCGCGCGCCGAACTGCTGGCCATCGCCGAGAAGGAGACGGCGCGCCTGGGCGGGCTGGTGTCCAACCTGCTGGAGATGGGCCGCCTGGACGCGGAAGCCGTGGTGGTGCGCCCCGAGGCGATCGCGGCGGACGTGCTGGTGACCGGGACCCTGGAGCGCGCCGGGTCGGCGCTGGACGGCTACGAGGTCAAGCTGGACGCCGGGACGGCGCCGATGCTGCTGGCCGATCCGCAGTTGGCCGAAACCGCCTTGGCCAATGTGCTGCAGAACGCCGCCAAATACGCAGCGGCGGGCTCGTGCATCCAGGTGCGGATCGGCGCCGACTATAGCGCGGGCTGGATCGAAATCGAAGATGAGGGGCCGGGCTTTCCCGAACCCATCGAGCCCCTGTTCGAGAAGTTCGTGCGTGGCGTGCCGGGCGACGGGCGGGCGCCGGGCACGGGCCTGGGCCTGGCCATCGTGCGCGGCTTCATGCAGGCGCAGGGCGGCCAGGTGGAAGCCGCCAACCGCTCGGACCGCTCGGGCGCTCGGGTTCGCCTGATCCTGCCGCTGGCTACGGACAAGACGCCGTGAACCCGACCGCCGATCCCGCCACCATCCTGCTGATCGAGGATGACGCCAGCCTGTCCACGGCGCTGCAGGCCACCCTGAAGGCTGCGGGCTACCGTCCGATCCCCGCCCACAGCGCGGCGGAGGGCCTGCGCTGGTTCAACCACTATGCGCCGGATCTGGTGCTGCTCGATCTGGGTCTGCCCGACCGCGACGGCCTGACCCTGATCGCCGACATCCGGGAGAAGGGCGCGACCCCGATAATCGTCCTGTCCGCCCGCGAAGCCGAGGCCATGAAGGTGCAGGCGCTGGACCTGGGCGCCGACGACTATGTGCAGAAGCCGTTCGGGGTGGAGGAACTGCTGGCCCGGCTGCGCGCGGGGCTGCGCCACGGGGTGCAGTCGCGCGGCTCGGTTCCGGTCGTGCGGGCGGGCGCCCTGACCATCGATCTCGGCTCGCGTCTGGTCACCCGCGAGGGTCAGGCGATCAAGCTGTCGCCCAAGGAATACGATCTGCTGGCCGAACTGGCGCTGAACCTCGGGCGCACCCTCAGCCACAAGCAGTTGCTGGCGGCGGTCTGGGGCAGCGAGCGGGCGGATATCCAGTATCTGCGCGTCTACATCGGCCAGCTGCGCCAGAAGCTCGGCATGGAGGCCATCCTGTCGGACGCCGGCGTCGGCTACGCGCTGGCGAACGGCGCGCCATAGGTGATAAGCGGCGCCATGACCGCTGTCCGCCTCTGGATCGAGACCACCTATCATCCCGCCTTCCGCTACGGCGGCTGGGCCTTCGCGCGCCAGATCGACGGCGCCGTCACGGCCATGGCGGGGGGCGAGCGCAACATCTCGGCGGGAAGGCTGGAGCTGTCGGCGCTGATCGCGGCCCTGAACGGTGCGCCGACGGGAGCATCCGTCAGCGTGAAGACCGCCGGCCCCGGCCTGATCGCCATCGGGCGTCTGATCGCCGCGCCGCCCGAACCGGGTTCGCCCGACGCACCGGTGGAGGACCTCGACCTGTGGGCGCAACTGCTGACCGCCGCCAAGGGCCGCAGCCTCGTCTTCCAACCCGCCCAGCGCGCGCCGCAGACCCCCGCCGCCTTCCTCGCCGCCTGGGCTGAGGTCGGTCAGGACAAGGCCAAGGCCGCAGGACGCTTCGTCGCCGCCATCCCCAAGTCCAATCTGGCCAAGCTCAATCTGGGTTAGGCGGCGTAGCCGAGCCGATCCAGGGCGCCCTGCAGGATGTAGGCGGCGGCCATCTTGTCGACCAGTTCGGCCCGGCGGGCGCGGCTGAGGTCGGCTTCGTCGGTCATCATCCGCTGCACGGCCTTGGTCGACCAGCGTTCGTCCCAGAAGGCGATGGGTATTTCGGGCCGCAGTCGGAGCAGATTGCGCCCGAAGGCGCGCACCGACTGGCAGCGCGGCCCCTCGGTCCCGTCCATGTTGACCGGCAGGCCGATGACGATCCCCTTGGCTCCGCGCGCTTCCATCAGGGCGAACAGCCGATTGGCCTCGTCGGTGAACTTGGTCTTGACGATCAGCTCCAGCGGGCTGGCGATGGCGCGGGTGACGTCGGAGATGGCCACGCCGATGGTCTTGGAGCCGAGATCGAGGCCGAGCACGGGGGCGTAGGCGGGCAGGGCGGCGGGCAGATCGATCAGCTCGAAGACGGCCAAGTCAGACCGCCTGTTTCGGATCGGTGAGGTTGATCGGCGCCTTGGACACCTGGGCCAGGGTGGTGGCCCACAGGGTCGGTTGCAGGATGGCGGCGGCCAGCTCCTGGCGCTCCTCGGGGCAAGTGTAGCGGAACTCCAGGCTCCAATCCCCGACAATGGCGCTGGAGACGGTGGTGAAGGTGTGGTCGGCGATGAAGCGGGCGGTCCGATTGGCGGGCATCGGCGCGCGCGAAAGCAGCGACAGCAGCGGGCCGCCGGCCGCCTCGGCGGGCAGCTCATAGGCTTGGGCGCCGGGATGGGTGCGTTTGACCTCGGCCAAGTCGTGGGCGAAGGCGTCGTCCAAAGAGCGGCCGGGAGCGCGGGTGGCGTAGAGGGTGCGCTCGCCCGCCGGCCCGCCGGTGCTGCAGGCGATTTCGTCGCCGCGCTTGGCGCTGTCGAAGATGATCAGGGTGTTGGCCGGCTCGCCCGCGTTGAACTCGCAGATCAGGCCGTTGGCCTTGAGCTTCAGCTTGATCGCCGCGCCGGTCCCCTCGGTGACGTTGTCGAACAGGTCGCCGGCCTTGGCCCCGGCCAGCAGGGCGTCGCCCTCGGCCTTGGCCTCGCCGGGCGGCAGGGCAGGGGCCTGCGCCCGCGCCGCGCCCAGGCCTAGCGCAGCCGTCAGCAGCATTCCCGTAAAGAGCCAGGGCTTCATCGGCGATCTCCCACGACCCGGTTGTGCGTCCGCCTCCAACGCAAGTCCACTGGTTAGCGTTGCCCCGGCCCACGAACCCCTGTCACAAACGCTTGGCAGAAGTGTTTGGCGTAATTGGGGACGGTTTATGCGTGCGGTAAGGGCGAATTTGATCCTGGTGCTGGTGGGCGCGGCGCTGCTCGTCGGCATGGCCACCCACTGGGGCCGGGGCAAGCCGCACAACGTCATCCTGTTCGTGGCCGACGGCCTGCGATCCCAGATCGTCACGCCCGAGACCGCGCCGGCCCTGGCCGCACTGCGCGCGGAAGGCGTCGATTTTCGCAACAGCCACGCGCTCTACCCCACGGTGACGACGGCGAACGCCTCGGCCATGGCGACGGGTCACTACCTCGGCGACACCGGCGATTTCGGCAACTACCTCTACACAGGGCCCAAGCCCGCGCCCGAGACAGTCAACGGCGTGACGCCCTCTCTCGAAGACGACGCCGACCTCAGGTTCGTCAACGATCTGTTCGGCGGCAACTATCTGAACGAGGATTCCCTGCTGGCCCAGGCCCGCGCCAGCGGCTTCCTGACAGCCTCGATCGGCAAGAAGGGTCCGGTCCTGGTTCATGACATCGCCGGCCGCGACGGCGCTTCGGGCATCATCATCGATGACGCCACCGGCGGGCCCAAGATGGACGGGGTTCCCCTGGCGGTGGACATCGTGGCGGCGATCAAGTCCATCGGCCTGCCGGCGGCGGCGCCCGACAGGGGTCTGAACGGCGACAGCGGGGCCTACAACATGCCCGGCGCCCGTGTGGCCAATGTCGAGCAGCAGGACTGGTTCACGCGAGTCGCCACGGACGTGCTCCTGCCGCGCTTCAAGAAGGCCGGACGGCCATTCGTCATGGTGTTCTGGTCGCGCGATCCGGACGGCAGCCAGCATTATCAGGGCGACAGCCTCAACAGCCTGACGCCCGGCATCAACGGGCCCACCGCCATGGCCGGCATCCGCAACGCTTCCAACGATCTGCAGAGTCTGCGCGACGCCCTGAAGGCGCAGGGCCTGGACAAGACAACCGACGTGGTGGTCACCGCCGACCACGGCTTCGCCACCGCCTCCAAGCAGAGCGCCACCAGCCCGGCGGCCAAGCTGACCTATCGCGATACTGTGCCGGGCTTCCTGCCGACGGGCTTCCTGGCGGTGGACCTGGCTTCGGCGCTGAAACAACCCGTCTGGCAGGCCAATCGCCTGCCGATCGTGCTGACTGACGGCTTTCATCCGGGCAAGAACGGCGCCCTGATCGGGCCGGACCCTGCGCATCCCAATGTCGTGGTCGCCGTCAATGGCGGCTCGGACCTGATCTATCTGCCGGGGCCCGATCCCAAGGCGCTCGCCAAGACCATCGCCGACTTCCTGATGAGCCAGGACTATACCGCCGCCATCTTCCTCAACGACGCCCTGGGCCCGATCCCCGGAACTCTGCCGCTCAGCGCCATCAACCTGATCGGTTCGGCCCGCACGCCGCAGCCCGCCATGGTGGTGAGTTTCAGGACCTATTCCACCGGCTGTGCGATTCCGGAGACCTGCGAGGTGCTGGTGGCTGATTCCGAGCTGCAGCAGGGGCAGGGCGTCCATGGCTCGCTTAGCCGCGGGGAGACGCACAACTTCATGGCCGCCGTCGGCCCTGACTTCAAACGCGGTTTCGTGGACCCATCGCCGGTGTCCAACGCCGATCTCGCCTGGACCATCGCCAAGGCGCTGCATCTGCCGTTCGCCGCCAAGGGCAAGCTGGTGGGTCGGGCAGCGATCGAGGCGCTCAAGGGCGGCCCGGATTCCGTGGCCAGCGAGGCAAAGGTGCTGCGCTCGGACAAGGGGCCCGGCGGCTTCCAGACTGTGCTGAACTATCAGGAGGCGGAGGGCCGCCGCTATTTTGACGCCGCAGGCATGCCGGGACGCGTATACGGGCTGAAACCCTAGGCGCCCCTTGCCACTGGCCGCCCCGGCGGCTAACCCCTGCGCCTGATTTCAATCCACGGAGGCCCCATGGCCATCGACGCGGCGACGGTGCGCAAGGTCGCCATCCTCGCCCGGCTGAACGAGCCGGAAGCGCGGCTGGAGCCGCTGGCGCGCGAACTGAACGGCATCATGACCTGGATCGAGCAACTCGCCGAGGTCGACACCGACGGAGTGGAGCCCATGGCCTCGGCGGTGGATCACAAGCTGCCGCTGCGCGAAGACATCGTCACCGAGGGCGGCGATCCGTCCCGCGTCCTGGCCAACGCGCCCTCGTCCAAGGACAACTTCTTCGTCGTGCCCAAGGTCGTGGAGTAGACGATGGCGGGCTCCGAACTGACTTCGCTGACGCTCAAGAGTGCGCTGGAAGGTCTTAAATCTAAAAAGTTTTCCTCGACAGAGATTACGCAGGCGCACGTCGATGCGGTGGCCGCGTCCAAGACGCTGAACGCCTATGTTCTGGAGACGCCCGAGCGGGCGCTGCAGATGGCCGCCGCCGCCGATGCACGTATCGCCCGGGGCGAGGCCGGCCTGCTGGAAGGCGCGCCGCTCGGCATCAAGGACCTGTTCTGCACCGAAGGCTACCGCACCACAGCCGCCTCCAAGATCCTTGGCGACTTCAAGCCGACCTACGAATCCACCGTCACCACGCATCTGTGGCGCGACGGGGCGGTGATGCTGGGCAAGCTGAACCTCGACGAATTCGCCATGGGCTCGACCAACGAGACCTCCGCCTTCGGCCCTGTCGCCAATCCCTGGCGCGCCGAGGGCTCGAACCAGACCCTGACGCCCGGCGGCTCCTCGGGCGGGTCCGCCGCCGCCGTGGCCGCCGATCTGTGCCTGGGCGCGACCGCCACCGACACCGGCGGCTCGATCCGCCAGCCGGCCGCCTTCACCGGAACCGTGGGCATCAAGCCGACCTACGGCCGCTGCTCGCGCTGGGGCATCGTCGCCTTCGCCTCCTCGCTGGATCAAGCCGGGCCGATCGCCAAGACCGTGGAAGACGCCGCCATCCTGCTGCGCTCCATGGCCGGCCACGACCCCAAGGACTCCACCAGTCTACCGGTCGGCGTGCCCGACTTCGCGTCCTTCGTCGGCAAGTCGGTCAAGGGCCTGCGCATCGGCGTGCCCAAGGAATACCGCGTCGACGGCATGCCTGCCGAGATCGAGGCCCTGTGGGCCAAGGGCATCGAGTGGCTGAAGGAGGCGGGCTGCGAGATCGTCGACGTGTCTCTGCCGCACACCAAATACGCCCTGCCGACCTACTATATCGTGGCCCCCGCCGAGGCGTCTTCCAACCTCGCCCGCTATGACGGCATGCGCTACGGCCTGCGCGCCGAGGGCAAGACCCTCACCGAGGTCTATGAGAACACCCGGGGCCAAGGCTTCGGCGACGAGGTGAAGCGCCGGATCATGATCGGCGCCTATGTGCTGTCGGCCGGCTACTACGACGCCTACTATTTGAAGGCGCAGAAGGTCCGTCGCCGCATCGCCGACGACTTCAAGGCCGCCTTCGAAAAGTGCGACGCCCTGCTAACCCCAGCCACCCCGTCCGCTGCTTTCGCGCTGGGGGTCAAGGACACCATGGACCCGGTCCAGATGTACCTGAACGACGTTTTCACGGTGACCGCCAACCTCGCCGGCGTGCCCGCCATGTCTGTGCCCGCGGGCCTGGACAAGGACGGCCTGCCGCTGGGCCTGCAGCTGATCGGACGCACGCTGGACGAGGAGACACTGTTCTCCCTGGGCGGGGCGCTGGAAAAGGCGGCGGACTTCCGCGCCAAGCCTAAAACCTGGTGGAAGGGGTAAGGGTCATGATCAACGACCTCGACGTCGTCGCCGCCGATCCCAAGAAGTTCATCCAGGGCCGCACCGGGCCGTGGGAGATGGTCATGGGCCTCGAAATCCATGCCCAGGTGGCGTCCAACTCCAAGCTGTTCTCGGGCGCGGCGGTGGGCTTCGGCGCAGGGCCGAACGAGCAGGTGTCGCTGGTCGATGCCGCCATGCCGGGCATGCTGCCGGTGATCAACCGCTACTGCGTCGAGCAGGCGGTGAAGACGGGTCTGGGGCTGAAGGCCAAGATCAATCCCTGGTCGCGTTTCGACCGCAAGAACTACTTTTATCCCGATCTGCCCCAGGGCTATCAGATCAGCCAGTTCAAGGACCCCATCGTCGGCGAGGGCGAGGTGCTGGTGGAGCGGGACGACGGCTCGATCTTCACCGTGCGCATCGAGCGGCTGCACCTGGAGCAGGACGCCGGCAAGTCGATCCACGACCTCGACCCCCACGCCACCTATGTCGACCTGAACCGGGCCGGCACGGCGCTCATGGAGATCGTCTCCAAGCCCGACATCCGCTCGTCCGAGGAGGCCGCCGCCTACGTCAAGAAGGTGCGCACCATCGTCCGCTATCTGGGCACCTGCGACGG
>CAIYVC010000102.1 GCA_903929535.1 uncultured Caulobacteraceae bacterium | reverse complement strand
GCTCGCTCTCCTGGCTTTCGGTCATGATGTCGATCTGCCAGCCGGTCAGCTGGGAGGCCAGGCGCACGTTCTGGCCGCGGCGGCCGATGGCGAGGCTCAGCTGCTCGTCCGGCACCACCACTTCGACCCGCTCTTCTTCCTCGTCCATCACCACCTTGGTGACTTCGGCGGGGGCTAGACCGTTGACGATGAAGGTCGGTTCGTCCGGCGACCACTGGATGATGTCGATCTTCTCGCCCTGCAGTTCGGCCACCACCGCCTGCACGCGCGAGCCGCGCATGCCGACGCAGGCGCCGACCGGGTCGATGGAGCTGTCGTTGGACACCACCGCCATCTTGGCGCGGCTGCCCGGATCGCGGGCCACCGCCCGGATCTCGATCACCCCGTCGTACACTTCCGGCACTTCCTGGGCGAACAGCTTAGCCATGAAGCCGCCGTGGGCGCGGCTGAGCATGATCTGCGGGCCCTTGGTCTCGGTGCGCACGTCATAGATGTAGGAGCGGATGCGGTCGCCGAGCTGGAAGTTCTCGCGCGGGATCGACTGGTCGCGGCGCATGATGCCCTCGCCTCGGCCCAGATCGACGATGACGTTGCCGTATTCGACGCGCTTGACCGTGCCGTTGACGATCTCGCCCACGCGGTCCTTGAACTCCTCGTACTGACGCTCGCGCTCGGCTTCGCGCACCTTATGTGTCACCACCTGGCGGGCCATCTGGGTCTGCACCCGGCCGAACTCGAAGGGCGGCAGAATCTCTTCCAGAACCGAGCCGACCTCGGCGCTGGGGTCGCGGCGCTTGGCGGCGGCCAGGCTGATCTCGGTGTCGTCGTTCTCCACCGGATCGGCCTCGACCACGGTGACGCAGCGCTTCAGCGTCAGCTCGCCGGTCTTGGTGTCGATCAGGGCGCGGATGTCGTGCTCGGCGCCGTAACGGCCCTTGGCCGCCTTGGTGATCGCTTCCTCGATCGCCGCGATGACGATCTCCTTCTCGATCGACTTCTCGCGGGCGACCGCGTCGGCGATCTGCAGCAGTTCGAGGCGGTTGGCGGAAATGCCGGTGGCCATGGTCTCTACTCCTCGTCTTCGGACGATTCAGGTTCAGATTCAGACGCAAGTCTCGCGGCGCGCTCTTCGGCGCCGCGTTTCAGAAGCTCATCGGTCAGGGCCAGCTTGGCGTCGACGATCCAGGAAAAGGGCACATAGACGGTGGTGTCCGGCTCTTCTTCCAGATTGATGCCGACGTTCTCGCCCTCGGTCCCAGCCAGCTGGCCGCGGAAGCGTTTGCGGCCCTCGGCCAGGCGGTCCAGCTCCATGCGCACCTCGAAGCCTTCGTAGGCGTCGAAATCCTTGAGCCGGGTCAGGGGGCGGTCGATGCCAGGGGTGGAGACCTCCAGCAGATACTCGCCCTTGATCGGGTCCACCGCGTCCAGCACCTCGGACACGGCCCGGGAAAGACGCGTGCAGTCTTCCACGTCCATGTGGCCGTCGGGGCGCTCGGCCATGATCTGCAGCCGGCGGCGCTGACCGCCCATCAGGCGCAGACGGACGATCTCGTATCCGGCGGCCTCGGCCACGGGATCGAGAAGCTCCATCAGACTGCGGTCTTCGGTGGTCTTGCCGCGCAACTCGAAATTCCAACAAAAAAGCGGCGGGCCGGGGGGCCGCCGCTCGAAGGCGCTATCCAGCGCGAACGATCGATGTGAGGTCTATATAGCGGAGAAGATTGGGGTTTGCCAATCCCCGCCCCGACTCTCCCCAGCGCCTTCCCGCTACTTCGACTTCACGGCGATGCCCATCACCTGGAAGTGGGAGCCGTTGACCAGCGGCCCGGCCCCGATGAAGGCCCGGGCGGGCATCGGTCCGGTGAAGTAGGTCTTGTACGCCTCGTTGAAGTCGCTGAGGTATTTGGCGTCGGAGGCGAAGATCTGGACCCACACCATGTCGTTCATGGTGTAGCCGGCCGTCTCAACCGTCTTCTTGATGATGTCCATCACGACCTTGGCCCCGGTTTTCGCGTCGGCCGGCAGCTTGCCGGTGGCCGGGTCGATCGCGTCCGCCGAGCCGCCGATATAGAGGGTGTCGCCCGCCTGCACGGCGGAAGAGAACGGCGGCGCGGGCCCGCTGGGGCCATTGTTGGCCGGGGCGAAATGCTTGACCGGGACAGCTGCCAGGGCGGCGCAGGGCAGGACAGCCGCGATGGCGGCGGCGGCGAGGATGGACTTCATCGGTCGGTCTCCCTGGGTTTTGGGAGAGCCTAGGACCTGAGCGGCGCCAAATCCATCCGCGGCTGAGCTAGTTCTGGCTGGCGTCCACCACCGGGGTCCGCATCGGGGCGAACTTGGCCAGCAGCCGGGCCTGATCGCGGAAGGGCACGCCTTCCTTGTTCATGGCGTCTTCCAGATGCTGAACCAGGGCGTTGAAGTGGATGTCCTGCAGGCCCATGTGCTGGTGCGCCGTCTTCATGTCCATGCCGGTGTAGTGACAGGGTCCGCCGGAGACGTAGCAGAAGTCCTCGATCAGGGTCCGGCGCAGGCGCTCGAAGTCTGACGCCTTGAAGATGTCGGCGGTCACCGGATCGGTGCGCAGTGAGGCGATCAGATCGTCGACGATCCGCCCGATCCCTTCCTGGCCATGCAGAGCCTTGAACACCGCATCGCCGGCGATCGGCTTGGTCCCGGCGTTGGCGTCGCTCTGGACGTAGGGTTTGACCGGCTGCTCTTCGGCGAATGCAGGCGCGGCGATCAGCAGGGCGGCGGCGGCCAGCAGGGCGGTGCGCATCATCATCAGAAGCCCGCCTGCAGCGAGATGTAGAAACCGCGTTGATTGCGGAAGGTGGCGATGTCGCCGAGATTCACATAGGCGGCGGTCGCCGACAGGCTGTGGGTGATGGCGAAGGCCGCTAACAGGTCGTAGGCGCTGTTCTCGTGGGCGAAGCCGAGATTGTCGGGCTTGGTGCGGTACTCCGCCCCCACCAGCAGGCGCCGGCTGACCAGATAGCCGGCCGAGCCTTCGAACTGGGTCGAATAGCCGGAATTCCTGTCGCCGCCGAAACCGAGGAAGCCGAACTGGTTGGCGCGGGTCTCGCGCAGGGTGCCGTTCAGGACCAGGCTCTGGTCCAGCAGGATCTTGGTGGCGGCGACATAATAGTCGACCCCCGTATCGTCCTTACCGCCGACCGCGTGGATGATCGCGGTCCGGTCGTTCATCTTGTACTGCAGGCCGGCCGCCACCTGAGGCATCCAGCTGTCCTGGGCATAGACCGCGTCGCCGAAGAGGCGGAGCTTGGCGCCCACCACCGTCTGATCGAAGGCGAAATTCTTGCCGAGGCCCAGTTTGGCGCCGGTCGCTCCGGTGTCGAAGGTCTGGCGCGACAGGCTGATTTCGCCTCTATCGAACAGTCCGACACCGCCGCCGAACTCGTTCAGGCTGTAGTCGCTGAGGCCGACATAGGTCCCGTAGACCTGGCCGCCGACGCCGTCGCGGGTCTCGTTGCCGGTGATCAGGGCCCAGGTCGACAGGCCGCCGCCCCCGGCGCCCTCCACATTGGCCACGCCGCGCGTCAGATCGAGCTTGCCGCCGAACTGCATCTCGTGCGCCTGGGCGCCGTATGCAAAGCTGAGCGCAAGACAAACCGACGCGGAGATTACAACCTTAAATAGAAAATCTGGTATGCAGCGCATAAGGGTCCCGCCCAGTCACACGGCCTAGCTAAAAGACTAGGGGTTTACGTAGAGTTTACCCGACGTCGCCTAATCAGGCTGACATGCGTGGGTTCCTCATCTCATTACTGCTGCTGTCCTTGCCGGTTCCGGCCCTCGCCGGCGACTTGACGGTCGAGCTAAAAACCCTGTCGGGCGGCGCGGCGAATAACGCCGTGGTCACTTTCAAGCCGGCCGCCGGGGCGAGCGTGGCGCCCGCGCGGGTCAGCGCTCCGTTCAAGGTCGAACAGAACGACGTCCACTTCGACCCCTTCATCCTGATCGTCCCGGTAGGGGCCGAGGTGTCCTTCCCCAACCGGGACAAGGTGCGCCACCACGTCTATTCCTTCTCCGCGGCCAAACGGTTCGAGCTGCGCCTGTATGGCCGCGACGAGACCCGCAAGGTTCTCTTCGACAAGACGGGCGTCGTCGCCCTCGGCTGCAACATCCATGACCAGATGATCGGTTTCATCGTGGTGGTCGACACGCCCTACGCGGCCAAGGTCGGCGCCACGGGCCAGGCGACCCTGCGCGACATTCCGCCGGGCGGCGGAACGCTTACCGTGTGGCAGCCCTTCATGCGTGGACGCGACAATCAGGTGACCCAGCAGGTGGTCATTCCCGCCCAGGGCGCCGCCCGGGTTTCGCTGGCGCTGAACCTGCGCGAGCCTCCGATGGACAAGGCGCCGCTGCTCTAGGCGTCAGAGGCGGACGAAATCCAGGAATACCGGGGCGCAGTCGCCGAGCCTCTTCTCTTCGTATCGCGTCGTGACGTGGTCGGCCGGCGGGGTTCGCCAGTCGTCGGCGCGCTCGGCGTTCCAGGCGAAGTCCGGGTCGGCCAGCACCCGCTCCAGGGTCCAGTCGACATAGGCGGCCCAGTCCGTGGCGAACCGCAGCTGGCCACCGGGCTTCAGTAGCCGGGCCATGTCACGCAGCGTGTCCGCCTGCACGATCCGGCGCTTGTGATGCCGCGTCTTGGGCCAGGGGTCCGGGAACAGGATGAATATCCGGTCCAGCGAGCGGTTCGGCAGGGCCGCCATCAGCTCACGCGCGTCTCCGTGCAGGATGCGGACGTTGCGCAGGGCTTGCTCCTCGATATGGCGCACCGCGCTGGCAACTCCGTTCAGGAAAGGCTCGGCGCCCAGGATCAGCACCTCGGGACGGCGCCCGCCCTGGGCCGCCATATGCTCGCCGCCGCCGAACCCTATCTCCAGCCACACCTCGGCGGCGTCCGGCCGGATCGCCAGAGGATCGACGGGCCCGCTCATGTCCACGGCGATCTGCGGCAACAGGCTGTCCATCAGCCCCGCCTGACGCGCCTTGATCGGCCGCGACTTGATCCGCCCATAGGACCTCAGCGCCCCGTAGGGCTTCTGGCCCAAGTTATTCTCGCCGGTCACTTTATCAGATCGCCCGCATGCGGTTGCCGCGTGGATTGTGCTCGACCTCGGCCAGGCCCAGCGCCTCCATCAAGGGCGGGATATACATGCCGAAGCGCCCGCGCAGGCCCTTCTTGCGGCCGTACCAGCCCCCGACAGGGTTGTCCGCCGAGCGGCCCCAGGCTTCCACCGTGCCCGGCTTGGCCTCCTTCTGCTCGTCGGCGGAACCCAGTTCCATCCAGTCTCCATGCGCCTTGAGCATGGCGTGCAGATCGGCCAGGGCGCGGTAGTCGTAGTGCAGCACGGTCTTGCCCACGGTGCACACCAGCACGTCCGCGCCCCCGGCCTCTGCGCGGTGCATGGTGAAGTCCGAGGTTCCTGGCGGAGTCTTCAGCAGCCAGGGATCTTGAGCTGTGCCTTGGGTCATGAATGGCTCGGCCGCCGGTCGGCGGCCTCCCTGTGATGCGCCGTAAGAGGCGGATGATAGTGCAGCCGCCAAGCTTCTTTGATTCCGGCGGGCGACAGATGGTGGTCGTCCATATGCCATATCTGATTGGAAATTCCGTCGCCACGATCGGTCAATGCGTACACGTCGAGAAAGCCTAGTCGCCGCGCCTCCGTCTCTCTCTTGAGGACGTCATTGAGCGTTCTGATGACCTCTACCAGATCTCTGGCGTCGGCGTCGGACAGTCCCCTTGATCGAACGTCGGGGCAGGGCACGCCCTGAATGATCAGATGATGATCAAGGGGTTCTGCAATCCTCGAAACATAGTCCAGGTAATCCATAGCGGTCGATTCGATTACAGTTTCTATCGTAACTCCCGGATTGTTTCGGCTGTATCTGAGAATGCCGCCGTCGTGTCGGCAATCAATTTCACCAAACGTAAGCAGGATATTTGAACCTTCGGGTAATTTAGAAGTCACGCGTTCATATCTACATTTATACATGTTCATGGTGCCGTTCCCCAAGTGCCACTGCTTGCAGCCCGGAATCCATTTGGGCGCGCAGACCGCGAAGTCCTCGCCCATTGGTAAGGTGAGGCGAAGGGTTCCCAGAGAATGGCTTTCGCCGACAACATAGAGTGTAGGGCGGTCCGGCTTGGGCATGAATTCAGACGCGTCTGCAGCCTTCAACGACAAGAGACGAGAAATATAATTTAAATATATCTCATACCTTTTTGGCACATCAACTGCATTAAAAAACCTACCCCGAGATTTTTCGATAAGTTTTTCGCATTCTTTCCAATGTCCATCGATATATAATATCGTAGCAAGGTTGATCGCGGCGCTCATGAACTGCTCGTCAGAGCCTATGATCATGAGTTTTTTGCAAAACACAGCCATTTTCGAAATATCATCTGTGTATAGCGCGTGGATAGAGAGTACTTCGATGATATCAGCATTGTCCGGATCCAAATCCAGGGACTTCTGGAAGGCCTCTCCCGCGCGGACCATCTTGGCCCCCACGAACAAGGTGGCGCCGAGCCGCCTGTGGACGTCAGCGTTGTCGGGATCCAAGGCGATGACCCTGTCGAAGGCCGCTTCGGCTTTCTCAAGCTGCCTGGCCTGATAAAGCGCGGTGCCGAGATTGGTCCAAGCAGAGGCGTTGTCTGGGGCCTGGGATACAGCCTTCTCCAGCACAGCGATCGCCTCGGTGTTGCTCTTTTCCCGGCGGAGAAATTCGCCAAGATTGAGCATATAGCCGAGGTTGCCCGGCTCCAGCGTATGGGCGCGGCGCAGCGCTTCGATGGCCTCGGCAAGGTTGCCGTCTCGGTGGTGTAGTGCGCTGAGGACGGCCCATAGCCGTGCGAGCCGGGGCTCGATCTCGGTGGCCGCTCGTAAATCGGCCAAGGCGCCGATGATGTCGTCCCGCCGCCCGCGGATCATGCCCCGAGCGCCCAGCGCCTCGGCGTAATTGGGTCTGAGCTGCAGCGCCTTTTCGATCAATACGAGCGCCTCCTGATCCCGGTCGGCGCTCAGCGCCGTGGCCAACGCCAGCCAGCCTTCCGGATCGTCTTGACCCGCGCCATCGGAGGCCAGTCGCTGCACCAGGGCGTCGATCGGAGGACCGGCCAGCCCCAGGCCCCGGCCGCGTTCCATCACCAGGCGAGCGCCGTCCAATTGGCCCGCCGCGATCAGGGTCTCGATATAGCTGAGCCAGAATTGACCTCGTTCAGGCTCCGCTTCCAGCGCCGCCTTGAGGAAGGGCAGCGCCGCTTGCGGCTGGCCTGTCTCCACCGCCAGCACGCCGAGATTGTGATTGGCGTCCGGATGACTGGGCAGGGTCTGCAGGACGGCGCGGTAGAGGCGTTCGGCCTCCGTCAGATCCCTCGCCCTGTGCGCTGTGATCGCCTGCTCGAGCGCCTGGGCGATGGTCAGCTCCATCGGCTCCTATTCCACCGTCACGGACTTGGCGAGGTTGCGGGGCTGGTCGACGTCCGCGCCCTTCTGCACAGCCACATGATAGGCCAGCAGCTGGATCGGCGCCGACATCACCAGGGGCGAGATCAGCGGATCGCAGGATGGGGCGGTCATCACCACCCGCGCGCCCGCCGGCGCATGCTTGGCGCCGTCCGGATCGGTGATGAACACCACCTGGCCGCCGCGCGCCATCACCTCGCTCATGTTGGAGGCGGACTTTTCGAAATAGTGGTCGAAGGGGGCCAGGATGATGATCGGCGTCTTCTCGTCCACCAGGGCGATGGGGCCGTGCTTCAGCTCTCCGGCGGCATAGCCCTCGGCGTGGATGTAGCTGATTTCCTTCAGCTTCAGGGCGCCTTCCAGGGCCAGGGCCGACATCGGGCCCCGGCCGAGGTAGAGGACGTCGCGGGCCTTGGCGATCTCCACCGCCACCGCACGCACCGCCTCCTCCAGCTGGATCGACTCCGCGATCAGGCGCGGGGACTCCAGCAGCACCCGCACCAGCCGGGCCTCCTCTGCGGCGTCGATGCGGCCCCGGGCGCGGGCGGCGGCGATGGCCAGGGCGGTCATCACGCTGACCTGGGCGGTGAAGGCCTTGGTCGAGGCGACCCCGATCTCCGGTCCGCAATGGATCGGCCACACCACGTCGACCTCGCGGGCCATGGTGGATTCGGTGGCGTTCACTACCGCGGCGCTCTTCATGCCCTTGGCCTGGCAGTAGCGCAGGGCCGCCAGGGTGTCGGCGGTTTCGCCCGACTGCGACATGGCGATGGCCAGGGCAGAAGCCCTGATCGAGGGCTCGCGGTAGCGGAACTCCGAAGCGATCTCCACGTCCACCGGCAGGTCGGCGTACTTCTCGATCAGGTATTTGCCGATTACCCCGGCGATATAGGACGTTCCGCAGGCCACGATCTGGACGCGTTCCAGGCTGGCCCAGTCGATCCCGCCCGGCACGGCGGTCTTGGCGGTCAGGGGATCGACATAGGCGGCGATGGTGCGCTGGCACCCCTCCGGCTGGTCGTGGATCTCCTTTTCCATGAAGTGGCGGTAGTTGCCCTTCTCCATGACGGCGGCTGAGGAGGCGACGATCTTGATCGGCCGATCCACGGCGGCGCCCGAGGCGTCGAAGATCGCTGCGCCCTTGTGGTCGACCATCGCGTAGTCGCCGTCCTCCAGATAGAGGATCCGGTTGGTGAAGGGCCCCACCGCCAGGGCGTCGGAACCGACGAACATCTCGCCGTCGCCATAGCCCACCACCAGGGGCGGGCCGTTGCGGGTGGCGAAGATGATCTCGGTCTCCCCGCCGATCAGCACGCATAGTGCATAGGCGCCGCTCAGCCGCTTCAGGGCGCTGGAGAAGGCCTCTAGCGGCTCCATGCCGTCCATCAGGTTCTGATCGACCAGATGGGCGACCACCTCGGTGTCGGTGTCGCTGGAGAAGACGCGGCCCTTGGCCTGCAGCTCGGCCTTCAGTTCGGCGAAATTCTCGATTATGCCGTTGTGCACTACCGCCACGCGCCCGGCGATGTGGGGGTGGGCGTTGCGTTCGGTGGGGGCGCCGTGGGTGGCCCAGCGGGTGTGGCCGATGCCGGTGTCGGCGCGCAGAGGCTCGGCGGCCAGCACGGCTTCCAAATTGGCCAGCTTGCCCGGCGCGCGGCGCCGCTCCAGCACCCCATTCACCTGGGCCGCGACGCCCGCGCTGTCATAGCCGCGGTATTCCAGCCGCTTGAGGCTTTCGATCAGGCGAGGGGCGGCCTCAGAACTGCCGACGATACCGATAATGCCGCACATACGGACAAGACTCCCCGCCTGCTGTAGCCTTGGACTTAGCCAGATTTGCCGCCGCAACCCAAGGGTGAGCGGCTTTGGATTTTATATAAAGGGGGCGACCCTATGGCCAAGCCCGTACGCATCGGAGCCCAGGCGGCGCTGGCGCATCTGCCGCTGTGGCGGGCCAGCGACGGCCGCGACGCCATCGAGCGTGACCTGCATTTTTCCGATTTCGCCGAAGCCTTCGGCTTCATGGCCCGTATCGCGCTCGTGGCCGAGAAGATGGACCACCATCCCGAATGGTCGAACGTCTACAGCCGCGTCCATGTGCTGCTGACCACCCACGAGGCGGACGGCGTGACCGAGCGCGATGTCGCCTTGGCCAAGGCGATCGATTTGGCCGCTAGTTGACCATGATCCCGCCGAACAGGAACTTCCCGCCGGGCTTGCCCAGCACCTGATCGGTGACCTGCTGCAGGCGGCGGCCGACATATTCGGGATCGGGCGGGGCGCCGGGCTGAAGGCCGCCGGCATAGGTCTGCAGCACCTGGACATAGGCGTCGCGCAGACGGGGCGTCACCGACAGGGCGCGGGCGTTCAGCGCCGGATCGGGCACGTCCACGCCCGACTGCACGGTCAGCACCGCATGGCGGCCGTTGGAAGCCATGACCATGGCGGTCAGGGTCTCGATCGGCACATAGGTGGTCTTGCTGTCCTTCTTCTTCTCCTCAGCCGCCGCGGCGAGGCCGGGGATCAGACAAAAGACGGTCAGAGCGATCAGGGCGCGGCGGATCATCATGCGGCCAGTATCTCCTGCTTCGGTTGACGCGGGCTTACCGCCGCCCATATGCAGCCCAGCATGACCGCGTCCACAGCCCCGTCTCCGATCGATAAAAGACCCCTGGGGCTGGGCATGAAACGCGGCGCGGGCCTGCGTTGCCCCAACTGCGGCAAGGGCGCTCTCTACCGGAAGTATCTGAAGGTCCAGGACTGCCCGGCCTGCGGCAACCAGAATTCCCTCTACCCCGCCGACGACGCCCCGCCCTATTTCACCATTCTGATCGTCGGCCATCTGGTGATCGGGCCGCTGCTGTTCTTCCCCTTCATCTGGCAGGCGCCGACGGCTCTGGTGCTGTCCACCGTGATGCCCGCCCTGCTGGTCCTCACCCTGCTGCTGCTGCCGGTGGTCAAGGGCGCGGTGGTGGGCGCCCACTGGTCCCTGCGCACCCGCGAGGTGGTCGAGGAGCCCTAAGCCGCCGTCTGGCGTTGCTCCCCGGGCGTGCTATTTCGCAAGTTAGGCAACGGCCAGTTCTAGAGAAAGATGGGCCAAGATGAGTGATGCTCCCGCGATCCTGGTGGCCGGCGGCGCCGGCTATATCGGCTCGCAGACCTGCAAGGCGCTGAAGACGGCGGGCTACCTCCCGGTGACGCTGGACAACCTCTCGACCGGCTATGAGCAGGCGGTGAAGTTCGGCCCCTTTGTTCGCGGCGACCTGCGCGACCGGGCGCTGGTGCAGGAGACGGTGGCCAAATACGGCGTCCAAGGCGCCCTGCACTTCGCCGCCTACAGCCTGGTGGGCGAGAGCGTCGGCAATCCAGCCAAATACTATGACAACAACGTCGGGGCTGCGAACGCCTTCGCCTCGGCCCTGATCGGCGCGGGTGTGCAGGCCTTCGTCTTCTCCTCTACCGCCGCGACCTATGGCGTGCCGACGGCCTCGCCGATCCCCGAAGATCATCCCACCGTCCCGATTAACCCCTACGGCGCCTCAAAGCTGGCCTTCGAGGGCGCGCTGCGCTGGCTCGGCGAAGCCCACCCCTTCCGTTGGACGGCCCTGCGCTATTTCAACGCCGCCGGCGCGGACCTCGACGGCGAGGTCGGCGAGAGCCATGAGCCGGAAACCCACCTGATCCCCAACCTGTGCAAGGCGGCGCTGGGCACGGGGGCGGCCCTGACGGTGTTCGGCCAGGACTATCCCACCCCCGACGGCACTCCGATCCGCGACTATATCCATGTCGCCGATCTGGCCGAGGCCCACGTCCTGGCCATCCGGCGGCTGATCGATGGGGGTGAGAGCGGCGTCTTCAACGTCGGCACGGGCGAAGGCGCCACGGTGATGCAGATCATCGCCGCTGCGGAGAAGGTCTTGGGGATGAAGGTCCCTTACAGCGTCGGGCCGCGCCGGGCGGGGGATCCGCCGTCCCTGGTGGCCGATGCGTCGCGGCTGAAGCAGGCCTTCGGCTGGAGAGCGAAATACTCCGACCTGGAGACCATCATCCGCACCGCCGCCCGTTGGCAGCGGGAACGGCCCTACTAACCGATCAGGTTCTGCAGGGGCGCGAAGATCAGGGGCAGGATGTAGCGCTGAATGCCCACCAGCACGATCACGACGATGATCGGCGAGATGTCCACGCCGCCGAAGGGCGGGATGATCCGTTGTACCGGGCGCAGGATCGGCCGCGTGACCGCGTCCAGGAAGTGGGCGATCTGATAGATGGCCCGGTTGCGCATGTTGATCACATCGAAGGCGATCAGCCAGCTGAGGATGGCGTTGATCACCATGGCCCAGATCACCAGGGAGATCAGCGCATCGATAATGAATTTGATGAAGCTCGCCATTGCCATCCCGTTGTTGGCGCCCTGCGCATCCGTCTAAGCGCGCGAACCCGCAAATGGATACCGAGCTTTGCAGCAAAAGGCGATGGCCGCGCGCTCGGCCCGCCTTGACACTGAGGGGGCCCGACCCTTATCTGCGCGGCTCCTGGGGGCCGTAGCTCAGTTGGTAGAGCGCCTCGTTCGCAATGAGGAGGTCAGCGGTTCGATTCCGCTCGGCTCCACCAGGACCTTTTCCACCACCCGCTAGACGTCAACCTCCGCGTCGAGCGCATTCTCCTGGATGAACTCGCGGCGCGGTTCGACCAGGTCGCCCATCAGGCGCGAGAACATGTCGTCGGCGTCCTCGGTGTGGTCGACGCGGACCTGCAGCAGGGTGCGCGCCTCCTTGTCCAGCGTGGTCTCCCACAGCTGCTCGGGGTTCATCTCGCCCAGGCCCTTATAGCGCTGGATCGACAGGCCCTTTCGCCCGGCGTCGAGCACGGCGGCGCCGAGGTCCAGCGGGCCGCGCACGGTGGTGCTCTTGTCCTTGCGGCGGAAGACAGCCGGCTTGGAGAAGGTTTCCGACAGCACCGGGCCCCGTTCGGCCAGGCGCCGGGCGTCCAGGGCGTGCAGCAGCTGATCGTCCAGCACGATGCGTTCGGAAACGCCGCGCTTGATGCGCGAGAAGACATAGCCGTGGCCCGAGACGCCGGGCTCGGCCGACCATTTGCCGTCGCCCTCGTCGGCGTAGAGGTCCAGGCGCGCGGCGGCGGCGGCGGGGTCCGGCTTGTCGCCGAACAGACCGGCGATGGCGGCCGCTTCCACGGCGAAGGCCGGGGCGCGGCTGGTCAGGCGCTGGATATGCAACTGAGCGGTGCGGCTGGTCATCACCAGGGCCCGCAGGTCCTGCCCGGCCAGCTGTTCGCCGGACGCCAGCTCCAGCATGGCGCCCTCGACCCCCTCGTCGATCAGGAAGGCGTCCATCTCGGGATCGTCTTTCAGGTAGCGCGAGGACTTGCCCTTGGCGGCCTTATAGAGGGGCGGCTGGGCGATATAGAGGTAGCCCTTGTCGATCACCTCGCGCATCTGCCGGTAGAAGAAGGTCAGCAGCAGGGTGCGGATGTGGGCGCCGTCGACGTCGGCGTCGGTCATGATGACGATCTTGTGGTAGCGCAGCTTCGCCACGTCGAAGTCGTCGCGGCCGATGCCGGCGCCCAGCGCCGTGATCAGGGTGCCGACCTGTTCGGACGACAGCATCTTGTCGAACCGAGCCCGCTCCACGTTGAGGATCTTGCCGCGCAGGGGCAGGACCGCCTGGTTTTCGCGGTTGCGCGCCTGTTTGGCCGAGCCGCCGGCGCTGTCGCCTTCGACGATGAACAGTTCGGACTTGGCCGGGTCGCGCTCCTGACAGTCGGCCAGCTTGCCGGGCAGGGACGAGATATCCAGGGCCGACTTGCGCCGGGTCAGCTCGCGCGCCTTGCGCGCCGCTTCGCGGGCGGCGGCGGCTTCGATGATCTTCTGCACCACCGCCTTGGCCTCGGCGGGATGTTCCTCGAACCAGGTGGCCAGGCCGTCGCCGACCAGGCCTTCCACCGCCGGGCGCACTTCGGAGGAGACCAGCTTGTCCTTGGTCTGGCTGGAGAATTTGGGGTCAGGCACCTTGACCGACAGGACGCAGGTCAGGCCCTCGCGGGCGTCCTCGCCCGAGACGCCGACCTTCTCGCGCTTACCGGCGCCGGAGCTATCGACATAGTTGGACATCACGCGGGTCAGGGCCCCGCGGAAGGCGGCCAGGTGGGTGCCTCCATCCCGCTGGGGGATGTTGTTGGTGAAGCACAGCATGTTCTCGTGGTAGCTGTCGTTCCACCACATGGCCATGTCGACCTCGACCTTGTCGCGGCGACCGCGCACCACGATCGGGGCCTTGATCAGAGGCGTCTTGGCCTTGTCGAGGTGGCGCACGAACTCCTCGACGCCCCCGTCATAGGTCATCACCTCTTCGTAGGGCTCGGGCCCGCGCAGATCGGAAAAGCGGATCAGCACGCCGGAATTGAGGAAGGCCAGCTCGCGCAATCTGTGCTCAAGCGTCTTGCGGTCGAATTCCACCACGTTGGAGAAGGTGGTCAGGGACGGCAGGAAGGTGACCTGGGTGCCTGTCAGGAAGTCGCCGTTCTCGCGCAGGGGCGCCTTGCCGGTGACCGCCAGGGGGACGGTGGCGTCGCCGCGGGCAAAGGCCATCTCGTGCTGCAGGCCGCCGCGGTAGATCTTCAGCTTCAGCCAGTCGCTGAGCGCATTGACCACCGACACGCCCACGCCGTGCAGGCCGCCGGAGACCTTGTAGCTGTTCTGGTCGAACTTACCGCCCGCGTGCAGCTGGGTCATGATGACCTCGGCCGCCGAGACGCCTTCGCCCTCATGGATGTCGGTGGGGATGCCGCGCCCGTCGTCGGTCACGGTGGCCGAGCCGTCGGGGTTGAGGATCACCTCCACCAGGGTGGCGTGGCCGGCCAGGGCCTCGTCGATGGCGTGGTCCACCACCTCATAGACCATGTGGTGCAGGCCCGAGCCATCGTCG
>CAIYVC010000101.1 GCA_903929535.1 uncultured Caulobacteraceae bacterium | reverse complement strand
TTCTCGGTGATGCTGTGGATGCCGTCCTGGGGCGGCATGATCAACGGCCTGATGACCCTGTCCGGCGCCGGGGACAAGCTGCGCACCGATCCGGTCCTGCGCATGTTGGTGGTGTCGATCGCCTTCTACGGCATGGCCACCTTCGAGGGGCCGGTGATGAGCATCCGCGCCGTCAACGCCCTCAGCCACTACACCGACTGGGGCATCGGCCACGTCCACTCCGGCGCGCTGGGCTGGGTCGGCTTCATCACCTTCGGCGCCATGTATTGCATGGTCCCGTGGCTGTGGAAAAAACCGAGGCTCTATTCCAACACGCTGGTGGAGTGGCACTTCTGGATCGCCACCATCGGCATCGTTCTCTACATCACCTCGATGTGGGTCTCCGGCATCATGGAGGGCCTGATGTGGCGCCAGTACACGCCCCAGGGCTTTCTCGCCTACAGCTTCATCGAAACCGTCGCGGCCAAGCACGTCGAGAACATCGTCCGACTGGGCGGCGGCCTGCTGTACTTCACGGGCATCCTCATCATGACCTACAACCTCTGGCGCACCGTGCGCATGCCGGAGACGGCCACGGCCGCCACTGCGGCGGCGCCGCTGACGCCCGCGCTCGCCACGGCGGGGGCCTGATCCCATGTCCCTGATCACCTGGAAAAGCCACGGCCGCTTCGAGCGCAACTCGCTGTTGCTGCTGATCGGCATCGTCATCGTGGTCGCCATCGGCGGCCTGGTGGAGATCACCCCGCTCTTCTATCTGGAGAGCACCATCGAGAAGGTCGACGGGATCCGTCCCTACACGCCGCTCGAGCTGGCCGGCCGCGATGTCTACATCCGCGAGGGCTGCTATCTGTGCCACTCGCAGATGATCCGTCCCCTGCGCGACGAGGTCGAACGCTACGGCCACTACAGCCTGGCGGCCGAGAGCATGTACGACCACCCCTTCCAGTGGGGCTCCAAGCGCACCGGCCCCGATCTGGCCCGCGTCGGCGGCAAATACTCCGACGGCTGGCAGGTGCAGCATCTGACCGACCCCCGCTCGGTGGTGCCGGAATCGGTGATGCCTCCCTACGCCTTCCTGGCCAAGAAGGATCTCGACTACAGCGACATCGAGGCCAAGCTGCGAGCGATGAAGGCGGTCGGCGTGCCCTATACCGCCGACGAGATCGCCAACGCCAAGGCCGATCTTGAGACCCAGGCCGGATCCTCCGCGGCAGAGGCGGCAGGACTTCAGAAGCGCTACGGCGGCAAGACCATCAACCGCGACTTCGATGGCAATCCCGCGCAGGTCACCGACATGGACGCCCTGGTCGCCTATCTGCAGGTGCTGGGGACCATGGTCGATTTCCGCACCTACCAGGCCGACGCGCCCAAGAACCAGCGGTAGCCCCATGACCTACGAAACCGTCTCGCGCCTCGCCCAGCAGGGAGGCTCCGTCTACTTCGCCGTCCTGTTCATCGCGGCCGTCGTCTACGCCCTGTGGCCCAAGAACCGCGAAGGCTTCGACCACGCCGCCCGCCTGCCGTTCGACGAGGAGCTCTGACCATGACCGAACCTCGCGAAACCGACGCCCACACCGGCGTGGAAACCACCGGCCACGAGTGGGACGGGATCAAGGAACTGGACAATCCCCTGCCCCGCTGGTGGCTGTGGACCTGGTACGCCTGCATCGCCTTTGCCGTGGTCTACTGGGTGCTGATGCCGTCGTGGCCGGGGGTCAACGGCTACTTGAAGGGGACGCTGCACAAGTCCGACCGGGCCGAGGTCGCCCAGGACCTCAAGGCGCTGAACGCGCAGCGCGGCGCCCAGATGGCCCAGCTGCGGACCGCCTCGCTGGAGACGATCGAGAAGACCCCGGCGCTGCAGGCGCTGGCGCTCAACGCCGGCCAGTCGGTGTTCGGCGACAACTGCGCTACCTGCCATGGCCAGGGCGCCACCGGCGGCAAGGGCTACGCCAATCTGCGCGACGACGTCTGGCTGTGGGGCGGCAGCCTGGAGCAGATCCAGCAGACCATCACCCACGGAGTCCGCTCGGGCGATCCGGCCATGCACCAATCGCAGATGCCCGCCTTCGGCCGCGACGAGATGCTCAAGGCCAATCAGGTCGACGATCTGACGGAGTATGTCGTCTCGCTCTCGCACCGGTCCGCCGATCGCGCCGCCGTGGCGCGGGCCCAGCCGCTGTTCGCCGAGCAGTGCTCCGCCTGTCACGGGCCCCAGGGCCTGGGCAACCAGACCCTCGGCGCGCCCAACCTGACCGACGCCGACTGGCTGTACGGTTCGGACCGCAAGTCGATCCACGAGCAGATCTTCAACGGTCGCGGCGGCGTCATGCCGGCCTGGGGCGGCCGGCTGTCGCCGGAAACCATCAAGGCCCTGGCGGTCTACATCCATGCCAATGCGGGCGGGCAGTAGGCCGGCGCCATGACCGTGGTCATCGACAAGACATCGCTCCCGCCGGCCGGCCCGGCGGGAGCGAAAGCGTCCGCCGCCGCCAGAGCGCGCGCCAAGGGCGATGCCAAGGGCGGGCTCTACAAGCCGCGCACGCCCATCTATCCCAAGGACGTCCACGGCTATTGGCGCCGGCTCAAATGGGCGATGCTGATCGCCACCCTGACCATCTACTACGTCACCCCCTGGCTGCGCTGGCATAGGCCGGGCGCCCTGCCGCAGCAGGCCGTGCTGGTCGATTTCGACCACGCCCGCTTCTATGTCTTCGGCATCCAACTCTGGCCCGAGGAGGTCTATTACATCACCGGCCTGCTGGTGCTGGCGGCGCTCGGCCTGTTCCTGGCGACGGCGCTGTTCGGCCGCCTGTGGTGCGGCTACTCCTGCCCGCAGACCGTGTGGACCGACCTGTTCATCGCCGTCGAGCGGATGTTCGAGGGCGACCGCAACGCCCGCATGCGGCTCGACGCCCAGCCCTGGTCCTTCGACAAGCTGTGGCGCAAGGCCGGCAAGCACGCCGTCTGGCTGGGCATCGCCTTCGGCACCGGCGGCGCCTGGATCTTCTATTTCCACGATGCGCCCGACCTGCTGGCGAAGTTCTGGGTCGGCCAGGCGCCCTGGGCCTCCTACGCCTCCTGCGCGGCCATGACCCTGTCGACCTATGTGCTGGCCGGGACGTTGCGCGAGCAGGTCTGCACCTACATGTGCCCGTGGCCGCGCATCCAGGGGGCGATGATCGACCAGCACTCGCTGCAGGTGACCTATCGCCACGACCGGGGCGAGCCGCGCGGTCCGCACAAGAAGGACCAGAGCTGGGACGGCCGCGGCGACTGCATCGACTGCAACCAGTGCGTGGTCGCCTGCCCGGCCGGCATCGACATCCGGGACGGCGCCCAGCTGGAATGCATCAACTGCGGCCTGTGCATCGACGCCTGCGACGAGATCATGCTCAAG
>CAIYVC010000100.1 GCA_903929535.1 uncultured Caulobacteraceae bacterium | reverse complement strand
TGCGACGTATCGGACGAAGCCGCCGTGCAGGCGGCGGTCCACACCGCCATGGCTCGCTTCGGCGAGCTGAATGTGGTGGTCAACAACGCCGGGCTGATGACCTTCAAGGCTCTGGAGGACTTCGACCACGCCGACTGGCTGAAGGTGCTGAGCGTCGATGTGATGGGCGCGGCCCACTTCACCCGCCAGGCGCTGCTGCACATGCCGCCGGGCGGCGCGATCGTGAACATCGCCAGCGTCCATGCGGTGATGACCACGCCCAATGTAGCGCCCTACGCGGCGTCCAAGGCGGCGCTGCTGTCGCTGACCCGCTCCACCGCCATCGAGGGCAAGGCCAAGGGCATCCGCGCCAACGCCGTGCTGCCCGGCGCCATCGATACCCCCATGCTGTGGAGCAACCCCAACCTGAAATCGGGCGCCGAGAAGCTCGATCCCAAGGACGTGGGCAAGCCCGAGAACATCGCCGCCGCCGTGGCCTTCCTGGCCTCCGCCGACGCCGCCTTCATCACCGGCGCGGCCCTGCCCGTGGACGGCGGCCGCCTGGCGCAGCTCTAGCCGCTGGGCCTAGCCCCCCGTGTTGCCTAACCGGCGTCGATATGGGCCAATATCGGCGCGGATATCGACACCGGGGGGCGTCATGAAGCGGGTATCGGATCGGTTCATGCAGCTGGGCGTGTCAGCCGGGATTGTCGGCATGGCGCTGGGCGTGATGATGGGCAAGACCGAGGACTTCACCCTCGCCCCCGTGCACGCTCACATCAACCTCCTGGGCTGGGTGTCGATGCTGCTCTACGCCCTCGTTTACCGCGCCGTGCCCAAGGCGGCCGAGGGCCGGCTGCCGACGATCCACTTCTGGCTGAACGTGGTCTGCTTCCTCGCCATGATCCCGTCCCTCGCCCTCTATCTGATGGGGAACAAGGCGGCGATGATCCCTCTGGCCCTGTCCTCGGCCGGCGGCTGGCTGTCGATGGTCCTGTTCGCGGTGATCGTGTTCAAGGCCACCTGGCGCGAATAGAGGCCACGGAAATAGGCTGTCAGGCGGCGCGCTCTATCCGGCGCCCGCTCCACCGGACTATATGGCTAGGGTAACTGGCGAAGAGATTCCCGATGTCCCCTGACGACGGCCTGCCTGACGGCCTGCGAGAACATCAGACGAGCGACGCACCGGCCCCCGCGCTTCTGGAGGACCTGGTCGTCGGCAACCGCATTCTGTCGAAGATGAGCATCCTCGACGGCTTCGGCCATGTGAGCGTGCGTCACGACAAGCGGCCCGATCGCTTCCTGCTGGCGCGCAGCATGGCGCCGGGTCTAGTCACAGCGGACGATATCTTGGAGTTCGGGATGGACGGCGAGCCGGTGATGGGCCGCGCTCCCAAGGTCCATATCGAGCGGTTCATTCACAGCGAAATCTACAAGCGGCGGCCCGATGTCGGCGCGATCGTCCATAGCCATTCGCCGTCGGTGATCCCGTTCACCGTGACCGAGGTTCCGCTGAGGGCCATCTATCACATGAACAGCTTTCTGAACGGCGGGGCGCCGGTGTTCGAAATCCGTGAGACCGCTGGGACCTGCAGCGACATGTTGATCCGCGACGCCCGATTGGGCGCTGCCCTGGCCGAGTCCCTGGGCGACAGCGCCGTCGCCCTGATGCGCGGCCACGGCTATGTGGTGGTGGGGTCGACCATCAAGACGGCGGTGATGCGCGCGGTCTACACCGAGACTGGCGCCAAGGTGCAGGCCGACGCCCTCAAGCTGGGCCCGGTCAAATATCTGACCCCCGAAGAAGCGGCCAACGCCGCGGCGGCCAACGACGGGGCGGTGCACAAGGCCTGGGACCTTTGGAAGGCCCAAGTGCTGGGCGAGACGCCGTAGGGTCTCGGCGCCGCTCGTCCCGGCGAACGGCAGGATTCAGATCGTAAGGCGACGGGGTCTGATTTCGACCCATACCGGACATTGGGCAGGTGCGCTCTCGGTCGACGGCTATAAAGCGAGCCGGTCTTTACGCATCCGAAGCGTGCACACCAGCCCGGTGGACTGCCAGTCATAAGACAGCGAACCGCTGAAATGCTGGGCCAGGCTGCGCGAGATCATCTTGCTGCCGAACCCACGCATCTCGGGCGTTTCGTGGATGGCCGGGCCGCCCGCTTCGGCCCAGATGATCACCACGTCACGTTCATCCGTCGTGCTGGATATATCCAGGGTCCCGCAGTCGACGGACAGCGCTCCGTGTTTGACCGAGTTGGTCGCCAGTTCATGGATGACCATCGCCAAGGTCGTGGCCGTGCCTTCACCCACGCCCATCCGGGGAACGGCTATACGGATGCGGCCGGCGAATGCCCCCTGATCGTCATAGGGCGCCAGGAGGACCGACAGCAGGTCACCCAGCAGGGCGGCTTTGCCGTCGCGCCCCGACAAGGGGCGGACGAGGTCATGGGCGCGGCCCAAGGCCGTCAGCCGCTCTGTCAGCCCCTTAGCCATTTCCTCTATCGTTTTGGACGATCGCGAGGAGATGTGAGTCAGGCCGGTAGCGATCGCCAGCAGGTTTTTGACTCTATGGCTCATCTCGCCCGCAAGAAGTTCATGGCCTTCTTCAGCCTGCTTGCGTCCGGTGACGTCCAAGAAAATGCCAAACATGACGCCGTCCACGATGCCCGCGTCAGCGCCTTGGCCGCGCGCGGATATCCAACGCGCATCGTCTCCAAGCATGATCCTGAAGTCGATCTCGTATGACCCCGCAACGGACCGCGTTGCAGAGAATGCTGCACGAACCCTATCCCGGTCGGCAGGGTGGATATGCGCCGAGAGCGCCTCGAACGAGACGACCTCCGCCCAGGGCAAGCCCCACAATTCGAAGGCTCGTTCGTCCATAGTGAAATTGTTGTTGTCGACTTCCCAGGACCACAACGCGACCCTCGCGGCGTCTATTGCCAGGCGGAGGTGGTCGGGTCGCCATGTTAACGAGCCGGGACCCTGAAGGGTCAGCTGTTCATCTCTGGTGACAGGCGGGACCGCCGAGATAATCAAGTCAGCTTGTCCCTGTGACCGATGTGACCATGACGTGAGAAGGCGTACGAGCCTCGAAATGGTAGGTCGGCATAGTTCACCCCGCGAACATGAACCCGCTTAGCGGCTGCTTTGTTCCGTTGTCGGCCTGGCCTGCTGCAATGTGCGTGGTCAGCCTTGGCTGCTACGCGCCGCCCTTCGGGTCGCCGGGATGAGCGATCGCGGGCCTAATCGTTGGGCGGACGCCCTAGGGATTCCAGCACCTCTCCCGGGTCCAGGCCCAGCCGCACGATCCGCCCGCGCCAGCGGTCCATGGCGTCGTCGTAATAGTCGAAGATGCAGGGGCTGCATCCGCGGCCGCAGCAGGACATGGGGTCGGGCCGCTCGGGCGGTTGCGGAACATCCTTAGCGTCAGGCGGCATTGCCGCCTCCAAGCATCGCCCCGGCTTCCTCGAGCGCCGTCTCCCAGCCGATCGCCGAGGAGATCACCTGCATCTGCGGGTACCAGGGGTAGCGGTCCGTGCCGAGCTTGGGCCATGCGGTCGGAGCGGCGATCAGCCAGCTCCTCGCGCCGCAGGCGCCGGCCAGGTTGATGGTGGCGTTGGCGAAGCCGAGGGTGAGGTCCAGGGCGCAACACAGGGCGGCGACGTCGTCCAGGTCGTCCTTCAGGTCGATGCCGGGCGGCTGCCAGATCTTCACGCCCAGCTCCTCGTAGGCCTCCGCCAACTCCTGCGCGCAGTCGCCGTACTGCAGGTTGACGAAGCTGACGCCGGGCGCGGTCAGCACCGGAGCCCACTGGGCGAAGGGCGCGAACTGGCGCAACCGCTCGCCCTGCAGCTTCAGGCTCTTCCAGAGGATGCCGACCTTGCGCCCCGGGCGCTGGGACAGCAGCGCGCGCCAGTGGATTACCCGCGCCGGGTCGGGGATCAGGTAGGGCCTGTCCGGGAAATCCGACGGCGCGCGCCGGAACTGGCGCAGAGGCGCGGCCAAGGGCGCCCAGAGTTCGTGATCCTGCGGGCCATCCGCCTGGCGATAGGTGAGACCGTCGGCGGTCCAGGTGCGGTGGCCCACGACCTCGATAGTCGGGAAAGAGCGGGCGAACAGGGGGACGAGGCGGGGCTCGACTGAGAGCGTCAGGCGCCCATTGGGCCCGAGGGCCTCAAGCACATCTGGAACCACGTTAGCGAACATCACCTCGTCGCCAAGGCCCTGTTCGGCGAGCAGAAGCAGCGAACGGCCCTTCAGGGCGTCCGGCGGCTTATCGGGATCGAACGGCCACGGCGCGGCGGGGGTCAGGAACACCACCGGCTTGGCGCAGTCGCGCGACAGGCGGGCGCGGTAGCCGTCCCAGCCGCCTGGCAGATCGCCAAGCGCCAGTTGCGACAGGGCCATGGGCACGCGCACCCGCTGCTTGTCGGCCTCCGACAGGTCGGCCAGCGCCGCCTGATAGTCGGCCAGGGCCAGGGGGTGGTCGCCGAGGTCGGAATAGGCGTTGGCGCGGGCGTAGAGCTGGCCGCCGCCTTGGGGCCGCAGACGCACCGCCTCGTCGAGGAAGGCCAGGGCCTCGCCCGGGCGGCCCTGCTGCACCAGCACCGTGCCCAGCGCCGACCAGAGGGCGGGCTCCTCGGGATGGGCCTCGACCGCCGGGGTCAGCGCCGCCACCGCCTCGTCGTAGCGGTGCTGCTCACGCAGGGCGTGGGCCAGGTGCAGGCGGCTGTCCAGCGAGGCGGGCTCGGCGGTCAGGTGGATCAGGAACAGCTGCTCGGCGATGGCGTACTGACCCAGGCGTAGGGCGAGCCGCCCGATGTCGCCTGCCAGGGCCGCGTCTTTGCCTGACGCGTCGAACGCCTCGGCATAGGCGGCCAGGGCGTCGTCGAGCCGGCCCTGCCGCTCCAGATCGCGGGCGTGGCGCAGAGCGGCGTCGGTGCGGGCGGCCGGTGGGTTCACACCGGATCATCCCATGACTCGGCGCAGGGCGGGAACGGCCTGAACCAATGCTGCGCCTGCGAGTTAATCGATCAGGCTGAGCAGAGGACGCCATGCCCGATCAACACCCCAGGCTTGAGCTTTGGGCCGGTCACGAATGCACCGTGAACCGGGTCGGCGACCGCTTCAGCGACCAGACCCTGCTGTCAGGCCATCAGGACCGGATCGAGGACCTAGCCCTGTTCGCCGATCTGGGCGCCAAGGCCCTGCGCTATCCGGTGGTGTGGGAGCGGATCGCCCCCAACAAGCCCGACGAGCGGGACTGGCGCTGGACCGACGAGCGGCTGGCGGAAATCCGGCGGCTGAGCATGCGGCCGATCGCGGGCCTGCTGCACCACGGCTCTGGCCCCGCCTACACCAGTCTGGTCTCCGACAACTTCGTGCAGGGGCTGGCCGATTTCGCCCAGGCGACGGCGGAACGCTATCCGTGGATCGAGGATTGGACCCCGGTCAACGAACCTCTGACCACCGCCCGCTTCTCGGCGCTTTACGGCCACTGGTATCCCCATGCCCGCGACGAGCGGCTGTTCTGGGTCGCCTTCCTCAACCAGATTGATGGGGTGCGCGAGAGCATGCGCCGCATCCGCGCGGTCAATCCGGCCGCCCGGCTGATCCAGACCGAGGACCTCGGCCAGACCTATTCCACCCCGCCCCTGGCGGAACAGGCCGCCTTCGACAATCACCGCCGCTGGCTGACCTGGGACCTGCTGGCCGGGACGATGGACCACGACCACCCCTTCTGGGCCCGCTTCAGGCGGTTCGGCCTGACCGATCGGCTAAAGGCCATTGCCGATGACCCCTGCCCCCCCGATGTGATCGGGGTGAACCACTATCTGACCTCAGAGCGCTTCCTGGATCACCGGATCGACCGCTATCCGCCGCACCGACGCGGCGGCAACGACTTCATCGCCTATGCCGATGTGGAAGCCGTGCGGGTGATGAGCCCCGGGCCGGTGGGCCTGGCCGGGCTGATGGAGCAGACCTGGGACCGCTACGGTCTGCCCCTGGCGGTGACCGAGGCGCACAACGGCTGCTCGCGCGAGGAGCAGATGCGCTGGACCCTGGAGGCCTGGCGGGCCGCCGAGCGGCTGCGCGAAAGGGGCGCGGACGTGCGCGCCGTCACCGCCTGGGCGCTGTTGGGCTCCCACGACTGGAACAGCCTGCTGACCGAGACGGCGGGCCACTACGAGGCGGGCGCGTTCGACCTGCGCGGCGGCAGGGGCGAAGCGCCCAAGCCTAACGCCATGACCCATATGCTGGCCGATCTGGCCGCCGGACGGGCGATCCACCCCGTGGCCAACGGGCCGGGCTGGTGGCGGCGCGACGTGCGGCTAGAGTTTCAGCCGATAGGCCGCGTGGCCGGCGCCCTGCCCCCGCAGCGCCATTTCGAGCCCGAGCCCATGCCCGTCGCGCCGGTGCTGATCGTCGGGGCCACCGGGACGCTGGGCCAGGCCCTGGCGCGTTGCTGCCACCTGAGGGGACTGGCCTATGTGCTGGCCGACCGGCGGCAGATGCCGCTGGAGGACAAGGCGGTGATGACCGCCACACTGGAGCGTCACCGCCCGTGGGCGGTGATCAACGCCGCCGGATGGGTGCGGGTGGACGACGCGGAAACCGAAAGCGAAGCCTGCCGGGTGGCCAACTTCATCGGCGCGGTGAACCTGGCGGAACTCTGCGCGGACCGCGACATCCACTACACCGCCTTCTCCTCGGACCTGGTGTTCGGCGGGCAGCTGGACCGGCCCTATGTCGAGAGCGACGGGGTGCGGCCGCTGAATGTGTACGGGGCCAGCAAGGCCGCCGCTGAACATGGGATCGTGGCGCTGAAGAGCCGCGCCCTGATCGTGCGCACCGCCGCCTTCTTCTCTCCCGACGACCCCTACAACTTCGCCGCCCACGTGGCCCAGCGGCTGGGCGCGGGACGCCCCGTGCAGGCCGCCAGTGATGTGGTGGTGACGCCGACTTATGTCCCCGACCTGTGCCACGCGGTGCTGGACCTGGTCATCGACGGCGAGGCCGGGCTTTGGCACCTGGCCAACGGCGAGCCGATGAGCTGGGCGCAATTCGGGACCGCCATCGCCGAGGCGTTGGACCTGGACCGCCGCCTGATCCGGGCCCTGCCCAGCGCTGAGCTCGGCTGGATCGCCCGGCGGCCCGCCAAGGTGGTGCTGGCCAGCGAGCGGGGCCTGCGCCTGCCGACCCTGCGCAAGGCCATCGCCCACTATGCCGCCGTCATGCGCGAAGGCGAGATCGCCGCCCCCGCCGCCGCCGAACGGGGCGAAGCCGACTGGGTCGCCTGAGAATTATCGAGCGCTAATGGCCCTGCGCGGGCGGCATCAAGGCGCCCAGGGGGCTCGCCTTGGTCAGGGTCTTCTGATTGGAGATCAGGCGGCTGACCTCGGTCCAGGCGCCGTCCTTGACGTCTTCGGGCAGCAGGCGGCCCTGGCTACGCAGGAAATCCACCACCTGGGCGGCCATCTGCAGGCGGCTAGCGGACTCCAGCTTCTCCAGACGCAGCTTCTCCTCGCGCTTGCGCGCTCCGAAGTCACGGCTCAGCACACTGGCCAGGGCGCCGCCGGCGCCGCCCATGAGCGGCCCGACGATGTTGAACTCCACGGTCGGCGACTGGAAATGGATGGCGTAGGCGATCAGCATGCCGACGCAGATCCCCAGAACGATGTTCAATGTGCCGGCCGGAAGCTTGTGCAGCTTGACGGTGCGTTGCTCGACACGGTCGAGCAGGTTTTCCCCATGCATCAAGAGACCCTGAATCTGGTCGCTGCAGGCGGCGCTGCGGCGGTTCATGCGGTGAACTCCGGCCATTCCTCGACCAGCGCCTGCTCGGCGTTGCGAAGGCCGGCGCGCAGTTCCTGACCGAAGGCGTTGAGCGGGGCAATGTCCAGGCGAAGCACGGCGACGGCGTAGCCCAGAAGACCGGCGCAGGCCACCAGGGCCACGGCGGCCGCAACCACCACGCCCTTGTCCTGGCCGGGCGCAATGACGATCAGCGAGGCGGCCACAGCGGCGGCGGCGCCCGACAGGCAGAAGACCACCCCGATCAGGCAGCGGGCGATGGCGCGCTGGGTGTCGAGGATCAGGCCGTCGACGCGGGCGAGCATGGCGCGCGCCGGACCGATAAGCTGCGACAGCCGCTCGTCGTCCTCGGTGGCGTCGGCGAGGAATGCCTCTTTCAAACTCTGGTCCCCGTACAGGCCGCCTCGCACGAAAACGAGGCCTGCGTGAAGCTAGGCTATTGTTTCACGATGACCATTTTCTGACGGACCGCAATAGCAGCGGGCGAATCAGGACCTTACGCCACAGCTTGTAGCCGTTGCAGGGCAGCCTTGAGCTTAGCCTGAGCGGTCTCCGCTTCCGCGAGCCGCTCGCGGTTCTCCTCGACCACGGCCTCAGGGGCGCGGGCGATAAAGTCGGCGTTGTCGAGCTTCTTGCGCGTGCGGTCGGCGTCGCTTTCCAGGACAGCGATCTCCTTGGTCAGGCGGGCCTTCTCCGACGCCAGATCGATGAAGCCGGCGATCGACAGGGCGCAGGTGGCCTCGCCGATGACGAAGGGGGCGGCGCCCTTGGGCGGAGCGTCGGCTTCCTTGACCGACTCCAGCCGGGCCAGGGTGACGATCAGGTCGCGGTGGCGGACCAAGCGTTCCTTGGTGGCGGGCCCGGCGCCGATGATGGTCAGAGGCGCGCGGGCGGAGGGCGGCACGTTCATCTCGGCGCGAACCTGGCGCACTTCGGTGACCAGATCGACCACCCACCCGATTTCCTCGGCGGCGACGGCGTCGACCCAGCCTTCGGGGAACTGCGGCCAGGCGGCGGTGATCAGCATGCCGTCGCGCTTACGCCCGAGGTCGGCCAGCTTGTCCCACAGCTCCTCGGTGATGAAGGGGCTGACCGGGTGCAGCAGCTTGAGGATCACGTCGAGGGCCCAGGCGGTGGTCGCACGGGTCTCGGCCTTGGCGGCTTCGTCGTCGCCGTTCAGCACTGGCTTGGACAGCTCCACGTACCAGTCGCAGAACACGTTCCAGATGAACCGGTACAGGCTGTTGGCCACATCGTCGAAGGCGCAGGCCTCTAGAGCGGCGGTCACCTCGGCGGCGGTCCGGACCGTCTCGCCGCGGATCCAGCGGTTGACCGTCTGCTTGACCTTGGACGGATCGAAGTCGGCGGGGGCGACGCATTCGTGCATCTGGCAGAAGCGTGCGGCGTTCCACAGTTTGGTGCCGAAATTACGATAACCTTCAATGCGCTGCTTGGACAATTTAATGTCGCGCGCCTGGCCCGACATGGCGACCATGGTGAAGCGCAGGGCGTCGGCCCCATATTCGTCGATCAGCTCCAGGGGGTCCATGACGTTGCCCTTGGACTTGGACATCTTCTGTCCCTTGTCGTCGCGGACCAGGGCGTTGATGAACACCTTCTCGAACGGGACCTCGCCCATGAAGTGCAGGCCCATCATCATCATCCGGGCGACCCAGAAGAAGATGATGTCGAAGCCGGTGACCAGGACGCTGGTGGGGTAGAAGCGCTTCAGGTCGGCGGTCTCGTCCGGCCAGCCGAGGGTCGAGAAGGGCCACAGCGCCGAGGAGAACCAGGTGTCGAGCACGTCCTCGTCCTGGGTCAGGGGACGGGCGTCGCCGTAGTGGGCGCGGGCCGCGGCGATGGCCTGGGCCTCGGTCTCCTCGACGAACACGGCGCCATCCGGGCCGTACCAAGCGGGGATGCGGTGGCCCCACCAGAGCTGGCGCGAGATGCACCAGGGCTCGATGTTGCGCAGCCACTCGAAGTAGGTCTTGTCCCAGTTCTTGGGCTCGAAGACGGTCCGCCCGTCCTCGACCGCCTTGATGGCGGGCTGGGCCAGGGTGTGGGCGTCGACGTACCACTGGTCGGTCAGATAAGGCTCGATGACCACGCCGGAGCGGTCGCCGTGCGGCACGGCGTGACGGGTCTTCTCGATCTGGCGCAGCAGGTCGAGTTCTTCCATCGCCGCGACCACCTTCTTGCGGGCGGTGAAACGGTCCAGGCCCTGGTAGTCGGCCGGGACAGCCTCATTGAGCGTGGCGTCGGGCTGAAGGATGTTGATCAGCGGCAGGTTGTGGCGCTTGCCGACCTGATAGTCGTTGAAGTCGTGGGCGGGCGTGATCTTGACCGCGCCCGAGCCCTTTTCCGGGTCGGCGTAGGTGTCCGCGACAATCGGGATCAGACGGCCCACCAGCGGCAAACGCACGTTCTTGCCGATCAGGGCCTTGTAGCGCTCATCGTCCGGATGCACGGCCACGGCGGTGTCGCCCAGCATGGTCTCGGGCCGGGTGGTGGCCACGACGATCTCACCGGAGCCGTCCTCCAGCGGATAGGCGAAGTGCCAGTAGGCGCCCTCGACCTCGCGCTGCTCGACTTCGATGTCGGAGATGGCGCTCTGGAACTGCGGGTCCCAATTCACCAGACGCTTGTCGCGATAGATCAGCCCCTGCTTGTGCAGGGTGACGAACACCTTGCGCACGGCCGCCGACAGGCCCTCGTCCAGAGTGAAACGCTCGCGGCTCCAGTCGCAGGAGGCGCCCAGGCGGCGCAGCTGTCGCACGATCGTGCCGCCGGACTCCGCCTTCCATTCCCAGATCTTGGCGACGAAGGCCTCGCGGCCCATCTCGCGGCGCCCGACATTGCCGGCGGCTGCCAGCTGCCGCTCCACCACCATCTGGGTGGCGATGCCGGCGTGATCGGTGCCCGGCAGCCAGAGGGCGGCCTCGCCGCGCATGCGGTGGAAGCGGGTCAGCACGTCCTGCAGGGTGTTGTTCAGCGCGTGGCCGATATGCAGCGAGCCGGTGACGTTCGGCGGCGGGATGACGATGCTGAAGGTCTCGGCCTTGGCGTCCACCTTGGGCGCGAAGGCGCCGGACGCCTCCCATTGCTTGTACAGGCGCGGTTCGACGGATTTCGGATCGAAGGTTTTTTCGAGCATCACTAGGTCACGGCTGCGCCAAACGCGCGCGAGGCCCGGCTATAGCAAACAGGGGCTGGGGAACGATAGGCTTAAGGGCGATCAGCGGCGCGAGCGGGCGATGCGCTCGACTTCCGTGGCAACCTGGGCCTCCACGATCGACGGCAGATGCTCGTCTAGCCAGGACTTCAGCATCGGGCGCAGCATCTCCCGGATCACGTCCTCCAGGCTGCGGCCGCCCGGGGGCATCAGCACGCTGCGCTCCAGAGCGTCGAAGGCGGAGGCGGCCATCGAGGCCTGCGGGCGGCTGACCAGGGGCTCTTCGCGAACCATCGGCTCGGCGGGCGGCTCATAGCGCGGCGGCGGCGCGGCCTCGACCACTTCCAGATCGTCGATGGGACCGATCTCGAGCTCTTCGGGTTCGTCGACCCGATTGGTCAGCTCCAGGACGTCGTCTTCTTCCTCAAGCACCAGGGGTATGTCGTCGTCGGCGGAACCGGGAACGCTGGGCGCGGGCTCGTGCTTGGCCTCGGCTCCGGCTTCGGCCGGCGCGTCGTCCTCGGAAATGATCCGGCGGATAGATGCCAGGATCTCCTCCATGGTCGGTTCTTGAGCATTGTCAGACATCGCACCGTCCGGAAGAATCGACTGCAGGCGCCCTGAGCCTAAGCTTGGGCGAGGTATCCTGCAATTGGCCGCTTGGCCCCGTGAGGAGCCTTATCGGCAGTCTTAGAAGGCGAACTGCGACTTCGGCTCGTGGCCGGGCAGGAAGGCGGCGGCGGCGTCGAACGCCTCGTAGGAAACCACACGGCCGTCGGTCCTGGCGAACAGGTGGGCCTTGCCCATCGGGCCCGAGCGCAGGATCACGGCCATGCGGCCGCCTTCGGCCAGGGCGGCGGTCCAGGCGGCCGGAACCTCGGCCACAGCGCCTTCGACGACGATCACCTGATAGGCGTTCTTGGCGGGGGTCTTGTCGGCGGCGATCTCATCCACCTGGAGGCCGGCGATCCGCAACACCTGGGCGCCGTAGGGAGCGGAAATGGCCAGGGCCTTCTCGTGGGCCAGGGGCTTGATCGCCTGCAGCAGCTTGCCGATGGCGCGGGGGCGCAACAGATAGAGGCCCGGCGCGTATTCGATGTCGGCGTCGGCATAGGCTATGGCCGCCTTGCCGGGGCACAGTTCCTCTCGCGGCGCGATGCGCATCGCGTCCTGAACCAGATAGTCGGTGACATCGGAGGTGCGGACCTGGCTCTCGACCATGGTCAGACGCGCAGCTTGATAATCGAACGTCATGGAAGGCCCCGGCGAGAGTCGGCGATCACTTTGATAGGCGCTTATAGGGCGGCCCCGCGCGGCAAGGCAATCGGCGGATAGGCCCGTTGCGGAGATTGCCCGGCAAACCGCCTTCTGTTAGGTCCCTCGCTCCGCCAAGCGCTCGGCTTCGGTCAAGCGGCGTACAGGATGGCCTGGTGGCGGAGTGGTGACGCAGCGGACTGCAAATCCGTGCACGCCGGTTCGATTCCGGCCCAGGCCTCCATCCCGTCTCAGTAAGGTACGATCCGACCGACCCAGCGTTCTGCGTCCAGGAGACCTGCGCTCATGACATCGATCACCCGGCGCCAATCCATGACGGGATTGCTCGGCCTTGGCGGCGCCGCCGCGATGCCGCGCGCCACACAGGGCGCCGCCCTGCTCCCCGGCGCGGATATTCCACGGCAGGGCATAGGCAAAGGCATCCGCCACATCAGCTATAGCGACCAGGGCGGTCGCCCCGACGGCGTTCAGGTGATGATCAACCGCCGGCATCTGTACGTGGGTCACATGTTCAGCGACGGCATGACCACGCTGGACGCCACTGATCCGCGCAATCTCAAACCGGTCAATTTCTTCACAGCCGGCCCCAATACGCGCACGCATCACCTGCAGGTCGCCAACGACCTGCTGCTGCTGGCCAACGGGGCCAACATCGTCTCGATGCAGTCCTACGACACGGGGCGCGGCTATTTCGAAAACACGCTGGCCGACAGCATCACCAACCGCAAACCCTTCCGGGCGGGCCTTTCAGTCCACGATATTTCGCGCCCTGCCGAGCCCCGGGAGATCGCCTTCCTGCCGATGCCGGGCTTCGGCGTGAACCGCCTGTGGTGGACCGGCGGGCGGTACGCCTATGTCTCGGCGCACTTCGACGGGTTCACCGACTGCATCCTCTGCATCGTGGACATGCAGACCCCCACCAAGCCCGAGATCGTGTCGAAGTGGTGGATGCCCGGCATGAACCGCGCCGGCGGGGAAACCGACCCGACGCCGAAGGGCAAGCGCTACGCCCTGCACCACATGATCGTGGCGGGGGATCGCGGCTATGCGGCCTGGCGCGACGGCGGCTTCTCGATCCACGACGTTTCGGACGCCGCCCACCCCAAGCTGCTGTCGCATATCAACTGGTCACCACCGTTTCCTGGGGGCACGCACACGCCGCTGCCCCTGCCGGGCCGCCAACTTGCGGTCGTCTGCGATGAATCCAACGCCGAGTTCTGTGCGAAGGGCCTGTTCCACAACTGGGTTGTCGATGTGAGGGAAGCCGCGAATCCCGTCCCCCTTTCCACCCTCCCGACCCCGGTCGGCCGCGACTACTGCAAGATGGGCAATTTCGGGCCGCACAATCTGCACGAGAACCGGCCCGGCACATTCCAGAGCGAGGAGACGATCTTCTCGACCTACCACGACGCCGGCGTGCGGGTGTTCGACATCAAGGACCAATTCCAGCCCAGGGAGATCGCCTACTGGATCGCACCGCCCCCTGCCCGGCTGATCGATCCGCGCCCCAATGTCGCCAAATGCGCCATGACCTGCGACGCCCTCGTGATGCCGGACGGGCTGATGTACGTCAGCGACTGGAACGCGGGCCTGCACGTGCTGCAATACGAAGGTTGAGGACCTTAGTGTCCGGTCCAGGCCTTCATTTTCGCGCCGCCCATGCTAGGTCAGGCTGATGAGCGATCCCCATGACGATGGCGCCGAAACCCCCATTCAGCGCGCCCTGCGCCTGAAGAAGGCGGCGCTGGACGCCCGGCCCAAGCCGCCGCGCGGCGGCAAGTTCCAGCGTCAGCAGGCGGCGGGGATCGCGAGCGGCAAGTCCAAGCCGTGGATGTCGAAGTAGAACGCAGCGACGGGGAACAGGCATGACCACCAGTCTCAACGGGCCGAGCGCCCTGCCCGCCGCCGGCGGCGCCCCTAAGTCGTTGGTGATCTTCCTGCATGGCTACGGCTCCAACGGCGCGGACCTGATCAGCCTGGCCCCCTATTGGCGGGCCGCCCTGCCCCATACCCTGTTCATCTCGCCCAATGCGGTGCAGCCCATGCCCGGAATGCCGGGCGCCTATCAGTGGTGGCCGCTGGACAGCCTGGCGCCGACGGCGCGGGCGGCTGGGGTGCGTCAACCGGCCGAGGCGCTGAACGCCTTCATCGACGCGCAGCTGAAGCAGCACAATCTGACCGAAGACAAGTTGGCCCTAGTGGGCTTCAGCCAGGGCACGATGGTGGCGCTGCACGTCGGGCCGCGCCGGGCCAAACGACTGGCCGGGATCATCGGCTATTCCGGCATGCTGGCCGATCCCGACGCCCTGAGGACCGAGGTGGTGACCAAGCCGCCGGTCCTGCTGGTGCATGGCGACGCCGACGCGGTGCTGCCTGTGGCGGCGCTGCACGAGGCGGACTCGACCCTGTCGTCCCTTGGCTTCGAGGTGTCCTCGCACGTGTCGCCGGGCCTGGGCCATGGGATCGACGACGCCGGGCTGAAGCTGGGTCAGACGTTTCTGACCAAGGTGCTGGGCTAGACCCCGACCACGAGGCGGTGCGGCAGCGTCTCCACGCCCGATGTGCCCGCCAGCAGGGTCCCACGCAGGATCAGCATCTGGGCGGCCACCGACACGGCGATGACCTCAGGCTGCTTGCCTTCCACGCCGTCCAGTCCGATGGGGCAGCAGAGCCGAGCCAGGGCTTCCTCGGCAACGCCGTCGTCCCGCAGGCGGCGAACGAAGCGGGCGCGCTTGGTGGCCGAGCCGATCAGACCGACGAAGCCGCCCTCGCCCCTCAGCGCCGCCAGGGTCAGCCGATAATCCAGGGCATGGTCGTGGGTCATGATCAAAACGAGGTCAGACCGCCCGGCTGACCGGGAGACTCCAACGGCCTCATCCTGGCCGACCATTCGCACCGTCGCATCGTCGTCCGCCTGGGGCCGGGTGTCGTAGATCTCCGAGCGGAACGGCAGGGTCTCAAGGACGTGGCTCAGGGCGCGCCCAACGTGACCGTAGCCGAACAACAGAATTCTGGGCCGGTCGCTGGCGAAGGTTTCGAGCAGTGTGTCGCCGATCTCGGGCCGGGGACCGCGGACCTGGGCGGACTGTCCATCGCCGACGAAGGTCCGATGTAGGCGCCCCTCCGCGAAGCGGGTCGTGAGGCTGAAGGAGTCGCCTCGATCCAGACGGCTCTGGACCCTGGCGATCCAGTCCTGGTCGGCGCCTTGCAGCTTCTCTAGCAGCAGGCGGATACGGCCGCCGCAGCACTGGCCCAGCAGCGGGCCCAGCGGATAGTCCTGCACGCGCCAGGCGCCGGCCGGCAGGTCCAGCAGGGCGCGAGCCTGGCCGATAGCGATATGTTCCAGATTGCCGCCGCCGATGGTGCCGAAGGTCCGGTCCGGCGTGACGATCATACGCACGCCCATGTCGCGGGGCGTGGAGCCTTCCGCCGACAGGATGGTGACCATCGCCGCCGGTTGGTTGGCCGTCAGCAGCGCCAGGGCGTCCGAGGTCCAGCTATGCATCGGCCGCCGCCTTGGTCTTGGCGATGGCGCTCAGGACCCGTTCGGGGGTGGCGGGAGCGTCCAGCTGCGAGGGCAGTCCGCCCGGTCCGGTCGCGGCAACGGCCTCGGCCAGGGCGAGGAAGACCGAGTTGGCCAGCATCAGCGGCGGTTCACCCACCGCCTTGGACCGGTGGATGGTCGGGCGCACGTTGCGGCCGTCTTTCCAGAGCGCGATGTTCATCACCGGTGGCCGGTCGCCGGCGCAGGGGATCTTGTAGGTCGAGGGAGCGTGCGAGAGCAGCCGGCCCTTGGCGTCGAACACCAGCTCCTCGGTAGTCAGCCAGCCCATGCCCTGGATGTAGGCGCCTTCCACCTGCCCCAGATCGAGCGCGGGATTCAGCGAGCGGCCGGCGTCATGCAGGATGTCGGCGCGCAGCACGCGGTGCTCGCCAGTCGCCACGTCGATAGCCACCTCCGACACCGCCGCGCCATAGGCGAAGTAGAAGAAGGGCCGGCCGCTGTGGGTGGCGCGGTCGTAGTGGATGGTCGGGGTGGCGTAGTAGCCGGACGCGGCCAGGGAGACCCGCTCGAAATGGGCCCGGCGGCAGAGGTCCGCGAACGGGATCACCTCGCTTCCGGCGCCGACCCCCTGTTCGGTGAAAGTCACCGCGTCGGGCGGGCAATCCCCCCATCGCGCGGCCACGCCAGCCAGACGCTCGCGGATGGTCATCGCGGCGTTGTAGGCAGCCATGCCGTTCATGTCGGCCCCGGAGGAGGCCGCGGTGGCGGATGTGTTGGGCACCTTCTCGGTGGAGGTGGCGGACACCCGCACCTTGGCGATCGGCACGCCGAACACGTCGGCTACGATCTGGGCGACCTTGGTGTTGAGCCCCTGGCCCATCTCCACCCCGCCGTGGTTCAGCAGGATCGAGCCGTCCGTGTAGACCAGGACCAGGGCGCCGGCCTGGTTGAGGTGGGTGGTGGTGAAGGAGATGCCGAACTTGACCGGCGTCAGGGCGATGCCGCGCTTGATCGCCTGGGACCCGGCGTTGAAGGCCGCGATGGCCTCGCGGCGGGCGGCGTAGTCCGAGGACTGAGCCAGCTCCTCGATCAGCTGGGGCGCGACATTGTCCTCGACGGTCATGTGGTAGGGCGTGACGTCGCGGCCGGGGCCGTAGAGGTTGACTTGGCGCACCTGGAGCGGATCCAGGCGCAGCACGGCGGCGATGTCTTGCATCACGCGCTCGATGGCCAGCATCCCCTGGGGCCCGCCGAAACCGCGGAAGGCGGTGTTGGAGACGGTATGGGTCTTCAGCCGATGCGAGACGATCCGCACGTCCTGCAGGAAATAGCAGTTGTCGGCGTGGAACATGGCCCGGTCGTTGATCGCCGACGACAGGTCCAGGCTGTAGCCACAGCGTGACGCCAGCTCGATCACGATACCTTGGATTCGGCCCTCGGCGTCGAAGCCGACGTCGTAGCCCGCCGTGAAATCGTGGCGCTTGCCGGTCATGACCATGTCGTCGTCGCGGTCGAGACGGCATTTGGCGGGCCGCCCGGTCTTGGCCGCCACCAGGGCGGCGGCGGCGGCGATCAGGGCCGCCTGGGTCTCCTTGCCGCCGAACGCGCCGCCGAGGCGACGGACCTCGACGTGGATGTGGTGATGCTCCAGTCCCAGCAGATGGGCGACTAGGTGCTGCACCTCGCTGGGGTGCTGAGTGGAACTCAGCAAGCGCAGGCCGCGCGCCTCGCCGGGGACCGCGAGGGCGACCTGGCCTTCCAGATAGAAGTGGTCTTGGCCGCCGATC
This sequence comes from uncultured Caulobacteraceae bacterium, assembly GCA_903929535.1. GTDB lineage: Bacteria > Pseudomonadota > Alphaproteobacteria > Caulobacterales > Caulobacteraceae > BOG-938. Next base: position 18,103 of record CAIYVC010000100.1, on the reverse strand, counting down.
TCCAGTTGGCCCTGCAAGCGGTGAGGCGCCGTGGTCAGGGCGGCGTCGGCGTCGCCGCGCTGCATGGTCTGGGTTGCCTCGATCTTGAGATCGGCGGCCAGAGCGTCGGCGATGGTGATGGCCGCCGGCAGGGGTTCGTAGTCGACCACCGCCAGCCTGGCCGCCTTGCGCGCCGCCGCCGTCGAAGTCGCCGCCACCACGAACAGGCTCTGGCCGACGTATTGCACGAGGCCGTCGGCGAACAGGGGATCGTCGTGGGCGACCGGGCCGACGTTGTTCTCGCCGGGGATGTCGCGGGCCTCATAGACCGCCACCACGCCGGGCGCGGCGCGGACCGGCTCCAAGTCCATCGCCTTGATCCGGGCGTGGGCAACGGCGCTTTGGCCCAAGGCTAGGTGCAGGCAGCCGTAGGGCTCGGGCACATCGTCGACATAGAGAGCCGCGCCGGTGACGTGCTGCTCCGCGCTTTCGTGGGCGAGGCTGCGGCTGACGGCGCAAAGAGTGGGAGACGGATCGTCAGGCATCGATCGGCGCCAGTTCCGTCAGTCTGGGTCCATCCAGGCCCTCATGCTCGCGCCACAGCCGCCGGACCAGATTGGCCGCCGCCTCGCGCCGGTAGCCGGACGTGCCGCGCACATCGGTGAGGGGGTCAAAGTCCCCGCTCAGAGCCTCGGCGGCGGCGGTGCAGGTCTCGTCCGACCACGGCTGGCCGGTGAAGGCCGCCTCGCAGGCGCGGGCTCGGGCGGGCGTGGCGGCCATGCCGCCGAACGCGATGCGCGCTTCAAGCACCCGGCCCTGCTCCACGTTCAGGGCGAAGGCGGCGCAGACGGCGGAGATGTCGCTATCGAACCGCTTGGATAGCTTGGCGATGCGGACCAACGTCGAGGCCTGCGGACGCGGGATGATGACGTCCTCGACGAACTCCCCAGGCTTGCGGTCCTGCTTGCCGTAGCCGAGGAAATAGTCCTCCAGCGCCAGGGTTCGCCGCTCCCCTCCCCGCCGCAGCACGATGGCGGCGCCGAGCGCGATCAGGGCCGGGGGCATGTCGCCGATCGGCGAGCCGTTGGCGATGTTGCCGCCGATGGTTCCGGCGTTGCGCACCTGGACCGCCCCGATGCGGCAAACCATGGCGCCGAGCTCCGGATGCAGGCGTGTCAGGGCGTCCAGCGCCTCGCTGTAGCTGAGCCCGGCGCCGAGGGTCAGGCCCGCGTCCGTCTCCTCCAGCCCGCGCAGGTCGGCGCAGTCGCCCAGGAAGATGACGGTATCGAGCGTCCGGTGCTGCTTGGTGACCCAGAGGCCGACGTCCGTGGCGCCGGCGACCAGACGCGCATCGGGGAACTGCAGCAGCAGGTCCGCCAGCTCATCCTTGGAGCGGGGCGAGAAGCCGCGCTTGAGGACGCCGGCGGCGTCGCGCCATTGCAGGGCCAGGGGTTCGGTGCGGCGAAGAGCGGAAAGCTGCCCGGCGGTGGCGGCGTCGCTCCCGTTCGGCTCGGCGGCCTGGCTCACGGAGTCCAGGATCGGGCCGTAGCCGGTGCAGCGGCACAGGTTGCCCGCCAGCAGCTCGGCTGGGGTCACGTTCGATGTCCCGCGTCCGCCGATGCGGGCGCCGTGGAGGGTCATGACGAAGCCGGGGGTGCAGAAACCGCACTGGGAGCCGTGCAGATCGACCATCGACCGCTGAGCGGCGCTGAGCTCACCGCCCTTGGCCAGGCCCTCGACCGTCAGCAAGGCGCGGCCGTCGATCATGGGCGCGAACAGGATACAGGCGTTGACCGACCGCCAGGCCATCGCGCCCGCGCCGTCCAGTTCGCCCAGCAGCACGGTGCAGGCGCCGCAGTCGCCCTCCGCGCAGCCCTCCTTGGTTCCGGTCCGGCGCAGCTGGTAGCGAAGCAGGTCCAGCACGGTAGCGGTCGGATCGACCGGCTCAAGCTCCTGGACCTCGCCGTTCAGCACGAAACGGACCCGATCCGAAGTCAGCGGGCCGTTCGTATCCGATCCAGTCTTGGTCTCTCCCGGCATGGCCGCGACTCTCGATAACACCCGGTCGCGTCTAGCATGGGCTCAATCGCCCCAAAGGGAAATTCACCCCGCTGTCGCGGCTTCCCCGCCCAATGGGCAGTTCTCAAGCAGAGGCGGAAAAGGCGGTGGCCTCGGCCTCCAGCGCCGCCTTCATCCGCTCGAGGACCGGGTCCCAGTCGCGCAGGGTCGCCTGACGGAACAGGCGCAGGCTCGGATACCAGGGGCTGTCCTCACGCTCGGTCAGCCAGCGCCAACAGGTGTCGAAGCGGTTGAGCAGCCACACGGGCTTGCCCAGCGCGCCGGCCAGGTGGGCGGTGGAGGTATCGACCGCGATCACCAGATCGAGATTCATGATCAGGGCGGCAGTGTCAGTGAAGTCGTTCAGCTCGGCGGCATGACCGGCGATGGACGGGCCGTCCCAGCCGGCTTCCTCCAGGATGGGCAGTTCGCTCTCGGCCGGCTGGCCCTTCTGCAGGCTGTGGAACTCCACGTCCGGCGTGTTGAGCACCGCCAGCCGAGCCAGGGGGATGTTACGCCGCTCGCCCAGCGCCCACAGCTCCGGCTGATCCAGGCGATGGCCGCCGGACCAGACCAGGCCGACCCGCAGCTTCGTGTGGGGGCCCAGCGTCTTGGCCCAGGCCTGCACCTTGTCGGGGTCGACGTGCAGGTAGGGGATTTCGGCCGGGATGGTGGCGACCTGGGTCTTCAGGGCCAGGGGCAGGCTCATCAGCGGACAGTGATAGTCGAAGGGCGGCAACGCCTCGCCCTTCGCCAGCAGGCGGTCCACGCCCTTCAAGGTCGACAGGATGCCGACCAGGGCCGGCTCGACCTCCACGATGACCGTGGCCCCCAGCGCCTTGACCAGCGGAGCGTATCGGCAGAACTGCAGGGTGTCGCCCAGGCCCTGTTCGGTGTGCAGCAGGATGGTCTTGCCGGCCAACGGTTCGGCGCCGAGCCAGAGGGGCTGGGAGAAGCCTCTGGCGGCCAGGAAGGAGTCCGGGCCACGCAGACGCCAGCGGGCCTCGAACGCCGCCCAGCCCCGGTCGAAATCGCCCAGCACCAGATGGTTATGGCTGGCGCCCCAGAGCGCCTCGGGCCGGTCGGAGTCTATGGCCAGGGCGCGGTCATACATGACCACCGCCTCCTGGTAGCGGCCGAGCTCGGCCAGCACGGTAGCGCTGTTGATCAGGGGATCGGCGTAACGGGGGTCCAGCGCGAAGGCCTGTTCGCAGGCGTCCATCGCCTCTTGATGCTTGCCCATGAGGCGTAGGGCGTTGGCCCGGTTGCTGTAGGTCTGGGCCAGGCCCGCATCCAGAGCGATGGCCTGGGCGTAGCCTTCCAGCGCTTCCTCGCCCCGCCCCTGACCGAGCAAGGCGTTGGCCCGGTTGGTATGGGCCTGGGCGTCGTCAGGAGCCAACTCCAGCGCCCGCTCGGAGCTCTCCATGGCCTCGGCGTGGCGGCCGACATCGTTGAGGGCGCTGGAGCGGTTGCTGTGGGCCTGGGCGGTCAGGTCGGACTGAAGCGCGATGGCGCGATCGTAGCTGGCGAGAGCCTCATCGGCGCGGTCCATGTCGATCAGGGCGTTGCCCCGGTTGATGAAGGCGCGCGCGTGGGTGGGGTCGATGGCCACGACCCGGTCGAAACTGGCCACCGCCTCCTCGAAACGGCGCAGGTCCATCAGGGCGGCGGCGCGATTGAAATGGCCGTTGGGATCGTGGGGCGCCAGGGCTATGGCTCGGTCATAGCTGACCAGGGCCTCCGCCGGCCGACCCAGACCCGCCGCCAGCACCTCGCCCCGGTTGGTGTGGACATGGCCGACGGCGGGGTTGAGCGCGATGGCGCGGTCGTAGTCCGCCAGAGCCTCCTCGTTGCGTTCCAGCATGCGCAGCACCACGCCGCGATTGTTGTAGGCGTCGGGGAAGTTGGGCTGCAGGGCCGCCGCCTGGTTGAAGCAGGCCAGGGCCTCCTCGGTGGCGCCGGCATCGCGCAGGGCGTTGCCGAGGTTGCTGAAGGCCGCCGGGTCGCGAGGGTTGAGGGCGATCGATTGCCGCAGGCTGGCGATGCCTTCCTGGATGAAGCCGCCGTTCAGGAAAACGAGGCCGATCAGATGATGGGCCATGCTGTTGTTAGGGTCGGCTTCCAGCACCCCGGCGAAGGCCTCCCAAGCCTCCTGCAGCCGGCCCGATTGCAGCATGGCGACGCCGTGGCCCATGCGGGCGTTGATGTCGAAGGCGGGGCGAGAAGGGTCGGCCATGGCGGGTCATAGATGGCCCAGATCGGGCGCTTCCGCCAAGAGGCTGTGACGCCAATCGTGAACACGACGGTTCACGGCCGGCCGCGCGACGGCCCGATGTTAGGGAGTCGTTAACCGCATCACCCCAGCCTCGGATCATCTTCTTTCGAAGATACCCACCATCATCGACTTACAGCCCGGCTTCGGCCGGGCTTTTTTCCTAAAGAGGCTGGGTTACGCGCCTTGCGCACCACATCGCGCCAGCGTATAGCCCCCGCCTCACGAGCAACTGATCCGCGGTAGCTCAGTGGTAGAGCAGCCGGCTGTTAACCGGCTGGTCGTAGGTTCGAATCCTACCCGCGGAGCCAGCTCGTCACGTTAAATCCATGATTTTTATGGATTTAACGTCAGGGGAGATAGGTTTCACCCAAATATTTACCCCGACATGTGCTCGGGAACTTCGCGGCCGCTCTCGGTTCTCAACAGACGATTGCGCCCCGAATCTGGATTCTAGGCCTCTCGAAAGTGTAATCGCCCGCTCGAGGGGCTCGCTCCGCCAAGAATTAGTGAATTCTCATCGTGCCGGTAAGCGACCACGACCATCAAAATAGATTGCAGCCGCTATCCCTCCGGCTGCGCTAACGACGTGGGATGGCTTACCTCCTATGGAAGAAGCCCCCTGCCCGCATAACAACCCGCGACAAAAAGATCGGCACAGCGCCACAAACGTAGATTCGCGTGGGTCCAGAAATCGGACATTCCCGATGGCCTCATAGACCGCCGCTTTCGACTCTTGGCCTGATCCAACGTGCGCTCACCGCGCAGTTGTGATGTCTTTGATCAGCGCCTGCACTTCACCTTTGCTGCCCGCGGACCACATCAGCTTGAGGTGCGCGAGAGTTCTGGCCGCAGCGCCCTCCAATCTCCAGTCACAGTCGAAGAATTTACATTCAATAAGCGTGGCAGGTTCCCCTCCGGCGTAGATCAATCGGCAGTCGCGGAATTCACAACGGGAGAACGTCTCCGCTTCTAGGACAACGGTGTCGTGGCTGTAGGTGATGTTGCTGGGCACTGGTCTTACGTTTTTTCTGATTCAGAGCTCGCGGCCTCGGTTTGCGCCGCTCGGTCGCGGCTCAAGTCCTGCTGTTCGCGCTTCGAGGCGGCTTTTTCCGCGGATTTGTTGGCTTTCAATCGGTCTCGCTCACGGCGTTCGAATTGATAGTTCGGACTCTTCGCCATGGGTGGCATCCTTTTGTGGAATATGGGGGCCAGCGGCGCGCTTGTTGCCCGACCATTTTCGCCCGGTCAGCATCCATGAACTTTTGGCCACGCGAGTCTGGGCGGCGGCTATTGGCGCCGTTCAGGTTTGTCGCACAGCATTTCACGGCTGCGCCTTGGCAAAGCCATTACATCTCATCGGCATGTATGATCCGACGAGAGAAGAACCGCCGTCCTGGAAGGCGGCGACCTCTAGGCCTTTTCGAGAAATAGACCCCGACGCATTGGTCGGGGCCATCTCAATCGCTTAAGCTTTCTTGAGTTGTCCCGCGGACATTTTGCCGGACTTGCGATCCTTCTCCAGCTCGAACGACACCTTATCGCCTTCGTTCAGGGAGCCCATCCCGGCCGCTTCGACGGCGCTGATGTGGACGAAAACGTCTGCGCCGCCATCATCAGGTTGGATGAAGCCGAAGCCCTTGGTTCCGTTGAACCACTTCACAGTTCCAGTAGACATGGTCGGTCACTCTTTTTTGGTGGAGCCGCACCTGCTCACACCCACAGCGTCTTGGATATAGAAGCGTTTGGCCTACCGTACGACTGCCCTGCGCCAAGGGCGGCTATTCGGATCCATCGGCGCCCGGCCTAAAAGCCGCGCCGGATGGCATTGTGCGAAGTTTGAGGCCGCTTCCAACCGCGCCTAACGCGTATATTTCGGAAATGGCGCACCAAGGCCGGTCCTACTCCGGATATGCATCATCAGATTGCTGCCACGGGACCGCGAAACCCAGTTGGATGATACCCATAGCGTGCATCAATAGCCGTGGCTGACGTCCGGCTTGCCCGCGTTCGGCTGGCCACGTTTGTCTACCATGACGACCCCGCCCTTGATGGTCACGACAGCGGTCATCAGGTTCCAGTAGCCGTCGAAAGGATTGCCGGCCAGCACCACCAGATCGCCCAGCTTGCCGGGTTCAACCGTGCCGATGTCCTTTTCCCGATCGACGAATTTCGCCGAATTGGGGCCCATGATCTTGATCAGGTCGGTTGGGGTGAACACCAGGTTCAAGGTCTTGAGCTCGTGAGCCAGAGCGCCGCGGGCGTCGAAAGTCGTGTCGGTGGCGTAGCTGACCGCCACACCGTTGTCATAGAGGGTGCGCAGGTTGACCGGCATGTAGCCGGCTTCCTGCCCCTCGCCCTGACTGTCGATGATGCCGCTGGGCCAAGGCTTGCCGTCGCGGAATTTGGGCTGATTGTCGTGGCTGAAAACATCGAAATTCGGCGAGCCGAAGCCGGTGATGGAGGCGACCTGCGCGCCGGCGGCGGCCACGGCCCTGGCCTCGCCCGCCGTCACCCAATTGACGTTGATCGAGTGCACCAGCTTCCTGGCGCCTAGGTTGACCGACCCGACCAGAGACTGGGCGCTCACCGCATGGACCTGGAACTCGACGCCGAGCTTTTTGGCCTCGTCGATAACGGCGGCCAGATTCCTGGTCTCCTGCTCGGTGGGATTGTAGGGCCAGACCACCGCTGGATAGTGCACCTCGGCCACGGAGTCGGCGCCGTCCTTGATGACCTTGTCCACCATCGCCCGTACTTCCGCCTCGCTCTTCAGCTTGTCGGTGGGCACCTGGCCGGAGGCGATGATGCGCGGCCCCTTGATCTCGCCGCTCTCGACCTTGTGCTTCAGCTCCAGGACGCCGGCGTTGTTGTCGCCCCCGGACTGAACGGTGGTGAACCCGGCCTCCAGCAGCTCGCGCATGCGGTCGGCGGCCTGCTCCTTCATGAACTTATCGACGGAGGCCGGATCGCGACCCGGAATAAGATGGCGGTGGTCGTCGATGAACCCGGCCATCACGGTCATGCCCAGACCGTTGATGGCGACAACCCCTTTGACGGGGAGCGGCGCGGGTCCCGCCGCGACCGAAACGATGCGCCCGTCCTTGACCACCACGGCGCCCTTATCGATCACCTGGCCATTGCCGACGATGATCCGGGCATTGGAAATCACCAGATTCTGAGACCGCGCGGCGTCTGCCGCCGCCAGCCCGACGGCCAAGGCCAGGAATGCAGTCGCGGTTTGTCTATGCATGGTCTTCCCAAAGTCTGTTCGCATGGCTGAACCGCCGCGTACCGGGCGTCGCGCATGCGTGGCTAAGCGCACTGGGTCGGCTCAGGCCCCTGGCGTGGGAACCTGAGGCCTGGGGCTGAGCACGGTGCCGTCGGCCTTGGTCACGCTGACCAGACCGCCGGCCGGACGGCCGTCCTTCATCGGGTGGCCCACCACCGTCACCTTGTCGCCCGGCATGAAGCTCTTGGCCTTGATCCCCGCACGCAGCAGCGTCGACGGACCCTCCGCCTCAAAGCCCCATTGAACCTGCTTGCCGTCAGAACCGGCCACCATGATCTGCAGCCAGGAGTGCGGGTTGGTGTACTGGAACTCCACCACTGTCCCCTGCAGCGTCACATTCTTCTGGTTGTCGAACATCGCGCCCGAATGGTGCGCGAACGCAGAACTACCAAGACTCAGGGCGAACAGCGCCGACAGGCATCCAAGTGTCTTCTTCATGACAGTTTTCGATCTCGATGAGTTGCTGGGTTATTGCTGAGGAGGTTTGCCCAACGTGCTGGGCTCCTTGTATCCGGCCTCTCCCGGCAAGATGAAGGTGGAGGCGCCGGAAGCATCCTTCACCACATTGTTGTTCTCGTTACAGGACCACATGTTCACCCGCAGCGTCGGCGGGTCGGTGACGCGGTGGTAGGACTGGACGCTGGTCCATGGCTTGGTCAGCGAGCCAGGATCGTAAACGGTGATGCGATCTTCGATGCGATTGGGACCGGTGCGGCGGATCTCTTCCACCGTGGTCACCTGATCGGTGTAGTCAGGCTGCTGGCGCTGGTATTGGCCTTCCTTCAGATTGTTGGTGTGCACCACCAGCGTGGCGCCGTTCCAGAAGCCGACGGAGTCGCCCTCCCAGAGCGGATAGGCCTCATCGTCGGGCACATGCGGCCGGCCGTCGGTGTAGACCCGGCGGAACTCGCTCTGTTGTTCGGTGGAGAGCCAGGTTTCCTCGGGGCGCAGAATGAACTCGCGCGGGCGCGGCTCGGTCAGCCAACGCGGAAATCCGGCGGGCAGGCAGAAGGACAGGTTGTCCCACTCGATACCCTTGGCCAGGTCGGCCATCTTCTTGTCGTACTTGGCTTTGTATTCCGCGTTCAAAGGCGCGGACAGAGGACCGTTGGCGCGCTCGTCCGTGTCGAAAGCATAGGCCCAGCCTTCCAGACGGCGGTCACGCTCCCAAAGGCCGCCCCAGTTGGGCAATGCGGCGAAGGTCTTCTTGGTCCCGCCGTGCGCCTTGGCCTTCAGCGCCAGGTAGTGCTCCCACGAGGTCTTGTAGGTTGGGACCGTCTTGCTGAAGTAGAGTTTGGAGCCGTTTTCACGGATTGAGGTCTGGGCCCAGGCTGCGCCGGGCAAAATCGCGGCAGCGATCGCCGCCGCCATCAAGGCTCGTTTCAAATACATGTTCCATTCCCAATTCTTCGCGGGGTCGCGAGACCCGGCCACTTGATAGGTGTGGCTCTACCTTTGGGAGGGTGCGGGCGGACAGCCGGGCAAGCAAGTGACAGCGTGTGACGTTTTTTACCGCGCTCACACGGGCGCGAAAGGGCCGCCGGGCGCCCCCCGATCTTCGCCTGCCGCAGTCTAGAGCGGCTCTTTTTCCCGGACCGGAAGGACGGCGGGAGACAGGGGCAGCCAGAACACAAACGTCGCTCCCCTGCCCTGGTCGTCCGCCCGCAATTGCACATCGCCCTGCTGGGACCGCGCCAGATGCCTGGCGATGGCCAAGCCGAGACCGGAGCCCCCCGTGGACCGATTGCGCGAAGGCTCCAGGCGCTCGAAAGGCTCGAAGATGATGTCCCGTGAGCCGGCCGGAATTCCGGGACCGGCGTCCTGCACCAGGATTTCACAGCGCCCTGCCTGCTCGCGCAATGTCACCTCGGTGGCGCCGCCATACTTAAGCGCATTGTCCAACAGGTTGTTGATCACCCGGCGAACCGCCGGCAGATCGGCGAGGACCGGCAGGCTGGACGGGCCCGCGAAACGAATCTCGGCGCCGGAGTCCGAAAGCTCATCCACGGCGCTCTGCACCAGAGCGCTGAGATCAAAGGCCGATTGCGAGGAGGCCGACGGCTTGTCCCGGGTGAGGGCCAGAAGTTCGTCGATGAACTTGTCGATCTGGGCGATGTCGCGCGAAACGCCGTTGCGGACCGGAGTATCCAGCGTGGCGATGCGAAACCGGATGCGGGCGAGAGGCGTGCGGATGTCGTGGGAGACGGCCGCCATCATCATCACCCGGTTGGTGTTGAGCCGGCCGATCCGTTGCTTCATTTCGTTGAAGGCGCGCACGGCGGGTCCAAGCTCGCGGATCACCGGCTCATCCATCGGCGGCGCGTCGGGACTGCGGCCGAAACGCTCGACCGCCGCGGCGAACCGCTTGATCTGGCCGGCGATCCTGCGGCTCTGCCACACCACCATGGGCAGCAGGACCGCGCAGGTGATTAGCAGGGTCGGAATCGCATGGCGGCCCCAATAGACTTCCCCGCGTCCCGCGTCCTGGATCACCAGCCAGCCCGAAGCGGTCTTCACGGCGAGCGCCGAGGGCGCAGGCTCAAGGATCAACTCGCCCGCGGTGCTCTGGGTGATCAAGGATGGGCTGCCCTCGATGGTCCGGCCATGGGCCCCCACGGCGACGGCGCCGGGCGGCGGAGGGAGCATGAAGCCGCGCGCTTTGCGATAGTCGACCATGCTGATCCGGTCCGGCGAAATCCCCAGATCGGCCGCCGCGGCCGCTGCGAACGCGGCGCTCACGGGACTATCGATGGCCTTGGGAGCGGCGATGGCCAGGTCGAAGTTCACGGCGGAATCGCTCTGTTTGGAAACCGTCGCGTCGGACGCCGCGGCTCCGACGGGTCGATCCAGAGCGCGCATGACGGGCGCCGCGCGCTTCAGGGCTTCATGCAGGGTGATGCCGATCTCAGCCGGCGGCAGCGTAAGGACCACGAAGACGTCCAGCACCTTGGTGAAGACGGCCGTGACGATGACGAGCAAGGCCACCTGCAAGGCCAGGCTTTGCCCCGTCTGCCGAGGTGTCTGTGATTGGGACTTGCTCACCGGCCGGCCGCCTTGATCAACGATGATTTGGACCGTAGGCCCCGCAGACGACCTTTTGCAATCGGCCGCGTTTTCCCGCAAAATTCCTTTCCAAAGCAAAGCGTCACCGACGCTCCAAACGGCCATCGGGAATGTGAAAATGCTGTCCACGGCAGCGACCACCGGCCCCTCTGTCCTCCTGGTGGAGGACGACCTGGAATTCAGAACCCTGACCGGCGAATTCTTGACGGAAAACGGGGTCACGGTCGCCTATGCCGGAAGCGCGGCGGAGATGGAATCCATCCTGGCCAGCCAGCCCGCGGACATTCTGATTCTGGACGTCATGCTGCCGGGTGAGACCGGTCTGTCGATCTGCCATCGACTGGCGGCCGGCAAGCGGCGGCCGATGATCCTGATCCTGTCGGCGGCCGGGGGCGATACGGATCGTATCGTCGGACTGGAGGTCGGAGCGGACGACTACCTGGCTAAGCCTTGCAATCCCCGGGAGTTGCTGGCGCGGATCAGGGCGCTGCATCGTCGGCGCAACGAAATCCAGGAGCCTCTCAACCACAATGACGAACCAGGCGTCGGCTACGAATTCAACGGCTGGGTCGCCAACATCTGGTCGCAGGAAGTGCGTTCGCCTCAGGGACTGCTCATCGCGCTGACCGAGCAGGAGTTCGCCCTGCTGCGGGTCTTCCTGGAGCATTCGCGCCAGGTGCTGTCGCGGGACATGCTGCTGGCGGGCGTGCGGCGACGGGAGTCCCATGCCTTCGAGCGGCTTGTGGACGCACAGGTGTCCCGTCTTCGGCGCAAGCTGAACGATCATACCGACGGCCAGGGCGAACTGATCCGGACCGTCAGGAACGAAGGCTACATGTTCGTGGCCAGCAGCACGCCTGTCTGACGCGCCGGGATAGACGTGAGTCCAAAAGAAACGGCCTGGCCCCGTGGGCCAGGCCGCAAGTGCATCCTGGGGAGGAAGCCGGACCCGGGGTTGGAGAAGGACGACCGGCGGGTCATAGCGCCAGGATGGGAACGATCGCCCAGGTCAGCCGGGCGCAACCGCCCTTGGCCTCCCTTGAGCGGGACTGGGCCGGACGGACGCGTTGGGCAATTTGAACACCCACAAGGTCGTGCCTGCCGGGCTGTCGATTTCGGGCGTCAAGGTGGGCCAGGTCTCTTCGTGGGCGCCCCCGCCGCCGGCGACAACGGCGACATATTGCTGGCCGCCGATGCTGTAGGTCACGGGCGTGGCGCTGGGCGCCGCGCTGAGGCGCATCCGCCAAAGCGTTTTGCCCGTCAGGTCATCGGACGCGCGGAATACCCGGTCGCGCGAGCCGTCGAACACCAGGCCGCCGGCTGTAGCGAGGGTTGAGGCCACTTCGGGCGCGCGCCGGCGCTCGGTCCAGGCCACCTTGCCGGTCTGCAGATTGATCGCTTCCAGTCTGCCGAACCTGCCGTCGCTGTCGGGGCGCGGCTTCAAGACCCAATGGATGTCCGATCCGCCGGCGGCCGTCGCGGCGGCGGTGCGCGGGTTCCAGGTGAAATCCATGCAGGACTCCACCAGCGGCACATACAGCAGATGGGTTCTGGGGTTGTAGGAGGTCGCCAGCCAGCTGCGGGCGCCGCCGGCATGGGGACAGATGGTCTTGGTCTTGTCGGCTTCCGGCGCGAGAAGCGGGTTGATGCTCTTGCGCCCGGTCTTGGGATCGATCGCCGTCACCAGCGTCTGCAAGCCCAGGTCCTTGGAGAACAGGTATTCGCCGGTCGCTCGATCCACGGCGTCGAAAATGGCGATCTTGCCCGCCGTGACGGACAGTTTGCGGACGGCCTTGCCGACCTTCAGCTCAATGAGCGACCGCTCGAACGCCCAGTCGTAGTCCCAGACATCCCGGTTAAAGTGCTGATAGTGCCAGACCAGTTTTCCGGTGTCTGGGTTCAGAGCCACCGTGGAGTCCGTGTAGAGGGCGTCAGCCGAACCGTTGTCGGCCTGCTTTTGCTGGAGAAGCGTGGCGGTGTCGTAGGTTTGGCCCACGCCATAGTAGAGCAGATTCAGATCCGGATCGTAGCTGCCGGAGGTCCACACGGCGCCGCCGAACCGCTGGTCGGCCGGCGCGCCGTTCCAGCTGTCCCCGCCCGGCTCGCCTGGCTGGGCGAGGGTGTTGAAGCGCCAGACTTCCTGACCCGTCAGAGCGTCGAGCGCGACGATGAAACAGCCGCCCTTGAAGGTGTTGCAGCTGGAAACACCCTGGATCACCTTGCCGTTCACGACGATCGGGCCGCCGCTCAGGCGCGGAGTCGGCGAAGATGCGGGCACAATTTCGTGGTCCCACACCACCTGGCCGGTCTTCGCGTCCAGAGCGACCATGTGCCGGTCCGTCGTGGGGACCAGAATCTCGTTCATGTAGATGGCGATGTTGCGGACCACCGTCGCGGCGGCGCTGCCCGCGCCGGGCGGCAGGCTGCGGATATATTGCCACAGCAATTCGCCGGTGGCGCCGTCCATGGCCTGGACGCGATTGGCGCTGCTGATGAAGATGACGCCGTCATGCACCACCGGCGTGATCTCGTTCGGACTGGCCGGCAACGACCAGCTCCAAGCGACTCCCAGCTTGGCGACGTTGGTCTTGTTGATCTGAGCCAGGGCGCTGAACCCGAGCCCGTCATAAGCCCGCCTCCACATCAGCCAGTCCCCGGCCGGCGGAGCGCGCAACATGGCGGCGGTCACCGGCGTCAGCCGCGCGGTCCGCGCCGCACGCGCGGTCAAAGCGGCGTCGTAGGCCGCGTCATGATTGACGATCCCCGCAAAGCGCGGGGCCGGCTCGGATGAGGACGGCGCCTGGGCCCGTGCAGCGACCGGCAGCGACGCGGACGCCAGAAGCGCCAGCACAACCGGCAGGTTGTTCATCCGGCCCGCCACCGATCAGGCCCCCACCGGGGGAACCTTGGATCTGTATTCGGCGACTGCGCGCCGCGTCGGGCCCATGGGATCGTCGACCATGGTCGGTTTGTCCTCGGTGGTGATGACGAGGGTTGGGCGTGTCTTCAGGTCGAACGGCCGCCACTGCGGCAGCCCCTTGCCATTGGGATTGCCGGTCTTGGCGAAGTTGGCCCAGTAGGTGCTGACCTTGTCGGCCAAGGCCTGCTTCTCGGCGGTCACCGGCCCTATGATCGGCGCGGCGTGCGCCAAGCTGTCCAGGCAGTAAGGAATTTCAGAGGTGTGCGGAGCGTGCAGCTTTCCCCCGCGCACCGAGGTGTGATGGGCGAAGTAGAAGAAGTAGTCCGGCGCGCCCCCGCCCGCCGCCTGGGCGGCCTTGCGTTCGGTTTGGGTGGTGACCCCGTCGGTGAAGGTCCATTGGCTCATCAGAAGCTGGCAGACGTAGGTGTTGTCCTTGCCCGGATAGGAGGCCTTGTAGATTCCGATCAGTGCTGCTGCGTCGGTATCCGCCAAGCGTGTGACAGCCTTGGTCCGGGCCAGAAGGTCGGCGTCGTCGATGGGGTCCACCGGGGCGCCCCAGGACGCGCTTTCGGTTTCCACCGTGCTGGAGATCAGAGGGATGTCTCGCGACAGGGGCGAGGCGACCGGGTCGAAGACGTTGGCGGGCAGGCTGCGGCCGTCCACAACCGGCCCATTGCCCCCGGAGCCGCGGGTGGCGGAGGCGACCTCGACGATCCTGCGCCATGGCAAGGCCTGCATCTCGGAGATGCTCTTGGCCCCCAAGGCGTCGACCAGCCGTTTGGCATTGGCCGCGGCCTGGATCTTGGGGATGCTGCGCACCGCCGCGCCGCTCTGGGCGGACACGCAATGGAACAGCCCCTTGGCCGGAGGCATCCCCATCAGGGTGGAGACTTTGCCGCCGCCGCCGGACTGGCCGAAGATCATCACCCGGCCGGGATCGCCGCCGAAGCCCGCGATGTTGTCGCGCACCCAGGCTAAAGCCGCGACGCAATCCAGCATGCCGACATTGCCGGAGTCCGCGTAGGCTTCCCCGAACAGCTCGGCCAGGTACAGGAACCCGAAATGGTTCAGGCGGTGGGTCACCGTGACGAGCACAACGTCCTGCTTGCGGGCCAGATTGACACCATCATAGCTGGTGGCGTTGCCGGAACCGGCGGAGTAGCCCCCGCCGTGAAACCAGACCATGACCGCGCGCTTGCCTGAGGCCTTGCCGACCGCGGGCGTGTAGACATTGAGTGTCAGGCAGTCCTCGCCAACCGGGGACTGTTGCACCATGTCGGTTTCTTCCTGCATGGGCGTTGCCAGAGGCGTGGTCTGGGGCGGCGCCGGCCCGTAGGACAGCGCATCCCGGGTCCCGCTCCAGGCGACCGGCGGCTTGGGCGGCAACCAGCGGTTCGCACCACCGGTGTCCGCGCCGTAAGGCACTCCCAGGAAGATCTTGACCCCTTCGCGCTCGGTCCCGCGCACCTTCCCGCCTCGGGTCTGGGCCACCGGTCCTTCGGCCGACGACGCCGGACCGGCCATCGCCGCCGCGCCGAAAGCGCCGCTGGCCATGAGGACGAGTCTGCGGCTGAGGGAGGTGTCCATTCGATCGAACCGGTCCAAATGAGTATCCTCGTCTTGGTGGGAGGTCGGCTGGCCGGGGTTCAGCGTGGCTGGATTTCCAAAGCGCCTCCGGCGCCGAAGCGCCGGAGGGCCATTTGGAGTTGGCTCTCGTTCGAAGCGTTAGAAGCTGCGGGCGATACGGATGCCGTAGGTCTGCGGGTCGCCGTAGAAGCCGTTGTTGCCGTTGATGCCCGACAGGTAATGCAGGTTGGTCACGTTCTTGCCGTACACCTCGGCCGTCCAGAGGTTGAGCTTGTAGGTCAAGGCCAGGTCCACCAGGCCCCGCGACGGGATCAGATAGTTGGGATACGGCAGGGTGTTGCCATTGCCGTCCTTGCCCGCGTTGGCGTTGATCCCCGTG
Source organism: uncultured Caulobacteraceae bacterium (assembly GCA_903929535.1). Taxonomy (GTDB): domain Bacteria; phylum Pseudomonadota; class Alphaproteobacteria; order Caulobacterales; family Caulobacteraceae; genus BOG-938. The sequence continues at coordinate 2,553 of CAIYVC010000100.1, read as the reverse complement.
GGAATCTTCTGGAAGATCGTGCCGTATTGAGAGCCGGTGTAGCTGTAGCTGATCCGGGGAGTCAGGACCCCGCCGCGAAGGTCAAACGCGTAGGTGAGGTTGGTGCTGAACTGGACGTCCGGGGAATAGGGGTTCTTCTCGCCTGACAGGCTGACGATGGTTCCCGTGTAGTTGGTGCAGCTCACGCCATTGACCGAACCGCTGGCGCCGGGCGCCACGGCGGAACCCGCCGGACAGGTCGGGAAGGCCGTCGCGCCGTTACCCACCAGAAGCCAGGTCGCCACCGCGTTGAGCGAACCCAGCTTGGACTGGTTGTAGGCCAGGGCAGCATCCCAGCTCCAGCCGCCAAACCGGGCCTGGAACGAGCCTTCCACGCCGTAGATCGTTGAGTTGCCGAGATTGGTCACCAGGTTGGTGCCCGTGATGGGCGACAGGGTCGACTGCTGCATGCCTTGGTATTGCATGTAGTAGCCACCGATCTGGGTCTGCAGGTGGTTCTCGAAGAAGCGGCCTTTCCAGCCCGCCTCGTAGTCGTTGACGAACTCGGGAGCGAATTGGCTGGCGCTGTTGTTGATGCCGCCCTGCTTATAGCCGCGAGCGGCGAAGGCGTAGATGAACTGGCCGGCCGACGGCTCCCAGTTCACGCTCACCTTGTAGGTCGGTTCATTCTGTTGGTAGTGGCCGAGGTTGGGAATGTAGCTCGTGAGGTTCCCGGTCTCGGTATAACCAAAGTTGTTGTTGGTATCGAAGCTCTCACGGCCGCCGACCACCAGGTGCAGGTTGTCCAGAATTCTGAAATCAACCTGGCCGAAGACGCCGAGCAGCTGCTGCGTGGAAAGCGTGCTGGCGATCGAGAACAGGTTGCAGGTTTGGCCGGTGGGGCAGCTGAAGGTGAAGGGAGCCGCCGGATTGCCTGACGCGCCGATGATCGGAGCCACCGCGCCGGCGCCATTGTAGGTGCGGTCGTGAACGGCGGTCTGGCGGTAGAAGTAGGACGCCCCGGCCAGATAGGTGATGCGCCCGGTGTCGGGCGACAGAATATCCAGCTCCTGGCTGTAGTAATTATCCTCGGGTCCGATCAGGTGATACTGGTGCCGGGCGCCGGCCACGCCGGTGTTGGCCGCCGACCAGTCCGTGTCGGTGTTGTAGTTTTCGTTGGTCTCCTGGAAACCCGAGAGCGAGCGAAGCGTCAGGCCGTTGGGCAGCTTGTACTTCATCTCGATGCTGTAACGGCCAGCGTACTGGTTATCCGACAGAGACGTCTCGTTGTAGTCCAGATCCCAGGGGCCAAGCGTCCGGTTGCCGTTGTAGACGCTGGGGCCGTTGTAGCCGTAGCTGTAGTAGGGCGACCATGGCAGCGGGCGCGCGGTATAGCCGCCCGTGCTCAAATAGTTGACTTCGGCTTTGGCCAGCAGCTGGAACGCCTCGTTCGGCTTCCACAGCAGTCCGATGCGGACGTTCTGCTCATTCACCATGCCGGGGGTCACGTTGGACGCGCCGGTGCCTTGAGACTGTTGGCCGCCGATGTCCTTATAGAAGCTGTCGCGGTGCTCGAGGTTGAAGGCGACACGCGCAGCCAAGGTGCTGTTGACCGGCAGATTGACGGCGCCGTCCAGCTTGCGTTCGTTGTAGTTGCCGCCCTGGACTTCGACGTTGCCGCTCAGGCCGTTGAAGTCGGGGTTCTTCGAATTGATGGTCAAGGCGCCGCCGGTGGAGTTCTGGCCGACGATGGTGCCTTGCGGTCCCTTCAGCACTTCGACATCGGCGATGTCATAGAAGGGCTCGGACAACAGAATGGCTTCCGGCTCGTAGAGCCCGTCGCGGAACACGGCCACGCCCGTGGTGACGGCCGGCGAGATCGCCGTGTTGCCCAGACCGCGAATGTTGATGTTCGACGTCGGGTTGCTGGCGGTGAAGGACATGCCCGGAGCCTGGGTCTGCAGGTCCTGGATCGTCACGATATGGTTGGTCTGCAGGACAGCGCCTGAGACCACCGACATCGAAATGGCCGTGGTCTGCTGGCTGACGGCGCGGCGTTCCGCGGTCACCACCACTTCCTGGATGACGGAGCTGTCGGCCGGAGCCGCGGCGGGCGCCACGGTCGGCTGAGCCTGGGCGGATGCCGCGCCGGCGCTGACCGCAGCGCACATGGCGGTGGTCAGGAACAGGGCCGCCCTGGTCCCGCGAAATGCAGGTTGGGATACCTTTGAGTTGCTCATTTTCTTCTTCCCCTATTGGGCATTTGTTGAATTTTATGTTTTATCGCAGCGATATTCTATTTTCCGGGCGTCTTTGGCGCTTCAAGAAGCTTGCTCGGCTCCTTGTAGCCCTTTTCTCCAGGAAGAATAAAAGTAGAAGCGCCTACGTCTGTTTTGACGACATTGTTGTTTTCTTCGCATGACCACATATCGATGCGGGCATGGTCGGATTTTACTCGAACATATGTGTCGGTAAGCTTCCACGGACTGACCAGAGACGGGGGGTCCCACACGGTGACCTGGTGTTCGATGACGTCGGGACCAACCTTGCGGATGCGTTCGATGACCGAGGTCT
>CAIYVC010000099.1 GCA_903929535.1 uncultured Caulobacteraceae bacterium | reverse complement strand
CTTCGTCCCTCGCAGCGGAGGCGTCGCGCCATGGGCGAGCGCACCAGCTGTTGAAGGCGCGCGCTCGCCCAACCAAACCGTGGCTTCAGAACACGCCATGCACTAACATTGAAGATGGATCACCCCTTGGGGGCAGGCCAGCGAGGCCGAAACGCCCGTCACCAAGGGCGACCCCAGCCTCGCCTATGCCCGCGCCTCGCGCGCCGTGCGCCTCACCGTGGCGCTGCAGTCGAAACTGATCGACGCCCTGGCCGCGCTGGAGGCGCCGTCCGCGCCCGCCACGGCAGACCCCGAGCAACCCCGCGCCGATCCCGACTATCTGCTGAAGGCCCGCGTCGAGCGGATCGTCGAACGCGCCGCCCTGGCCGAGCACAACGGCGACGACGACGAGGCCGACCGGCTCACCGCCGAGGCCGGCGAGCGGCTGGACGACATCGACCTCTATGGCGGCCTGCTCGACCGCCCGATCAGCGAAATCCTCGCCCGCATCTGCCGCGACATCGGCCTGCCGCTGCAATGGTCGCGGTTGGCCGAAGAAGCCTGGGCCCAGGCCGAAATGGGCGACGGTGAGCCGGGCGCGCCCCTGGCGGCCCTGCTGGAAACGCTCGAAACCCAGCCCCCGCCGCCCGACCCGGACGGGACAGGGCGCAGGCGCTACCTGTCCCGCCTCGCCGTCACCGCGAGGCGCGGCAGGCGCGGGCAGGGACCCAAACCGGAGTCAGGGCCGCGGAAAATCGTGCTGCGGTGGTTGGACCCGGAAGAGGATGAGAAGGCGGCGGACGGGTAGGGCGGAGCGCGTTATTCCCCCCACCGCCGTCATCCCGGACTTGTTCCGGGACCCAGCAGCGAAGACCTAAACGCCGCAGCGGTTGATACGAGTACGACGGAAAACGGCGGAGCTGCTGGGTCCCAAGGACAAGCCTTGGGATGACGGCAGTGTGGGTTGAAACCGTGCGCTCAACCCGTGGGTGGTTACCCCACGAACGCCCGCTCAAGCACAAAGTCCCCCGGCTCGGCGTTCGAGCCTTCGGTCATCCCATGGGCTTCGCAAAGGTGCGCCATGTCCTTGATCATCTCCATGCTGCCGCACAGCATCACCCGGTCGTGCTCCGGGTCGAACTTAGTCTGGTCCAGGCCCAGGTCCCGGAAGATCTGGCCGCTCTCGATCAGGTGGGGCAGGCGGCCCTGCCGCTCGAACGGCTCGCGGGTCACGGTGGGGTAATAGACCAGCTGACTCTGCGCCTGCTCGCCGATCAGCTCGTCCGCGAAGATGTCCTTGGTGAACAGGTCGCGGTAGCAGAGCTCGGCCACTTCGCGCACGCCGTGGCCCACGATCACCTGCTCGAACTTGTCGTAGGTCTCGTAGTCGCGCGCCACGCTCAGCCAGGGCGCCAGGCCCGTGCCGGTGCCGAACAGCCACAGCCGCTTGCCCGGCTTCAGCGCGTCATGCACCAGGGTGCCGACCGGCTTCTTGCCCAAAAGGATGGTGTCGCCGACCTTGATGTTGACCAGCTTGGAGGTCAGCGGCCCGTCGGGCACCGCGATCGACAGGAACTCCAGCTCCTCGGCGTAGTGGGGCGAGGCGATCGAATAGGCGCGCATCACCGGCTTGCCCTCGCTGGGCAGGCCGATCATCACGAACTCGCCCGAGCGGAAGCGCATGCTCGCGGGGCGGGTCAGGCCGAAGCTGAACAGCCGGCCGGTCCAATGCTTCACCCACGTCACCGTCTCATGGTGCCAGGGGCTGTTGACCGGGGCTTGGCCGGGGGCGATGGCGGAATCCGTCATATCGATCCTGATCTTACGCGCGGCCCTAGTACCGCTTGGGGGGCAGGGGGCCAAGAGTGGAATTCTATCGGGACGTGCAGATGCGCTGAGGCGCCGCACTTCCACCCACCACCCGCCGTCATCCCAAGGCTTGTCCTTGGGACCCAGCAGCGAATCCCTCAACGCCGCAGCGGTTGATGCGCCTCCCCGCTTCAAGGTTTTCGCTGCTGGGTCCCAAGAACTCCGCTTCGCTCCGTCTTGGGATGACGATAGAGGGGATTATGCAAAAGGGTGTGCGTGCAGGGTTGGCGATGCTGGCGGGCGTGATCTCGCTCGGCGCCGGCATAGCGTTCGCCGCCCTGCCGCCCGTGCCCTATCCCGCCGAGAACCCGCCGACCGAGGCCAAGCGCGTACTCGGCAAGATACTGTTCTGGGACGAGCAGCTGTCCAGCGACAACACCGTGGCCTGCGGCACATGCCACCGGCCGGGCAAGGGCGGCGGCGATCCGCGCTCGGCGGTCTATCCGGGCAAGGACGGGGTGTTCGGCACCGACGACGACACCTTCGGCTCGCCGGGCGAGGCGCACATGGACGCTCACGGCATGGCGGCCAAGCACGCCCTCTTTGGCATGAAGCCCCAGGTCGGCGACCGCACCGCCCCCAACTACTTCGGGACCCTGTGGGCCGGCTTCCAGTTCTGGGACGGCCGCGCCGGTCCCAAGGTGGTCGATCCCGTCGCCGGGAACACCGTCATCGCCTCCGGCGGCGCGCTGGAGAACCAGGTGCTCGGCCCGCTGCAGAACCCCGCCGAGATGGCCAAGGATCAGCGCGGCTGGGCCGACGTCTCCACCAAGCTGCAGGTGTCCCGCCCCCTGGCGTTGGCCACCCGCATCCCGTCGGACATGAAGGGCGCCCTGGCCGCCCATCCCCGCTACCCGGAGCTGTTCCAGGCGGCCTTCGGCGACCGCGCCATCACCGCGCCCCGCGTCGCCATGGCCATCGCCACCTATGAGCGGACCCTGGTCCCCGACCAGACCCCCTACGATCTCGCCACCCGCCCCGGCCAGCCGCTGGACCCGCAGATCCAGCAGGGCCTGCTCTGGCTCGACAACGCCCGCTGCACCGTCTGCCACAAGCCGCCGCTGTTCACCGACAACCTGTTCCACAACGTCGGCGTCCGCCGCGCCTTCCAGGACCCGGGCCGCGCCAAGATCACCGGGAACAAGACCCAGGACGGCGCCATGAAGACCCCGACCCTGCGCAACGCCGCCTTACGGGCCAGCTTCATGCACACTGGCGAGTTCCACACCCTGTCCGAGGTGCTCAACCACTACGCCGCGCCCAAGGCCGAGGCCGACCCCATGCCGGGCACGGGTGAGAAGTACAACCTGCCCATCGAGACCAGCACCCGCCAGCTGATCATCGCCTTCATCACCGACGGCCTGACCGACCCGCGCGTGGCCAAGGAGACCTTCCCCTTCGACCGGCCGATCCTGCGCAGTGAGAGAGCCGAGGGCTCCAAGCCGCCCGCCAAGCCCGCGTCCTTCTCCGCCCGCTTCACCCCGACCGGCGCCGTGGCCCTCGACTGGAAGCCCGCCGAGGGCGCCAGCGACTACCTGCTGATCCGCGACGGCCAGGTGATCGGCATCCCCACCGCGCCCGGCTTCGTCGACGAAGGCCTCAACCCCTGGAGCCTGCACCTCTACCGCCTCACCGCCCGCAACGACGCCGCCGAAGCCTCGGGCGCCGCGCACGCAGGCGCGGGCGTCCCCATCGCCGCCCTGGCAGGCGGCGGCGCTGTGCTGATCGCGGCTGGATTGTTCTGGAAGCGGAGGAAGAGGGCCCGCAAGCCCTAGTTGTTCGAGGCCACCATGACCGGGGTCTTGGCGGTGGGGCAGCCTTCGAACATCCCCACCTTGATCGCGCTGATGGTGGTCATGTTCAGGTTCTGCAGGGCCTTCATCGAGGCCGCGCCGACGCCGGTGAACAGGTCGATGCGCTGGCCCTTGATCGCGCCGCCGGTGTCCGAGGCGTACCAGTAGCCGTCGTGCGAGGTGCCGTCGGGCATCTTCAGCCCCACGGTCTCCTTGATGAACAGGACGCTGCGGCGGGGGAAGATCTTGGGGTCGACGGCCACGGTGCGCATGGCGGTCGGGTGGCAGCCCAGCGAATCGCGGGCGGAGAAGTCGGTGCGTTTGCCGACGTGGTAGAGGGTGGCCCTCACCTGGGTCTCCACCGCGTCCACCGTCTCGTCGACCACCCCGCGTACGGCCTGGATCATGTCTCCGATCGGATCGGAGGCAGGGGCGACGGCGGGGGCTGCGGTAGCGGGAGCGGGGGGCTGAGCTGGCGGCTAGGGCCAGCGCGGCGGCGAGTCCGGCGATCATCGTGTGGTGCACGCTGTGGCGGCCCGGTCGGCCTTGATGGCGGCACTCCTACCCGCCAAAGCGGGTCCGGATCAACCCCTGGTGGAGTCACAGGGCGCCCAATTGCCCGGTTTGTGCACACCTTTGGCAAGTGAGGTGGAACGTGGTCTGATCGGCTCCAACGAAGGATGGGAGGAGCTGCGATGACGGCATCCGACGACGATCTCGCGGCCGGCGGCGGCCTCCTGCACAGGCGGACGTTGCTGCGCGGCGGCGTGCTGGCCGGCGGCCTCGGCGCCGCCTTCGCCGCCCGCGCCGCCGACGGAATCGGCGAGGGATCGCCCGAGACCATGCGCGTCCCCGGCGCGCCCTTCTCCGGCTACGGCGTCCCCGCCCACTGGCGCGGCGACATCAAACGCTCGATCGGCGCGGTCCCCGACCGCCCCGGCACCGGCGCCTCGCGCACCCCGCTGGAGCGGCTGGAGGGGACCATCACGCCAGCCGGACTGCACTACGAGCGCCACCACAACGGCATCCCCGACATCGACCCGGCGGCCCACACCCTGATCGTCCACGGTCTGGTCAAGCAGCCCCTGGTGTTCAGCCTGGATGCGCTGCTGCGCTACCCCATGCACAGCCGCGCCGCCTTCGTGGAGTGCGCCGGCAACAGCGGCGGCATGATCGCCCCCCAGCCCGCCCAGACCACCGCCGGCGGCCTGCACGGCCTGGTGTCCTGCTCCGAATGGACCGGCGTGCCCTTGTCCCTGCTGCTGGACGAAGCCGGCGTCGACCCGCGCGCCACTTGGCTCCTGGCCGAGGGCGGCGACGCGGCGGGCATGAGCCGCAGCGTGCCCCTGTGGAAGTGCCGCGACGACGCCATGATCGCCCTCTACCAGAACGGCGAGCCGATCCGCCCCGAGCAGGGCTTCCCCATGCGACTGCTGCTGCCGGGCTTCCAGGGCAACATGAACGTCAAGTGGCTGCGCCGCCTGAAGCTCACCGTCGGCCCGACCTTCACCAAGGACGAGACCTCCCGCTACACCGAGCTGATGCCCGACGGCAAAGCCCGCGAGTTCATGGTCGAGATGGGCGTCAAGTCGGTGATCACCCGCCCGTCCTTCGGCCTCAACATGCAGGGGCCGGGCCTCTACGAAATCAGCGGCCTCGCCTGGTCCGGCGCCGGCAAGATCGCCAAGGTCGAGGTCTCCGCCGACGGCGGCAAGAGCTGGGCCCAGGCGGCGCTCAACGGCCCGGTGCAGGACAAGGCCCTGACCCGCTTCCGCCTGCCCTGGCGCTGGCAGGGCGCGCCGAGCCTGCTGCTCAGCCGCGCCACCGATGAGCACGGCAATGTCCAGCCCAAGCGCGCCGACTGGCTGGCCCAGTACGCGCCCGGTCAGGCCTATCAGTTCAACGCCATCGCCGCCTGGCAGGTGGAAGCCGGGGGAGGGATCAAGCATGCCTACGCTTAAGCTCGCCGCTCTGAGCCTGATCCTCATGGCCGGAGTGGCCGTCGCCGCCACGCCTCAGTCGCCGGGTCTGGGCCGTCCCGCCACGCCCACCGAGGTTCAGGCGGTCGACATCTCCGTGCCTCCCGATGGCAGCACCCTGCCGCCGGGCTCCGGCTCGGTGGCCCAGGGCGCCGCGGTGTTCGAAGCCAACTGCCAGATGTGCCACGGCCCCGCTGGGGTCGGCGGCCCCAACGACCGGCTGACCGGCGGCGTCGGCACCCTGACCTCGCCCAAGCCGATCAAGACCGTCAACAGCTTCTGGCCCTACGCGACGACGGTCTACGACTACGTCCGCCGCGCCATGCCGCTGGTGGCGCCTCAGTCGCTCAGCAACAACGACGTCTACGCGGTGGTCGCCTACCTGCTGTCGGTGGACGGCGTGGCGCCCAAGGACGCGGTGCTCGACGCCAAGACCCTGCCGCTGGTGAAGATGCCCAACCGCGACGGCTTCGTGTCCTGGGAAGCCCGCTACCGGCCCAAGACCGCCGCCCGCTAAGAGCAACGCCATGACGATGCGCATCTACGGCGACAGCCGCTCGGGCAACTGCCTGAAGATCAAATGGGCCGCCCAGAAGCTCGGTATTCCGTTCGATTGGACCGAGGTCGACATCGGGCAGGGCGGGACCCGCACGGACGAGTTCCTGCGCATGAACCCCGCGGGCCAGGTGCCCACGGTGGTGCTCGACGACGGCCGCGCCCTGGCCCAGTCCAACGCGGTGATCGGCTATCTGGCCGAGGGCTCCGACCTGATCCCGGCCGACCCTTACGACCGCGCCAAGATGCACGAGTGGATGTTCTGGGAGCAGTACAGCCACGAGCCCTACGTCGCCGTCGCCCGCTTCCATCGCCATCTCATGGGCAAGGGGCCCGAGAGCGTGGAGCCGCGCATCATGCAGCGGGGCGAGGCTGCTCTGGCGCGGCTGGAGCTGCAGTTGAAGCAGACGCCCTTCCTGGTGGGCGCCGCCCTCAGCCTCGCGGACATCTCCCTGGTCGCCTACACCCGCGTGGCCCACGAGGGCGGCTTCGACATGGCGCCTTACCCCGCCATCCGGGCCTGGGTGGCGCGGGTCGAGGCGGCTTTGGGCATCACGGACTAGTCAGCGTCTTTGCCCTTGCGCCCGCCACGCGGCTGTCGCAGAGGCTTGCTAGGACCGCCCTCCCTGGGGTCCGTATCCGGAGCGCCTTGATGGCCCGCCAACATCGTCGCCTCGCGGCGCTTTCCGCACTCGCTCTTGGCGCCGGCTGGGCCGGCGAGGCCCTGGCCTGGGGCGACGCCGGGCACCGCTTCGTCGGCCAGCTCGGCGCCGAGGCCCTGCCGGCTGCCGTACCCGCTTTCCTGCGCACCCCGCAGGCCATGCTCGACATCGGCGAACTGGCCCGCGAGCCGGACCGCTCCAAGGGCTCGGGCCGCACCCACGACCAGGACCGCGACCCCGGCCACTTCGCCGACGGCGATGACGACGGCAAGCTGCTGGGCGGTCCGCCGCTGGGCAAGGTCCCTGCCACCCGCGCCGAGTATGAGAAGCAGCTACAGGCCGCCGGGACCGATAGCTGGAAGGCCGGCTATCTGCCCTATAGCATCATCGAGGGCTGGCAGCAGATCGTGAAGGATTTCGCCTACTGGCGCGCCGATGTGGCGGGCGTGAAGGCGGCCACCGATCCCAAGCACAAGGCCTGGCTGGACCAGGACCGCATCCGCCGCGAGAAGCTGATCCTGATCAACATCGGCGTCTGGGCCCACTACGTCGGCGACGCCAGCCAGCCCCTGCATACCACCTACCACTACGACGGCTGGGGCAAGGGGCCCAACCCGATGGGCTTCACCACCCAGCACATCCACGTGCCCCTGGAAGACGCCTATGTCGCCAAATGGGTGAAGCGCGACGTGGTGAAGGCCAAGATGCGCCCCTACGCCGACTGCGGCGCCTGCAAGATCGACGAGATGACCGGCTCCTATCTCGTCAATGAGAGCCAGTACATGATCCCGCTCTACCAGCTGGAGAAGGTCGGCGGCTTCAAGGACGGCGATCCGCGCGGCGTGGAGTTCCTCAGCCAGCGCATCGCCGAGGGCGCCTCGGAACTGCGCGATCTAGTGGTCGATGCCTGGAACGCCAGCGGCAAGATGACCGTTGGATACCCCAGCGTCTCCGCCGTCGATGTCGAGGCCGGCAAGGCGGGCGACGCCTACGATCTGCTCTACGGAACCCACTGACCCCCGTGCACAAGCCCGCTCCCCTGCAGTTCGGGACCACCGAACCCGGCGTCAAATACCGCGACCGCCCCGCCGTGTTCGCGGTGGTCGAACGGCGCGGCCAGATCGCGGTGATCTGCGTCACCCGCGAGAACCTGCCGCCGATCTATGACCTGCCGGGCGGGGCCATCGAGCCGGGCGAAAGCGACGCCCGCGCCCTGGCCCGCGAGGTGGTCGAGGAGACCGGCCTGATCGTCCATATCGGCGAGGCGCTGGCCCGCGCCGACCAATATATGATCCGCGCCGACGGTGAGGCGGTGAACAACCGCTGTCTGCTGGTGACCGCCGAGGCCGACGGCGACGACCCCTCCAGCAAGGTCGAGGACGATCACAAGCTGCTCTGGTTCAACCCGGACGAGGCGCTGCGCCTCCTGCGTCTGGACAGCCAGGCCTGGGCGGTCGCCGTCTGGATCCGCCGCCAGGCGCGCCTGGCCAAGGGCGAAGCCGCCGCCTAGGCGCCGACGAGATCGGGGAAGTGCAGGGTGCAGAGCGAGCCCCGCTCGGCGCCCCTGATGGTGAAGTCGCCGTTCAGTTGCGCGGCCATGGTGCGCACGATCTTGAGCCCCAGGCTGTCGCCGGCGTCCGGATCGAACCCTTCGGCCAGGCCGCGCCCATCGTCGCGCACGGTCAGCACATGCTTGTCGCCCTCGCGCTTCAGCGTCACCCGAACTAGTCCCGTCTGGCCTGCGGTGAAGGCGTGCTCCAGGGCGTTGTTGACGCATTCCAGCATGACCAGGGAGACCGGGGTGGACTGCTCGGAGTGCAGCGCCTCGTCGCCGCCTTCAATCTCCACTGCGACGCCCTCGACGCCGGCGGCGGCCAGGGCGTCGGCCAAAAGGTCTTCGGCGAAGCGGCGGAAGGGGGTGGGCTCCCCGCTGGCGTCATGCAGCTGGCGCTGGATGCGGGCGATCAGGGAGATGCGGCTGGAGGCTTCGGTGAGGGCGCGCTTGGCTTCCGCGTCAGCGACGCCCTGGCTCTGCAGGCGCAGGAGGCCCGAAACGATCTGGATGTTGTTGGACACCCGGTGCTGCATCTCGCGGTAGAGCAGGTCACGGCTTTCAGCGAGGCTGGCGTATCGTTCGCGCTCGACCTCCAGCCGATCGCGCGACCGCATCAGCGCCGCAAGGCCGGTGCAGGCGGCCAACAGCATCACCATTAGAAAGGCCGCGCTGGCGAAGGGGGAGGTGTCCTTGGCGGGGAAGATCCGGGTCACGCCGTAGCTGAAGTATACAGCGCCAGATGACAAGACTGCAACAAATGCCGCCGGCCAGAACCCGGCTGCGTAGCAGGTGATCAGCCCGGCCAGAAAATATGGTAAATAAGGAAAATGCGATTGGAACCAAGTGCTCGAAGACGTCACGCCGAACGCGAGCAGAAATACAGCGACGCCCAAGACGTAGCCTAGCGGTCCTCGCAGGTCTTGTCTTAGCGTCCCCAAGCCAGTTCCTCGCTCGTCAGCGGATGCCAGCGTGAATACACAGATACGGCCGAGCTCACGACCGAAAAATTTTCGTCTCTCAGGCGAATTATGTCCCACCGCTGTGACAAATACGAGCACGGGTCGCTTCGGGGGATGAATCGGGCTGAAATGTCGCAGATGCGCCAACTCCCATTAACCGTGATCGGTCTGGTTCTGCTGTCGGCATGCCAGCCCGCGCCGGCGCCGGAAGGGGCGGCGCCCAAGTCGCTGGCCACGGCCGATCCGATCGTGACCGCGATCCAGCCTACCGCCAAAGGCGTGCGGGTGATCGCGCGGATCAGCCAGCCGGATCTGGCCGGGGACACGATTTCCGCCGCGGCCCGCGCGGCCCGCCAGTTGGCGCGCGCCGTCCAGGCGGGAGCGGCCGATCTGCCCGTGGACGCCTCGGTGTTGACCTTCGACCTCTACGGCGTGGACGTGGACAAGTTCGGCAAGCACACCGCCGCGCGGCTGTTCGAGACCGACTTCGACGTCGGCGACCTGCACGCCCTGGACCTGACGCACAAGGGGCCGGCCGGGGTGCTCAACATGGCCATCGACCTGCGCATCGACAAAGCCGGCATCGACCCGATCAACGCCTGGTGCATGCGCTACCCGCACGCTGGCGACAACTACTGCTCGATGGCGGGGAACTGATGCGGCGGCTGACCTTGGTGATATCGGCGGGCCTGGCGCTGGGCGCCTGCCACAAGCGGAGCGACGCCGACGCCGCCTCATCCCGGGGCCTGCAGGTGGAGGCCTACGACCCGGTTATTCCCAGATCGCCAATTAAGGGCAAGCTGGAGACCATGACCCGGCGCCCGGAGGAGGCCGCAGCTGCCTCGAGCGCGGCCCCGTCAGAGACCCTGCCTCCGGCCGATAGTTCCGCGCCCAAGACCTAATGGCCCAACGGCCAAGCTCCGTCAGCTTCCGTTCAGGCGGCCTTCCCTAGATTTCCGGTTCCCGACAACGGACATGACCACCGCCTCATGCGCGCGGCGCCTCTTCTCAGCCTGTTGATCCCCGCGACCCTCGGCGGCGGGCTCGGCCTGCT
>CAIYVC010000098.1 GCA_903929535.1 uncultured Caulobacteraceae bacterium | reverse complement strand
CGTCCGGCAGGGCGCGCGAGACGATCACGCTCATGGCGTAATCGAGATAGGAGCGTTTCAGCTCGTCTTCGATGGCGATCGGGGCGATGCCTCCGCGCCGATCCTCGGGCCCTTCACCGGGCGGGGTCGTGTTGCTGTCGTCGCTCAAGGTGATCTGGAACTTTTCGTGGGGGGAATCGCGGGCGTTTCCCTATCCCTCTTGTTAGCACCCCCCTCCCCTCAGGGCAAAAAAACTGGGGCGGATTTTGAGGTCCTCCCCCGCTTATGGGAGAGGACGCCAATGTCGCCCTAGACGGTTATCGTCGCCGTCCAGAAGTCGTGCAGGTTGCAGGTGCTGGTCACCGTCACCTTGCCCTTGTAGCCGGCCGGCAGGGCGTGGGTGGAAACCGGCTGGCCCTTGGGGGTGAACACCGCGCGGCCGAGGTATTTGCCGCCGTCCAGCACCACGGTGTGGCTGACGATGTAGTGCTCCTCGCTCATCGGGTGCGGGGTGGTCACGGTCAGCATGCCGCCCGCCACGGCGGTCGTCGGCGTGTGAGTGTCTTCCTTGCCTGCCCAATGGCCCGGATCGGCGTGGGTGAAGATCAGGTTCTCGTTCGGTACGGGGGTCGCGGCGCGGGCGGCGGCGGGCAGGGCCGCCCCGGCGACGGCGCCCAGGATCGCGGCCTTGGCGAAGTCCCTGCGGCGCAGGTCGGTTGTGTTGGTCGTCATCCGGAAAATCCTCCAGCCAAAGCGAGTCGCGGCGGAGGTAGTGTTGGGCCCTGCGCTCCGGCGCGCAATGAGTCCGGGCTATATACCGGCGATCTCGGAGGCCTTGGCGGAGATGCGCTTATTGAGGCCGGGAGCGACGTCGGCGCGCATGTCGCTGGAGACCATGCGGTCCAGATAGGCCTCCACCTGATCGGCGTCAGCTCCGCGCTCCAGCGCCACCCAGATGCGGAAGGCGTAGCCGTCGTACTCGCCCTGGGCCATCGGCGATCCGTTGACCTGCAACGGGTCCCACTCGCGCAGCAGCAGACGCTTCAGCGCCTCCAGCTTGGGGATCGGCGGCTCGTGGTTCAGCGCCAGCCGGATCTGCACCGCGCGGATGTCGTTCTGCCCACCGAACCCGCCGTAGCCATAGCCGCGCGGCGCCGTTATGGGCGTCCAGCCGTCGGCCAGCAGGCGTTCGAGGTCATCTAGGGCGTCGCTCACGCGACGGCCTTAGAACGGAATCTCGTCATCCAGATCGGCGCTGAAGCTCTCGCGCGGGCCTGAACCCTGGGCGCGCCCGCCGCCCTGGAAATCGCCGCCCGAGGAGGCCCCGCCGTAGTCCCCGCCACCGGCGCCGGCGCCGTCGCCGCGTCCGCCCAGCATGGTCAGCTCCCCGCGATACTTCTGCAGCACGATCTCGGTGGAGTATTTCTCCACGCCCTGGGCGTCGGTGTATTTGCGGGTCTGGATCGAGCCCTCGATATAGACCGTGGAGCCCTTGCGCAGGTAGTTCTCGGCCACCTTCACCAGGTTATCGTTGAAGATCACCACCTGGTGCCATTCGGTCTTTTCCTTGCGCTCGCCCGACGCCTTGTCGCGCCAGGATTCCGAGGTCGCGATGCGCAGGTTGGCCACCCGGTCGCCGGAATTCAGAGTGCGCACTTCCGGGTCCTTGCCCAGGTTCCCGATCAGAATGACCTTGTTTACGCTGCCCGCCATCTGACCCTCGTCTCGCTGTTTCCACGCACCGGCGCGGTTAAGAATCGGACCCTAATGGGCGTTCCGGCGCTGTCAATGTTCTATTAATGTTCCCACAAAGATGTCCACAGCAAACAGAGGCGGCATGAGCATCAGACAGGCAGATGGCAGCGCGGGCGACGCCAACTACGGCCTGATCGGCTCCGGCTACACCCGTTACCGTCAACCCGATCCCGCCATCGCCGCCATGATCCTGGAAGCGCTCGGCGATGCGCGGACCGTGCTCAATGTCGGGGCCGGAGCCGGCTCCTACGAGCCCCTGGACCGCGAGGTCACCGCTGTAGAGCCCTCCGCCACCATGCGCGCCCAGAGGCCCGCCCATCTCAGCCAGGCCATCGAGGCGGTGGCCGAGGCCCTGCCTTTCGCCGACCAGACCTTCGACGCCGCCATGGCCACCTCAACCGTGCATCAATGGCCGGACTTGGAAGCGGGCCTGCGCGAAATGCGCCGGGTCACGCGCGGACCGGTCGTCATCTTCACCAGCACCCCCGAAGAGCTGCAGCGCTTCTGGCTCAACGACTACGCCCCCGGGGTCCTGGCCGCCGAGGCGCGCCGCCATCCGCCCATCGACCGCATCACCGCGGCCCTCGGCGGGGCCTGCGAGGTCCTGCCCGTCCCCATCCCGCTTCACTGCCGCGACGGCTTCAACGAGGCCTACTACGGACGTCCGGAGATGCTGCTTGAGGACGGCGCGCGTCTGGCCTGCTCGTCCTGGAACTTCGTCGACGAAGCCACACGGGACGCCTATGTCGCCCACCTGCGCCGCGATCTTAAAACCGGCGCCTGGGACCGCGCCCACAAGTCCCTGCGCACCCAGCCCAGCTTCTACGGCTCCCTGAAACTGATCGTCGCGCGTCCGTAAATTATTGTTTGACAGAAAATACTTTCTGCGGAATCCATGGTCCATCATCCACGGAGGCCGACATGAGCCAAGTGACCAGTCTGGAATTTTCGGGCGCCCAATCTGATAGCGCCCCGTCCGACAGCGGCCCCACCTACCGCAGGATCCGCGGCGCCAGCCGCCTGTTCGGCTGGCTGTTCACCGCCCTGCTCTGGGCCGTCAGCGCCCTGGCCGCCGCCATGGCCCTGGCCATGCTGTTCTACACCGGCCCGCACCTGCAGGTGACCTCGACCCACTTCGAACTGACCGAGCACGAAACCCTGCTGCGGGGCGCGATCATCGTCGGAACCCTGCCCTTCGCCACCAAGCTCGCCTACGCCCTGGCGGCGCTGGTGCGCACCGCGCCCGCGATCATGATCTTCTGGCATCTGCGCGCCCTCTTCCGCCTCTACGGCCAGGGCGTGGTCTTCTCCCAGCAGAACGGTCTGCACATCCAGAAGGTCGGCTTGTGGCTGGTCGCGGCGGCCCTCACGCCCTTCATCTGCCACCTGCTGCTGAGCGTCTCCGGCGTGGAGATCGACCACGCCTGGTTCCACTTCGAGCAGGTCCAGGCCTTCGTCCTCGGCGGCCTGGTCTTCGTTATCGCCCAGGTGATGCAGGCCGGGCGCGAGATCGAGGAAGACCGGAGCCAGTTCGTCTGATGGCCATCATCGTCCGCCTCGATGTGATGATGGCCCGGCGCAAGGTGCGCTCCAACGCCCTGGCCCGCGCCGTCGGCATCACCGAAGCCAACCTGTCCCTGCTCAAGTCGGGCAAGGTCAAGGGCATCCGCTTCTCGACCCTGGAAGCGATCTGCCGCTACCTCGACTGCCAGCCGGGCGAGCTTCTGGAATATGCGCCGGACGAGGGCGCCGAGGCGTTGGCCGAAGCGGGTTAGCGCGCCCGGTCGACCGCCATGCGCACGGCCAGTCCGCCCAGCACGCAGCCCATCAACCAGCGCTGCGCTCGGGCCCAGGTCGGGCGGGCGGCGAGGAAGGCGGCGATGGAGCCGGCGGCCATGGCGATCATGGCGTTGACGCTGAGGCTTATGCCGATCTGCTCGGCGCCTAAGGATAGCGACTGGCCCAGGATGTGGCCGCGATGCGGGTCGATGAACTGGGGCAGCAGCGACAGATAGAGCACCGCCACCTTGGGGTTCAGCAGGCTGGTCAGAAGGCCCATGGCGAACAGCTTGCGCGGCCGATCCACCGGCAGGTCCTTGACCACGAACGGCGACTGCCCGCCGGGCTTCAGCGCCTGCCAGGCCAGCCACAGCAGATACCCCGCTCCGGCGAACTTCAGGGCGCTGTAGGCGTAGGGCACGGCCATCACCAGGGCGGTGATCCCCAGCGCCGCGCACAGCATGTAGACCAGAAACCCCAGCGCCACGCCGCCCAGCGAGATCAACCCGGCCCGCGGCCCCTGGGTTATCGAGCGCGAGATGATGTAGATCATGTTCGGCCCGGGCGTCAGCACCATGCCCAGCGCGATCAGCCCGAACGCGAGCAGGGTCAGCGGCGCGGGGAACACTACTGCTGCACGGCGCTCGGGGCCGCCAGACGTCCGTCCTGAGTGCGCACCAGGGCGGGCCAGCGGGCCCCGTCCAGCGACTGGCCGGTGAAGACGCCGGTGCGGCCCAGGAACAGGAAGCTCCCCTGATAGGCGCCGACCAGATTGTCGTTAGTGCCGCCCAGCGCCAGGAAGTGCTCGCGCATCCCCTCCAGCGCCGCCGCGCAGCTCTCCAGGCTCGGCCGGTTGTTGGCCAGGGTGTTGAACTTCACCTTGCCGCCGGTCAGAGGCACGACGTGGAAACAGACGCCCTTGTCGTAGGGAGCCTCGATCTTCTTTTCGCAGGCGGTCAGGGCTCCGGTCGCAAGGAGCGAGGCGGTGATCAACAGGACAGGAAGAGTCTTCATACGATCACTCTACACGCCCCACACGACCTGTCAGCCGGGCACCGGCATAGGGGTGCAGTTGGCCCCCTGATCCACCAGCGGCCGGAACGTGCGGTTGTCGGAGGATATCTCCACCCGGCGCGGCGCCAGACGCAGCGTCTCCTCGCCCCACCGGCCATAGGTGGCCCCGCCCGGCTTCTCGCAGCGGCCGGCGAACAGGGCCTGGACACAGGCGTTCAGGGTGATGTCGGTCGGCAGCCGCCGCCAATCGGTGTCCCGCCGCCAGCAGGGCGCGGTCGGAGCCGCGGCGCCGACAGCGGTGGGCGCGACCCCCGGAGGTGATGCGGGCGGACCCTGGTTCGGCGCGGCCTCGGCCTGCTCCACCGTCAGGGGCTGCACCACGGGGCCGCTGTCGCTGGCCGCCGCCAGGGCGCCGGTCGCATCGACCCCCAGGTCCAGCGCGCGGGTCGCCACCCCGTTCTTCTTGGCGCAGTCGGCCAGGGTCATCACCCCCACCAGCTTGCCGCCGACAAAGCAGCGCAGCGGCCGGGCGGGATCCAGGCTGTCCTCCTTGCCCTGCTCCACCACCAGCCCGCCTTGCGAGGCGGGCGGCGGGCCCTTGGGTCCCGGATCGCGGCTCATGAAGAAGACGGCCACGCCCAGGCCCAGCGCCAAGGCGGCGCCCCCGCCCAAGATCAGCCGCCGGTCTGAAAACAGGTCCATGTCCAAGGCCTACGCTCGGCTTGGGTCGGTTTCAAGACAGTGGGGACGAGCAGCCCTTAGGCCGCGATCAGGTTCGAGCCGGCCAGGGATTTGCGCACGGCCTCGCGGCGCGCGCGCCACTCCTCCGTCAGGATCGCCACCAGCACCACGTCGCGGAACACCCCGTCCTTCAGGGCGTGAGCGCGCAGATAGCCTTCGCGGCGGAAGCCGGCGGTCGCGTGCGCCTTTAGCGCCGCCTCGTTGTCGGCGAACACCTCGGCCCAGATCTTCTCCAGCCCCAGGCCGTCGAACGCCTTGTCCAGCCCCAGCGCCTGGGCGGCGCGGCCCACGCCCCTGCCCCGCGCATCCGGGTCGCCGATGTACCAGCCCCATTCGGCGCGGCGGTTGCAGTTGGTCAGGCCGCTCAGCATCAGGAAGCCAGCCGGCGCGCCGTTATGGGTGACGATCCAACCCCTGCGGTCGGGGTCGGACAGCAGGCCTTCGATCCACGCGAAATGCCCCGCCTCGGTCTCCGGCGGCTGATCGCTCATCCAGCGGTTCACCTCCGGCTCGCGCCGCCAGGCAAACAGGTGCTGGCCGTCCTCCCGGACAAGGTCTCGCAGGTCGATCATGGCCGAATTCTAATTCCTCACCGGCGATAAAACATTAACGCGTGTCAGCCATGTTTCTGATGCCCCTGCGAAGACTTTTAAGGGCGGGAGAAGACTGTGGGCGCGTCCTTCGCCATTGCCGGCCGGCCGATCGGACCAGGCCACGCGCCCTTCGTCATCGCGGAACTGTCGGGCAACCATAATGGCGAGCTCAGCCGCGCCCTGGCCCTGATCGACGCCGCCGCCGACGCCGGCGCTGACGCGGTCAAGCTGCAGACCTACACCGCCGACACCATCACCATCGACCATGACGGACCCGGCTTCCGTCTGGAGGGCGGCCTCTGGGACGGGCGCACCCTGCACGACCTCTATTCGGAGGCCTTCACCCCTTACGAGTGGCACCAGGCCCTGTTCGCCCACGCCCGCGCGCGCGGCCTGATATGCTTCTCCTCGCCCTTCGACGAGACGGCGGTCGAGCTGC
Source organism: uncultured Caulobacteraceae bacterium (assembly GCA_903929535.1). Taxonomy (GTDB): domain Bacteria; phylum Pseudomonadota; class Alphaproteobacteria; order Caulobacterales; family Caulobacteraceae; genus BOG-938. Next base: position 20,973 of record CAIYVC010000098.1, on the reverse strand, counting down.
TGGAAGGACTGGACGCGCCGGCCTTCAAGATCGCCTCGTTCGAGGCCATCGACCTGCCCCTGATCGCCCGCGCCGCCAGGAGCGGCAAACCCCTGATCATCTCCACCGGCATGACCAGCCCCGCCGAGATCGAGGCGGCCCTGCGCTCGGCGCTCGATGCGGGGGCGGCGGGCGTCTGCCTCCTGCATTGCGTCAGCGCCTATCCGGCCACCTTCGCCGAGGCCAACCTGGCCATGATCCCGCGCCTGGCCGCCGACTACGGCTGCGTCGTCGGCCTGTCTGACCACACGCCCGGAACGGCGGCGGCGGTGGCGGCGGTGGCGCTCGGCGCGCGGGTGATCGAGAAGCACTTCACCCTGGACCGCGCCGACGGCGGACCGGACAGCGCCTTTTCCCTGGAGCCGTACGAACTGAAGCAGCTTGTGGACGACTGCGGCGCCGCGTTCGACGCCCTGGGCGTGGCCGCCTACAGCCGCAGCGAGACCGAGGCCCACAACCGCCAGTTCCGCCGCTCGCTCTATGTGGTCGCCGATGTCGCCGCCGGCGCGGTGCTGACGTCCGAGCACGTCCGCTCGATCCGCCCCGGCTTCGGCCTGGAGCCCGCCCGCCTGCCCGACGTCCTGGGCCGCAAAGCCGCCCGCGCACTCAAGCGCGGCGAGCCCTTCGCGATGGATATGCTGCTGTAGCTACTTGAACAGCGCCAGCAGCGTCTGCGGCATGGAGTTGGCGATGCTCAGGGCCTGTTCGCCGATCTGCTGCTGAATCTGCAGCGCCTTCAGCCGCGCGCTGTCGGCCGCCGCGTCATTTCCCGTCAGATCGTTGATCCCGCTCAGCAGTGACGAGCTCAGGGCGCTGACCAGCTGCTCGTGCGAGGAGATCAGCTTGGCCTGGTCGCCGATGCTGCTCATCGCCGAGGTCACATTGGCGATCGAGGCGTCGATCTGCGCCATCATGGCCGAGGCGGCGCTGGTGGTGGTGATGCTGGCGGTCGACGCCAGCGTAATGATGCTGCCGCCCAGCGACAGGTTGGCCAGCGGCAGGGTCACCGTCTGGGTCCCGTGGCGGTGGCCAGGAACTTCATGTTGGCGCTCTGCGAGCCGTCCAGCAGGTTGGAGCCGTCGAACCCGGCCGAATTGATGGTCTGGGCGATCCGCTGCAGCACGCCGGCGAAGTCGGTGTTCAGCGAGCCGCGCTCGTTGGTGTCCAGCTGGGCGTCCTGCGCCGACAGCGACTGGGTCTTTAGCTGGCCCAGCAGATCCAGCACCGTCTGACCCGCGTTCAGCGCCACGTCGGAGATGGAGGTGGCCCGGTTAAGGCTGGCCGTCACGGCGCCGAGGCCATCGACCTGGCTGCGCTGGCCCTGGGCGGCGGCCCAGATGGTGGGATTGTCCTTCGGCTGGCTGATCTGCAGGTTGGTGCTGATCCGGTCCTGGACCTGCCCAAGCTGATCGGTGGTCCGATTCAGGTTCTGCAAGGCCAGCAGAGCCGACGGATTGTTCGATACGCTGATGCTCATGAGCCTTCTCCACGGATCCGCGAATCGGCGGACCGAACGCAGTTCGCATTCAAGGATAGGCTAAGCGGCGATGGTATGCAGATCGTTAACCATAAATCTAAACCTCTTCGTCATCCCAAGGCTTGTCCTTGGGGTGAGCTCTGTGTGCTGGCCAACGATTTGGCCAGCATGCGAACGCCTTCAGCTTGCTGAAGGCTGGGGCAGCGAAGACATTGACGCCCCTCCCCGCCTCAAAACCACTCCGTTCAAGACGGACCCTCAACAGCGAAGAGCCTCCCCCGCGTAGCGGGAGAGGCTCTCGAAGTCTTCAGAGCGGCGTTTTGCCTTGTATCCGGCCCCTTCTAGGCCTTGGCCTTGATCAGTGAACCGGCCGAGTAGTCTGACCGGGCGCTCATTCGCGCCACATCTTCCCTGGAAGCCTTGGCCACAACCTGACCGCTGGCGCGGTCGACGACGGTGTAGACCAGGGCCCCCGTATCTCCGTCTTCCTCGATGATCAGGCGTTGCTCCGGATCGTAGAGCGTCGCTATCTCGGTTTCCGGGGCCGGTTGCGGCCGTTGGCCGAACTGGCGGGGGTTGGAGGTGGGCTGGCCGTCCGCACCAAGAGATTCCGGGCCGGACGAGACGATGGATAGGTTGCTCATGTCCGCTTCCGCCGGGGTTCAGCCGGCGTCTCCCATCAGGCGATTGGCGGTGGAGGGAGCTGCCCCCACCGCCGTCGCGATTAACGGAAGAGGCTGAGCATGATGCTGGTGGACTGGTTGGCGATCGACAGGGCCTGAACCCCCAGCTGCTGCTTGGTCTGCAGAGCCTGGAGCTTGGCGCTCTCGGCGGCCATGTCGGCGTCCACCAGGTTGGAGATGCCCGTGGTCAGCGAGTTTTGCAGGCTGCTCACGAACTTCTGGTGATCCATCAGGGCGTTGGAGCCGGTGCCCAGCTTGGTCAGCGCCGTGTTCACCTTGGTCAGGTCGGTGTCGATGGTGGCGATGAAGGCGCTGGCCGCGGCGGCCGTGTTGAACGAAGCGGTGGCCGACAGGGTGACGTTGGGGCCGCCCAGCGACAGGTCTTCGGCCAGGATGGTCATCTTGGACGAGCCGGAGTCATTGGCCAGGGCGAACAGGGTGGTGCCGGCCGATTTGACCATGTTGATGCCGTTGAAGTCGGCGTTGGTCACGACGTTCTGGATCTGGTCGCGCAGCGACTTGAAGTCTTCGTTCAGGGCGGTGCGGCTGGTGGTGTCCAGCGAGGTGTCGGCGGCGGCCAGAACCTTCGCCTTCATTTGCGTGAGCAGGTCCGAAACCTGCTGGCCGGCGGACATGGCGACGTCGATCGTGGATTGGGCGCGGTTCAGGCTGTCCTTGACCGAGTCCAGCGACATGACCTTGCCTTGCATGGTCTGCGCGATCGACCACACGGCGCCGTTGTCCTTGGCGGTGTTGATCTTCTTGCCGGTGGAGATGATGTTTTGGGTGTTCGCCAGCTCGTTCTGCGTGCTCATCAGGTTGCTGAGAGCGACGAGGGCGGTCGAGTTCGTATTGATGCTGTTGATAGCCATCGGAAATATCCCATTTCTAGGTGTCCGACCGTCATTTTGACCGTCGAGGGCATTTTGCCCGCCCTCTAGGGAGCAAGGAGGGCGCCAGTTTTCCGGAGCCCGGCGCCAACCCATCTTCCTATTGTTTTAAAACGATATTTTCCAAGATCACCCCAAACCGCTGGGCAATCTTGACCGGGCAAGATCGCCTCCCGGGGGAAATTTCTGCCGGGACCGGGCGCTCTTTACCTAGTTCCAAAGGCTAGGTCGGGCGCCGATCCTGCCCACCCGGCGCTCCCGCGCCCCTCGACATCACCCACCTCAATGGCAATCTGGCGCCATGACCCAACTGTTCCGCCTCAACGGCGCGGCGACGAACGACCCAGATGTCGCGGCATGGTTCGACGCCGGTGAAATCGGGCTGCGGCATCTGGCGAGGCCCTGGTTTGAAGCGATGCGCGCCTGCGGGGCGGACGTGCTGGAGGTTCTGCACGACGGATGCCCGACAGCCTGTGTCGGCGACGCGGCCTTCGGCTACGTCAACGCGTTCAAGGCTCACATCAACGTCGGTTTCTTCCACGGGGCGGCGCTGGACGACCCGGCGGGTTTGCTGCAGGGCGACGGCAAGCGCATGCGGCACGTGAAACTGCGCCCCGGCGATCAAATTAACGCCGCCGCGCTGAGCAGCCTCATAGCGGCAGCCTATCGGGATATTCGATTGCGTCTGGATGCCGGCGGCTGATCCGCCCGCGTTTGCAGCCCTAAATCCCCGGCGCCTGTCCGCCGCCCAGGCCCTGCATGATGATGCGGTTGATGTCGATCAGCGGCTGGATCTGCATCTGCTTCTGCATCACGTCCGACGTGTGCTTATCCACCCAGATGCTGAGCGAGATGATGTTGGCGCGCAGCGACTCCGGCAGCTGATTGTCCGGGTTGGCGCAATCGCCGGCGATGGTGGACCATAGGCGTCGATTCCAGTGCAGCGCCTTCATCCGGCGCCCCACCTCGGTTTCCTCCGCGGCCGCGGCCTCCATGAGGGCGCGGGTGACGAGGCCGAACAGACGGTATTCCGTCTGCTTGGGGCCTTCAGCCTGCTCCGCCGCCCTTTGGTAGGCCTGCAGTGACATTCCCTAGCCTTTCATCCTCGTAGTCCATCAGTTTGCGGCACAGCATCAGCGCCTTGTAGTATTCGCGCGCCATGGCGTGCTTGGAGATCGCCACGCAGTCGGCCTGCATTTCCGGATTGCGGATGGCGTTCATGAACTCGTTCAGGCGCCGCACGAACTCGTCGTAGAATTTCGAGGCGCCCGCCTCGTCCAGGTACATCATCATCACCGGGAAATAGATGCGCCGGGCCGGGGTGATCGCGTTCTCGGCCTGCATAATGTCCTTCTCACGCAGCACCGAGGCCTTGTTCTGCAGGATCAGCACGCCGCGGCGGTCCCCGTTTTGCACGACGGCCCCGTTCAGAACGAACTTCTCGCCCGGCTTGAGCGACAACTTCAGAGGCATGGCCGGCTCCGGCGACGGCGCAGCCGTCGAGATGATTGCTGGCGCATCAGGGTTACAGAATCCCCTAACGCACGCTCCGGCCCAAGCTAGAGCCCGGCTGGTTAACGCCGCCTTGCCAACCGCGTTTAGGGCCGCGTTAATCATAAACCGCGCAAGCAAGGGGTCCGTCCCTCGTCTTGAGTCGGCCCTTCCCATGTCCGCCCGCAGCCAGCTTCGCGCCTCCGCCTCCAGCCCCATCCTCGGAGCGGAGATCAGTGCGGCCGCCGCGCGTCCGATGGCCGCCTCGGGCGTGGCGGGCAACGCCGGTTCGCCCGAAGCCATGCGCCGCCTCAGCGACGCCCTCAGCAATCTGAAGCAGCTCAACATCGAGCCGATGTTGAAGAAGTCGGTCGCCGCCCTGCGCGCCGAGGACGCCAAACTGGCCGGCGACTGGGCGCTCAAGGCCCTGGGGGTGGACGAGCGCTGCGGCATGGCCTGGTACTGCCTGGCCATCGCCCGCGAAAAGGCCGGCGACTTCAAGTCCTCGATCCAGTGCTACGAGTCGGCCCTGGCCCTGTCGCCCGACCACGTCGAGATCGCCAACAACCTCGGCCGCCTCGCCTACCGCATGGGCATGCGCGACATCGCCGAGAAATTCTTCCTGCACTACCTGGACCGCTATCCGGGCGCCTACGAGGCCTCCAACAACCTAGCCTGCTGCCAGCGCGACGGGCACCGCTATGGCGAGGCTATCGAAAGTCTGCGCCCGGCCATCCAGGCCAATCCCGAAAACCCGATGCTGTGGAACACGCTCGGCACCATCCTCACCGACCAGGGCGAGTTCGAGCAGGCCATGCCCTTCTTCGACGAGGCCCTGCGCCTGGACGACGGCTTCGTGAAGGCGCGCTACAACCGCTCCACCGCCAAGCTGCAGCTGGGCCTGCCCGACGAGGCCCTGGTCGACTGCGACACGGCGCTCAAGGGCCACATGGCCGAGCACGAGCGCACCATGATGCAGCTGGCCCGCTCCACCATGCTGATCGCCCGCGGCGACCTGGCCGAGGGCTGGACGGAATATGAGGCGCGGCTGTCGCACCACTACCCCCAGGGCACGATCTTCCTGATCGACCGCCTGCGCTGGACCCCGGACGACGATATCGCCGGCAAGACCCTGCTGGTCTCGGGCGAGCAGGGCCTGGGCGACGAGGTCCTCTTCGCCAACGTCCTGCCCGACGTGATCGAGGCGCTCGGGCCGGACGGAAAGCTGGTGCTGGCGCTGGAGAAGCGCCTGATCCCCCTCTTCCAGCGGTCCTTCCCCACCGCCGAGGTCGGCCCCCACGCCACCTACGATGTCGACGGCCAGACCGTGCGCCAGACCCCCTTCGTCGGCGACATGGAGCGCATCGACATGTGGGCGCCGATCGCCTCGCTGCTGCGCACCTTCCGCACCGAGGTCGACGCCTTCCCGCCCCGCCCCGCCTTCCTGACCGCCGATCCCGAGCGCGTCGCCTACTGGAAGGACGTGCTGGCCACCGCCCCCGCCGGTCCCAAGGTCGGTATCCTCTGGAAGAGCCTGAAGCTGGACGGCGCCCGCCTGCGCTACTTCTCGCCCTTCGACGCCTGGCGCTCCGTGCTGACCACCCCCGGCGCGGTGTTCGTCAACCTGCAGTACGGCGACAGCGACGCGGAGATGGCCGAGGCCAAGGCGCGGCTCGGCGTCGAGCTCTGGCGTCCGCCCGGCATCGACCTGAAGAATGACCTGGACGACGTCGCCGCCCTCTCCTGCGCGCTGGATCTAGTGCTCGGCCCCGCCAACGCCACCACCAACATCGCCGCCGCCTGCGGCGCCAACGTCTGGCTGATCTCCACCCCGGCGCCTGGCCCAAGCTCGGCACCGACCGCTACCCCTGGTACCCCGCCGCGCGGGTGTTCAACGCCCCGGCCGGCGAGCCCTGGTCGGTGGTGATGGACGAGATCGCCCAGGCCCTGCCGGACGCCTTCCCGAGCACGAAATCCTGATCCTCCGCCGGCTTCCCGCCGGAACGGATGCCAAGCCGGCGGGTTGAATCCCCAAGCGGCGCAGCTTGCGCCCCACCGGGAGATGACCATGGACGCCAAGACACCCGACCAACCCAAGACCGGCGCCGATTGGGAGGAACTCTCCTTCGGCGAGGAAACCAACGACGACCTGATCCAGGGCTCGGGCGCCACCGCCGAAGATGTCGAGGACGAGTCGGACCCGGATGAGGAAGACCGTCTGGACGAGGGCCTGGAAGAGACCTTTCCCGCCTCCGACCCAGTCTCGGCCAAGCACATCACCTGATCCGGCGCTGAGCCGGAACGACAAGGGCCCTCGGCGCGAGCTGGGGGCCCTTAGTGCGACAGGAACAGCGACGGCCCGTCGCCGGTCAGGAAGGCCTTGGTCGCGCCGCCGAAGATGAACTCCTGCAGACGCGGATGGCCGTAGGCCCCGGCGACGAACAGCGAGGCCCCGAGGTCCTTGGCCGTCTTGAGCAAGGCCGGGCCCACCTCGCCTCCCCCCTCGATCAGCCGGATCTCCGCCGTGACGCCGCGCGCGGTCAGGAAGGCCTGCACCTCCGCCGGATCGAAATCGCGGGGCGAGGCGGCGCAGCAGGACAGGATCGCGACCTTGGACGCCTTCTGCAGCAGCGGCAGGGCCGTACGCATGGCCCGGCTGGCCTCCTTGCCGCCGTCCCAAGCGATCGCCGCCACGCCGCCGACGGCCAGCCCTTCGCGCGCCACCAGCACCGGACGTTGCTCCGCCGCCACTATCTGCTGAAAGGCCTGGGCCATAGGGCCGCGACCGCGCGCGGAGTCGCTGTCGAACACCACCACGTCGGACAGGCGGCTCTGCATCGACAGGGCCGACCAGACCGGTGACTCCAGGCCGATGAACCGCTTGTGGGCGTAGGGGCAGGCGTCGAAGGCAGTCATGGCTCCGGCGCGGCCCTCGGCGGCGGCCTCCTTGAGGCTCTCCACGGCGGCGATCTGCACCCCGCCCATGAACCCCTCGCCCATCCAGGGCATCAGGTCAGCCACGTCGGCGGGAACGTAGATGGCGGCCAGCTCGGCGTCGAAGGCTTCAGCCAGAACGGCGGCGGCGCCCAGCACCCCCGCATCCGCCTTGCCGCCGGACAGGGGGGCCATGATCCGGGCCCAGGCAGGGGTTGTCGTCGTCATGATCGATCCATCCCATTCGCGAGCCCGCGTCTGCTATTGTGGACGCTATGGCCAAGCCGCCTTGATCTGGACCGCTGCGGACCCGTACCAAGGCTAAGCTCATCAGGGGAACGATCTCGTGGCCAAAGGGCTCCGTCAAACCAAGATTGGGGCCAAGGCTCCCCGCGCCTGGCAGAGGATGCTGTCGGGCCGGCGCCTGGACCTGCTCGACCCCTCGCCCATGGACATCGAAATCGGCGACATCGCCCACGGCCTGGCGCGGGTGGCGCGCTGGAACGGCCAGACGGTCGGCGACAACGGCTTCTCGGTGGCTCAGCACTCGCTGGTGGTGGAAGACATCGCCGCGCACCTGGAACCGGGTCTGGAGGTCCGCTGGCGCCTGGCCGCCCTGCTGCACGACGCCGCCGAATATGTGATCGGCGACATGATCTCCCCGTTCAAGGCGGCCCTGGGCATCGACTACAAGACCTTCGAGGAGAAGCTGGAGGGCGCGATCCACATCCGCTTCGGCCTGCCGCCCAAGACCCCGGCCCACATCAAGGCCCTGATCAAGAAGGCCGACCACGCCTGCGCCTTCTTCGAGGCCACCCAATTGGCCGGTTTCGAGAAGACGGAGTCCGTCGCCCTGTTCGGCCTGCCGCCGCGCGGCTACGAGCTGAACATCGAGCCCTGGGCCCCGTCCCAGGCCCAGGCCCGCTACGTTGAACGGTTCGAAGTCCTGATGGCCGGCATGCCCGCGTGAGCGCCGATATCGTCATCGGTCTTTCGGCGGTGGTGCTGAGCGTCCAGGGCGCCGACGGCGTGGTGCTGACCGTGCGCCCGACCGACCCGGCGACAGGCGCGCCCTCGCCCCTGTCCGGCCTGCCGTTCGGTCCGTTCGATCCGGACGGACGGCGCACCTTCGAGCTGGCCCTGCGCGCCTTCGTCACCGACCAGACCCGGTTCGACCTCGGCTATGTCGAGCAGCTCTACACCTTCGGCGACAAGGGCCGCGACGCGCCCCTGGCCGACGTCGGCGCCGGCGCCGCGCGGGTCATCTCGGTCGGCTATCTGGCCTTGACCAACGAGGCCGTCGACACCTCTGCCCCTGAGACCGCCTGGAGCCCATGGTCCCGATTCTTCCCCTGGGAGGATTGGCGCAGGGGCCGTCCGGCCCTGATCGACGCCGCCGTCGCCCCCGCCCTCAGGGCTTGGGCCAAAAGTCAGGACAGCCGCCTGGCCCGCGCGCGCCTGCTGTTCGCCCTGGACGGCGCGCCCTGGAACGAGGAGCGGGTGCTGGAGCGCTACGAGCTGCTCTACGAGGCGGGTCTGGCCCCGGAAGCCGCGCGCGACCGCGAACGGGCCAAGGGCGGCCCGGCGCCGGAGCCCTCCAGCTTCGAGCCCGCTTTCGGTGAGCCAATGATCTCCGACCACCGCCGCATCCTGGCCACGGGCCTGGGGCGGCTGCGCGGCAAGCTGAAGTACCGCCCAGTCGCCTTCGAACTGACCCCGCCGGAGTTCACCCTGTCGCGCCTGCAGCGGACGGTGGAGGCCATCGCCGGGGTCGCTCTGCACAAGCAGAACTTCCGCCGCGTCCTGGAGCGCGCCGATCTGGTGGAGGGTCTGGGCCGGTTCGACGTCGACACCGGCGGGCGGCCCGCCGAGCTGTTCCGCTTCCGCCGCGAGCTGCTCAGCGCCAAGCCGGTCTCCGGATTGGCCTTGCCACTGTTGCGGGAATAGCGGAGCAGTGTGATCTAGCCGACGGCCCCGGGCAGCCGGCTGGTGTAGAGTTGGCTCTTGAACGTGGATCGGCGCTGGAAACCGCATGGCGCACGACGATACCCCGTCCGATATCACCAGAGTCGACGCGCGCGCTCTACCCAGCAGCGAGGAGCAGTTCAGGCTGCTCGTCCAGGGCGTCACCGACTACGCCATCTACATGCTGGACGCCGGCGGGCATGTGGCCAGCTGGAACGCCGGCGCCGAGCGGATCAAGGGCTATAACCCCGAGGAGATCATCGGCTCGCACTTCTCGCGCTTCCACACCGAGGAGGACGTTCATGCGGGCATGCCCGCCGTCAGCCTGCGGATCGCGGCGGCGGAGGGCCGCTATGAGAAGGAGGGCTGGCGGGTCCGTAAATCCGGCGACCGCTTCTGGGCCCACGTCATCATCGACGCTATCCGCAACCCGGACGGGAGCATCCTCGGCTTCGCCAAGATCACCCGCGACATCACCGAACGCCGCGAAGCCCAGCGCGCCCTGGAACAGGCCCAGCAGGCCCTGTTCCAATCGCAGAAGCTGGAGTCCATCGGCCAGCTGACCGGCGGCATCGCCCATGACTTCAACAACCTGCTGACCGCCATCCTCGGCAGCCTGGAGCTGCTGCGCAAGCGTATGCCCGACGATCCCAAGGCCGTCGCGCTGCTCGATAACGCCGTTCAGGGCGCCCGGCGCGGCGCGACCCTGACCCAGCGCATGCTGGCCTTCGCGCGCCGCCAGGAACTGAAGACCGAGGCGGTCGACCTGCGGGTTCTGGTGGAGAACATGATGGGCCTGCTGGAGCGGTCGATCGGCCCCTCCATCAGTATCCGCACCCAGTTTCCGCCCAACCTGCCTCTGGTGAAGAGCGACGCCAGCCAACTGGATTCGGCCCTGCTCAATCTTGCGGTCAACGCGCGCGACGCCATGCCCCAGGGCGGGATCATCATGATCAAGGCCCAGGCCGAGATCGTGGAACAGGCCACGGCGACCGGCATGGCGCCGGGCCATTATGTCCGCCTGGCGGTCACCGACACCGGAACCGGCATGGACGCAGCCACGTTGGACCGCGCCATGGAGCCCTTCTTCACCACCAAGGGCGTCGGCAAGGGCACGGGCCTGGGCCTCTCGATGATCCACGGCCTGGCGGAACAGTCCGGCGGCAAGCTGATCCTGCTCAGCCCGCCGGGCGAGGGACTGACGGCGGAGCTGTGGCTGCCGGTCACCGAAGATCTGGCCACGCCGGCCGATCCCCAGGCCGATCCTCCGGAGGCCAAGGCCAAGCGCCTGACCATCCTGGCGGTGGACGACGACGATCTGGTGCTGATGAACACCGTGGCCATGCTGGAAGACCTGGGCCATGAGGTGGTCGAAGCCGGCTCGGGCGCCGCGGCGCTCCAGGCCATGTCGCGCCATCCCGACATCAATATGGTGATCTCCGACCAGGCCATGCCGGGCATGGCCGGGGTGGAGTTGGCCGCCGCCGTTCGGAAGCAGCGTCCGGACATGCCGATCATCCTGGCCACGGGCTTCGCAGAGCTGCCTCCCGGCGCCGACGCCTCCCTGCACCGACTGGCCAAGCCCTTCAACCAGGCGCAGCTCGCCCAGGCGGTCGAGGCCGTTCAGCACACCTAGGAAGGTTGTTACTTCTTCAGCGCGGCCTGGGCGGCGGCCAAGCGGGCGATCGGCACGCGGTAAGGCGAGCAGGACACGTAATCCAGCCCCACGCTTTCGCAGAAGGCTATGCTGGCGGGATCGCCGCCGTGTTCGCCGCAGATGCCCATCTTGATGTCGGGCCGCGTCTTGCGTCCGCGCTCGGCGGCGATGCGGATCAGATCGCCCACCCCCTCCTGGTCCAGCGAGACGAAGGGGTCCTTATCGAAGATGCCCTTGTCCAGATAGGCGTTCAGGAACCGTCCGCTGTCGTCTCGGCTGATGCCGAAGGTAGTCTGGGTCAGGTCGTTGGTGCCGAACGAGAAGAACTCCGCGGTCTCGGCCAGATCGTCGGCGCGCAGACAGGCGCGCGGTAGCTCGACCATGGTGCCGACCTGGTATTCGATGGTGACGCCGGTCTCGACGAACACCGCCTCGGCGACCCGGTCGGTCAGCTTGCGCAGATAGTCCATCTCGGTCCCCTTGGTGACCAGGGGGTGCATGATTTCGGGCTTGGGCGCGGCGCCGGTCTTGGCGACTGCGATAGCGGCCTCGAAGATGGCCCGCACCTGCATCTCGTAAATCTCGGGATAGGAGACCCCCAGCCGGCAGCCGCGATGGCCCAGCATCGGATTGGTCTCGTGCATCTCCCGGGCGCGCCGCATCAGCTTGGCGGCGTCCAGCCCCGTGGCCGCAGCCACCGCGCGCACATCTTCTTCGGTGTGGGGCAGGAACTCGTGCAGCGGCGGGTCCAGCAGGCGGATGGTCACCGGCAGCGGGGCCATGATGGTGAACAGCTGCACGAAGTCGTCGCGCTGCATGGGCAGAATCTTGGCCAGGGCCGCGCGGCGCCCGGCCTCGTCGTCAGCCAGGATCATCTCGCGCACGGCGGCGATGCGGGTGTCGTCGAAGAACATGTGTTCTGTACGGCACAGGCCGATGCCCTCGGCCCCGAACTGGCGGGCGGTCTTGGCGTCCAGCGGCGTCTCGGCGTTGGCCCGCACCTTCAGGCGGCGCACCTTGTCGGCCCACTCCATCAAGGTGGCGAAGTCGCCGGTCAGCTCCGGCTCGATCATGCCCACCGCACCGGCCAGGATCTCGCCCCTGGATCCGTCGATGGTGACGATATCACCGGCCTTGAAGCTGCGGCCCCGGGCGCTGAACACACCGGCCTTGGGTTCGATCTGCAGTTCCCCGGCCCCTGACACGCAGGGCCGGCCCATGCCGCGGGCGACCACGGCGGCGTGGCTGGTCATGCCGCCCCGGGCGGTGATGATGCCGCGCGCCGCGTGCATGCCGTGGATGTCCTCGGGCGAGGTCTCGTCGCGCACCAGGATCACGGCTTCACCCGCCGATCCGAGCCGCTCGGCTTCGTCGGAGCTGAACACCACCTTGCCGGTGGCCGCGCCGGGCGAGGCCGGCAGGCCGTTGGCGATCACGTCGCGGGGGGCGTTGGGGTCCAGCGTCGGGTGCAGCAGCTGGTCCAGCGATCCCGGCTCGATGCGGGCGATGGCCTCGTCCTGGGTGATCAGGCCCTCGGCGGCCATGTCCACGGCGACCTTGAGGGCGGCCTTGGCGGTGCGCTTCCCGTTGCGGGTCTGCAGCATGTAGAGCTTGCCCTGCTCCACGGTGAACTCGATGTCCTGCATGTCGCGGTAATGCCGCTCCAGCCGCTCGACCACAGCCTTGAACTGGACGAACACCTCCGGCAGGGCCTCTTCCATCGAGGGCGACACGTCGCCCATCTCCTCGCGGGCGATCTTGGTCAGGCTCTGCGGCGTGCGGATGCCGGCCACCACGTCCTCGCCCTGGGCGTTGATCAGGAACTCGCCGTAAAGGCGCGCTTCGCCGGTGGAGGGGTTACGGGTGAAGGCGACGCCGGTGGCGCTGCTCTGGCCCATGTTGCCGAACACCATCGACTGCACATTGACCGCCGTGCCCCAGCTTTCGGGGATGTCGTGCATGCGGCGGTAGAACTTGGCCCGGTCGTTCATCCAGCTGGTGAAGACGGCGCCGACCGCGCCCCACAGCTGATCCTGCACATCCTGCGGGAAGGGCTCGCCGCGCTCGCCCTCGACCGCGCGCTTGTACTCGCCCACCACCTCGCGCCAGTCCTCGGCGGTCAGGTCGGTGTCGACATAGGCGCCCACGCGATCCTTGGCGTCGTCGAGAATCTCCTCGAACATGTGATGGTCCAGGCCCAGCACCACGTTGGAGTACATCTGGATGAAGCGGCGATAGCTGTCGAAAGCGAAGCGCTCGTCGCCGGACAGACGCGCCAGCCCCTCCACCGTCTCGTCGTTGAGGCCGAGGTTCAGCACCGTGTCCATCATGCCGGGCATCGAAGCCCGCGCACCCGAACGCACCGAGACCAGCAGCGGATTAGCCGCGTCGCCGAAGCTTTTGCCGGCGATCTCCTCGACCTTGGCCAGGGCCGCCTTCACCTCGTCCAGCAGCTCCGCCGGATAGGCGCGGCCGTTCTGATAGTAGTGGGTGCAGGCTTCGGTGGTGATGGTGAAGCCGGGGGGCACGGGCAAGCCCAGCGCGCTCATCTCGGCCAGGTTGGCGCCCTTGCCGCCCAGCAGGTTCTTCATCGAGGCGTCGCCGTCGGCGCCGCCGCCCCCGAAGGAATAGACCCAACGGGTAAGAAGAGCGCCTGCAACCAGCATTGCTTATCCCTAGCTTGGCCCGGCCGGACTAGCCCGCGATCAGCGAGAAGTCGGCGACCAGACCCATGGCGTCCCGCACCTGGGCGAGCAGCCGCAGCCGGTTATCCCGCACCGCAGCATCATCGGCGTTTACTAGCACCTTGTCGAAGAAGGCGTCCACTGGCGCGCGCAGCGAAGCCAAGGTGTCGAGCGCGTCGGAGAAGCGTTCGTCGCGCACCTCCATCTCCAACTCCGGCTGGGCCACCCGCAGGCTGACCAGCAGGGCCTGCTCCTCGGCGGGAGCACCTTCCATGATCGACGCCGGACCGGTGGGCAGCGGCCCCTTCTTCTCCTCGGCCCTGAGGATGTTGGCCGCGCGCCGGTAGCCTGCCAGCAGATTGGCCCCGTCCTCGGTCTTCAGGAAGCCGTCGATGGCGTCGACCCGGTCGACGATCCGCACCAGATCGTCGTCTCCGAGCGCGAACACGGCGTCCACCAGGTCATGGCGCTTGCCCTGGTCGCGCAGCAGCACCTTCAGGCGGTCGGCGAAGAAGGACCCGAGGTCCTTGGCCACGGCTTCGGGCATCACTTGATTGAGCGGAACCCGCAGCCCGCCTTCCAGCACGATGCGGATCACCCCCAGCGCCGCGCGGCGCAGGGCGTAGGGGTCCTTGGAGCCGGTCGGCTTCTCGTCCACGGCGAAGAAGCCGATCAGGGTGTCGAGCTTGTCGGCCAGGGCGACTGCCACCGAAACCGGCGCGCTCGGCACGGCGTCGCTGGGGCCCTGGGGCCGGTAGTGATCGCGCACCGCGTCGGCGACAGCATCTTCCACGCCCTCGGCGCGGGCGTAGTAGCCGCCCATCAGGCCCTGGAGTTCAGGGAATTCGCCGACCATGCCGGTGCCGAGGTCGGCCTTGGCCAGGCGCGCGGCCTTGGCGGCGAGGCCGGCATCGGCGCCGACCAGGGGCGCGATGGCGCGGGCCAGGGTCTCGATCCGCTCGACCCGCTGGTACATCGTCCCCAGCTTGGCGTGGAAGGTGACGCCCTTCAGCTTCTCCAGGCGGCTTTCCAGAGAGACCTTGCGGTCCTCGTCCCAGAAGAACCTCGCGTCGTTCAGGCGCGCCGACAGCACCCGGGCGTTGCCCGCCGCGATGGCCGCGCCGCCGTCGATGGCTTCGATATTGGCCACGGTCAGGAAGTGGGGCGCCAGCTTGCCGGTAGCCGGGTCGCGCACGGCGAAATACTTCTGGTGGGTGCGCATGGAGGTGCGGATCACCTCCGGCGGCAGGTCCAGGAAGGCCGGGTCCATGTCTCCCAGGATCGGGGTCGGCCATTCCGACAGGCCGGACACCTCGTCCAGCAGGCCGTCGTCCTCGACCAGTTCAAGATTGCGCGCCTGGCACAGGGTGCGCGCCTCATGGCCGATGCGCTGCTTGCGCTCCTCCACGTCCAGCACCACGAACCCGGCTTCCAGCCCGGCGGCGTACTGCTCGAAGGTGCGCGCGCGGAAGGCCTGGCGCGGGCCCATGAAGCGGTGGCCTTCGGACAGGTCGCCGCTCTGGATGCCGTCGATGTCGAACGGCACGATCTCGCCGTCGAAGGTGCAGAGGATCCGCTGCAGCGGGCGCACCCATCGCAGCGACCCCATCCCCCACTTCATCGACTTGGGCCAGGGGAAGCCGCGCACGATCTGGTCGACCATCTCGGCCACGATCTCGGTCGTCGGGCGGCCGGTCTTCTCGATATAGGCGAAGTAGACCCCGTCCTTCTCCACCAGCTGATCGCGGGTCAGGCCCGTGGAGCGCAGGAAGCCTTCGATGGCCTGATCGGGCGCATTGGCGCGCGGGCCCTTGCGCTCTTCCTTGCGGTCGGACTGGGCGGGGGCCAGACCATCGGCCACCAGGGTCAGGCGGCGCGGACCGGCGAAAGCCTTGACCCCTTCGGGCAGAAAGCCGGCCTCGGCCAGCCGTTCGCGCGCCATGCGCTCTAGGTCGCGCGCCGCCTGGACCTGCATGCGCGCGGGGATTTCTTCGGAAAACAGTTCGAGGAGAAGCTGGGGCATGGGTTTACGCGGCGGTCTGCTGCTTGAGCCACGCCTCGGCGCACATCTTACACAGGTCGCGGATGCGGCCGATGTAGCTCTGGCGCTCGGCCACGGCGATGGCGCCTCGGGCGTCCATCAGGTTGAACAGGTGGCTGGCCTTCAGGACGTGATCGTAGGCAGGCAGCACCAGCTGCTGGCCCTGCGGCCCGGTCATGGCCAGGAAGCGCGGAACCTGGCGCTCCATGTCCTCGAACTGGCGCTTCAGCACCTCGACGTCATAGGCGTGGAAGTTGGCCTCGGAGAACTGGCGCTCGTTCTCCAGGAAGATGTCGCCGTAGCTGACGCCCGCGTTGTTGAAGCGCAGGTCGTACACATTGTCGACGCCCTGCACATACATGGCCAGACGCTCCAGCCCGTAGGTCAGCTCGCCCGCCACCGGATCGACGTCCAGGCCGCCGACCTGCTGGAAGTAGGTGTATTGCGACACCTCCATCCCGTCACACCAGACCTCCCAGCCCAGGCCCCAGGCGCCCACGGTGGGGTTTTCCCAGTCGTCCTCGACGAAGCGGATGTCGTGCAGGGTCGGGTCCAGGCCGATGGCCGCCAGCGAGCCGAGGTAGAGGGCCTGCATGTCGGGCGGGTTCGGCTTCAGGATCACCTGATACTGATAATAGTGCTGCAGCCGGTTGGGGTTCTCGCCGTAGCGGCCGTCGGACGGGCGGCGCGAGGGCTGGACATAGGCGGCGTTCCACGGCTTGGGGCCGAGCGCGCGCAGCACAGTGGCCGGATGCAGGGTGCCCGCGCCCACCTGCTCGTCATAGGGCTGCAGGATCGCGCAGCCCTTGTCGCTCCAATAGGCGTGCAGCGTCAGGATCAGATCCTGGAACGAAAGCGGTGTTTTGCTTGAATTTGCGGCGGACATCCGGGAGCCCAAAAAAAGTCGGCGGACCATAGGGCCCGCCGACACGGCGCTCAAGTAGCGCTAGCGCGATAGCGCATCGAACTGCGCTTCAACCGCTGGGTCGCGGGTCGCTATTTCTTCTTGGCGGCGGCCGGTTTGACGCTCGCCGCATCGCCCACGTCGGCGCTGGCGGCCGGCGGCGGGCTGAAGGTCGGCGAGAGCACCTTGTCGATCGGATAGATGACGCCGTTGGAGACCACTAGGTCAGTCTGCACGATATCGGCGTCGTTGACCTTGGGCGCGCCCGAGCCGTCGATATAGACCGGCGTCGTGGCCACGGTGGGAATCGGGCCCTTGGCGCCCCTGATCTTGCTGTCGTCCACCTTGGCGTTGATCAGATGGTAGATCAGCAGCTTCTGCAGATCGGCGGGCGGGCTGGCGCTCATCAGGGACGCCAGCTGGCCGGGCGGCAAGGCGGCGAAGGCCGCGTCGGTGGGGGCGAACAGGGTCAGCGGGCCCTTGCCCTTGAGCACGGTGGTCAGGTTGGTGGCGTCCAGCGCCTTCAGCAGGGTGGTGAACTGGCCGGAGGCCGTCAGGGTGGCGATGATGTCGCCAGACGGAGTGACCAGGGCCGCCGTGGCCGGCGCCGCCGGCAGCGGCGCGGCGGTCTGGGCGAACGCGGGGGCGCAGAGCGCCGCAGCGAGGGCCGCCGCCAGCATCAGTTTCGAAGCCTTCATGACAATAACCTTTCAACGCATACAGGGACGCCGCGCCGGCTGGAGGCCGACGCGGCGCCGTAGTCAGCCGGCAGATGAGGCCGCGGTGGGGCGGCGGGCCGGTCTAGTTGCCGGCGGGCTTGGTCATCCGGCCCGCGTTGGACATCGGCTGGCCGTACTTGGCGCGGTTGGCGCGGGTGTCCGGCACCGGGCCGCTGGAAACCAGGTCGGTCCCGCCCACCGAGGCGGCGGAGACGCTTTCAGCCGGAGCGCCGGCGGCGGGGGCCACGGTGGCGTCGCTGCCGATCGGGGCGGTGATATCCGCGCCGGTCGCGGGCTTGGGGCCGTCCACGGCGTTGCCAGTGGCGACGCCCGCCGGCAGGGCGCTCGGGTTCACGGCCGTATCGGACTGGGCGAAGGCGGCGCCCGCCAGCAGGGTGGCGACGGCGGCGGTGGCGATCATCAGCTTGGTGCGCATGGCTTCCTCGGGGGGCTTGAGCGGCCCGCAGCGGACCGGTCGAATATCTGAGGTGAATAGCCCCCGAAAGCCGCCTTGGTTGCCGGATATCACGGGTTCGTGATCAGCAATTTCCGCGCGAATGAAAGACCTTGCGCTGCTCAAGGCAATTTCAGCGTGGCGAACTCAGTCGTTACGTATGGCAGCTTATTTTTCTACAGTATGCGATAGCGAATATTGCTGCACACTCGGCAGTAACGGCCAAAATCGCCGAAATCTCTACATCAAGGCCAAGCTTGATCCCGCACCTTCGCCCGGCGCGAGGCGATGAGATCGGGGGCCACGCAGCCCGGCAAAGAGGCCTTCGCCACCCCCGGCGCTCTCCCCTCAGATATACGATTTTGCACGGGCTAGCGGCGTCCATCGGCCCTTGTGGGGGCAAAAACTGCACAGAATGACGGCATTTACCCCAACATCCGCTCATCAATTAGGCGCCTCTGGCAAATGAGCCGTCAAGGGACCGCCATTCGGGCGGCGCCGGCGAGCGGCGTAGCTAGCGTCCCGATGCCGGGCGATAGGGGTCACTCGATTTAGCCGGGGCAAGCACAACAGAGCAGAGGGGCGCGCCTTTGCGAACGCAGGAGCGAGGCGAATGAAGCTGATCATTGCGATCGTCAAACCTTTCAAGCTGGACGAGGTGCGCGAAGCGCTCGTCGCTTCCGGCGTGGAGGGCCTGACGGTCTCCGAGGTCAAGGGTTACGGCCGTCAAAAGGGCCAGACCGAAATCTACCGCGGCGCCGAATACCAAGTGGTGTTCGTCCCCAAGGTGAAACTGGAGGCCGTGGTCGATGACGCGGCGGTCGGCAAGGCCGTCGAAGCCGTCAAGACCGCCGCCGCGACGGGCAAGATCGGCGACGGCAAGATTTTTGTCGTCAACGTCGAAGACGCCGTACGCATCCGGACCGGTGAAACCGGCTCGGCCGCCCTCTAAAGACAGGTTCAAGGGGATCATCTCGATGAAAATTTTCGGCAAATTCGGATCGCGGTTCGGGGCGCTCGCCCTGGCCGTAGCGATCCTGGGGGCGCCTCTGGCGGCTCCAGTCATCGCCCATGCGCAAGCCGCCTCCAGCGCGGCCAGCGATGCGGCCTCCAGCGCGCCGGCGGCTCCCGCCGCAACGGCGGCGGCCCCTGCGGCTCCGGCGGCGCCCGCGCCCGTCAAGCTCGACAGCGGCGACACCGCCTGGATGCTCACCTCCACCGCCCTGGTGCTGATGATGACCATTCCGGGCCTGGCGCTGTTCTACGGCGGCATGGTGCGTAAGAAGAACGTCATCGCCACCCTGGCGCAGTCGTTCGTCATCACCTGCCTGGTGACCGTGCTCTGGTACATCTGCGGCTACAGCATGGCCTTCGACGCCAACCCGGACGCCGGACTGAACAAGTACATCGGCAGCTTCGGGGCCTTCTTCCTCAAGGGTGTCGGACCGACCACGGTCAACTCCCTGGCGGCGACCATTCCTGAAACCGTCTTCATCATGTTCCAGATGACGTTCGCGATCATCACCCCGGCCCTGATCGCCGGTTCGTTCGCCGAACGCTTCAAGTTCTCCGGCCTGATCCTGTTCATGTGCCTGTGGCTCCTGTTCATCTATGTGCCGATCGCGCACATGGTGTGGGGCGGCGGCATCCTGGGCACCCTGGGCGTCCTGGACTTCGCGGGCGGCACCGTCGTTCACATCAACGCCGGCATCGCCGGTCTGATGACCGCCCTGTTCCTGGGCAAGCGCGTGGGCTACGGCACCGAAAACATGGCGCCGCACAACCTGGTGCTGACCATGATCGGCGCCTCCCTGCTGTGGGTCGGCTGGTTCGGCTTCAACGCCGGTTCGGCCGTGGCCTCCAACGCCCTGGCCGGTGCGGCCATGATCAACACCCAGATCGCGACCGCTGCCGCGGCCCTGGCCTGGATGGTGGTCGAATGGGTCGAGCGTAAGAAGCCCGGCATGCTGGGTCTGGCCTCCGGCGCCGTCGCCGGCCTGGTCGCCATCACCCCCGCCTCCGGCTTCGTCGATCCAACCGGCGCTCTGATCATCGGCATCGCCGCCGGCGTGGTCTGCTACCTCGGCGCGGTGTGGCTCAAGAAGATCTTCAAGTACGACGACAGCCTGGACGCCTTCGGCGTGCACTGCATCGGCGGTATCCTTGGGGCCCTTCTGACCGGCGTGTTTGCCTCGGAAGCCATCAACCCGCTGTCCAAGGGTCATAGCGTAATGACCCAGGCGATCGGCGTCCTCGCGACCCTGGTTATCTCCGGCGTCGGTACGCTGGTCATCCTCTTCATCTGCAAGTTCACCACCGGTGTGCGGGTGTCCGAGGAGGCCGAAATCGAAGGTCTGGACCTCTCGCAGCACGGCGAAGCCCTGCACGAGTAGTCTCTACGCCTTCACGGCAAGCACTAACGGCGGGGGCCCTTCGGGGCCCCCGTTTCGTTTGGGGGTCAGCTCAGGGTGCAGGCCCTGACCCACCAGCCCGGATGGTCGGCGGACAGCTGGGCGGCCAGGGCCTCGGCCGAAGCGCGGTCGGCGCACAGGGCGAAACAGGTGGCCCCCGATCCCGACATGCGGGTCAGCAGGCTCTGCGGCGCGGCCGACAGCGCAGCCAGGGCCTCGGCGATACGCGGTTCGAGCGCCACGGCGGGCGGCTCCAGATCGTTGCGACATCCCGCCAGCCACGCCGCGGCGTCGGCCGGGGTGTTCAGCACCGGCGCTTCGGGACGGACCGCGTCGCCCGGCGCGCCGCTCTCATCATAGGCGCGGTAGACCGCCCCGGTCGGCGACGGAACCCCCGGATTGACCAGCACGGCGGGCAAGGGCGGCATGGCCGGGGCCGGCGACAGCTGCTCTCCCCGCCCCTCGGCCACCAGCATCCTGCCGCGCAGGCAGGCCGCGCCGTCGGCGCCGATCTCGGCGGCCACCGCTTCCAGCCGGCTCTCGCCGAACTCCAGGCCCAGCATCCGGTCGAGCAGGCGCAGGGCCGCCCCCGCGTCGCTCGATCCGCCGCCCAGCCCGGCGGCG
>CAIYVC010000097.1 GCA_903929535.1 uncultured Caulobacteraceae bacterium | reverse complement strand
CGGCCCGAACCCGGACCCGCGACGTTCACTTCCAGCGTCTTCACGCCATGTTCCATCGCCTTGCGGCCCGCGTCTTCGGCGGCCATCTGGGCGGCGTAAGGGGTCGACTTGCGCGAACCCTTGAAGCCCATCGTGCCGGCCGAGGACCAGGAGATGGTGTTCCCCTGGGCGTCGGTGATGGTGATCATGGTGTTGTTGAACGAGGCGTTCACATGCGCGACGCCCGAAGTGATGTTCTTACGTTCGCGCTTTTTAACGCGACCCGGTTCTTTGGCCATGGTCTGCCCTTACTTCTTCTTGCCGGCGATCGGCTTGGCGGGACCCTTGCGCGTACGGGCATTGGTATGCGTACGCTGACCGCGGACCGGCAGGCCCTTACGGTGACGCAGGCCGCGGTAGCAGGCCAGGTCCATGAGCCGCTTGATGTTGACCGAGGTCTCGCGGCGAAGATCGCCCTCGACCGTATAGTCGCGATCAATAGCTTCGCGGATTTGCAGCACTTCGGCGTCGGTCAGCTGGTTCACCCGGCGCGCATCTTCGATGCCCACCTTCTGAACGATCTCCTTGGCTTTGGCTTGGCCGATGCCATGGATATACTGCAGCGCGACGACGACGCGCTTGTTAGTCGGGATATTGACGCCTGCGATACGGGCCACGCCTGAATTCTCCTAGTCGCGCAGAGAAACGCGATAGCTACTCCGGGTCACCCGCCAATAACGGATGATCCGGCGCGGCAATCGCGCTCTTTCGCGGAAGCGCACCGTTATATTCACGAATGCGCTCCCGTCAATGGTGGACGCCGGATGACGTCCACAAAAACAACATCTTTCGCCGCTTCCAAAGTCTAGGCGGCTTCTTCCTGAAGGGCCGCGTCGACAGACTTGGCCACAGCTTCGATAGAGGCCATGCCGTCCACCTCGATCAACTTGCCCTGCGCCCTGTAGAAGGGCAGCAGCGGGGCTGTCTGGGTGTTGTAGGCGGCCAGCCGAATCTTGAACGTCTCCGGGTTGTCGTCGGCGCGGCCCTCGGCCTCGAACCGCTTAGCGATCCGTTGCACCAGAGCCTCGTCGTCGACCTTCAGGCGAACCACCCGGTCGATCCCCTGTCCTCGCCCAGCCAGCATCCGATCGAGCGCCTCGGCCTGGGCCACGGTGCGAGGGAAGCCGTCGAAGATGGCGCCGCCGGCGGCGTCAGCCTCAGGCAGGCGCTCTTCGATCAGAGCGATGACGATATCGTCGGACACCAAAGTGCCGGCGTCCATGATGGCGGCGACGCGCTTGCCGAGCTCCGAACCCGAACTACGGGCGGCGCGCAGCATGTCGCCGGTGGACAGTTGAATCATTCCCCGTTCAGCGACCAGGCGCTTGGCCTGGGTCCCCTTGCCCGCCGCCGGCGGCCCGAACAGGATCAGATTCATTTACCGCGCCCCCGCAGCTTCGACTTCTTGATCAGGCCTTCGTACTGGTGCGCCAGCAGGTAGGACTGGATCTGGGCCACGGTGTCCATGGTCACCGTCACCACGATCAGGATCGAGGTGCCACCGAAATAGAGGCTGCCGCCGATCTTGGCCATCAGCGCCTCGGGCAGCAGACAGACCAGGGTGATGTAGGCCGCGCCGATCACGGTCAGGCGGGTCAGAACATAGTCGATGTACTCGGCCGTGCGCTTGCCCGGGCGGATGCCCGGCAGGAAGCCTCCGTACTTGCGCAGGTTCTCAGCCGTCTCCTCGGGGTTGAACACAACCGAGGTGTAGAAGAAGCAGAAGAACACGATCATGCCGCCGTAGAGCACCATGAACAGCGGGCGGCCGTGCTGCAGCTGGCCGACGATGGTCGGCACCCACTGAGCCCAGGGCGGCAGATTGGTGGTGGCCAGGAAGCCCATGGCGGTGGCCGGCAGCAGAAGCAGGCTGGAGGCGAAGATCGGCGGGATGACCCCGGCGGTGTTGACCTTCAGCGGCAGGAACGAGGATTCGCCGCCGAACATGCGGTTGCCGACCTGGCGCTTGGGATACTGCACCAGCAGGCGCCGCTGGGCGCGTTCGACGAAGACGATGAACAGGATCACCGCGATGCTCATCAGGGCGATGATCACCAGGGTGAAGCCCGACAGGGCGCCGGTGCGGGTCATGGTCAGCAGCTGAACCGTCAGCTGCGGCAGGCCCTGGGCGATGCCGGCGAAGATGATCAGGGACACGCCGTTGCCGACGCCGCGGGCGGTGATCTGCTCGCCCAGCCACATCATGAACATGCTGCCGCCCGTGAGGGCCACGACGGTGGACAGGATGAAGGCCGGGCCGGGCTCATAGACCACGCCAGGGCTGTTCTGCAGGCCCATGGCGATGGCGAACGACTGGCCGAGCGCCAGCACGACCGCCAAGTAGCGGGTGTACTGGTTCAGCTGCTTGCGGCCGGCGTCGCCGCCTTCTTTGCGCAGCTTTTCCCAGGGCGGATAGATGGTGCCCATCAGCTGCACGATGATCGAGGCCGAGATGTAGGGCATCACGTTCAGGGCGAAGATGGCCATGCGCTGCACGGCGCCGCCGGAGAACATGTTGAACATGCCCAGCACGCCCTGGGACTGGCCCTGGAACGCCTTGTTGAACACGTCCAGGTTGATGCCCGGGATCGGAATATGGGTGCCGAGACGATAGATGATCAGGGCGCCCAGGGTGAACCACAGGCGCTTGTGCAGGTCCGTCGCCTTGGCGAAGGCGCCGGCGTTCATATTGGCTGCGAGCTGTTCGGCGGCCGAGGCCATGACGGCTCCCCTACTGCGTTGGCGCCCTAGATAGGGCTACGCCCCCCGGTTTGGGAAGGCGCCCCCTGGGCAAAAGAGGCAAGCCCCGTGGGCTCGCCCCGTCTAGCTCGACAAATACTTAAGCTTCGGACGCTTCTTCAGCCGCCGCGGCGACCTTGGTGGTCAGCTTGCCGCCGGCCGCTTCGATGGCCTTGCGGGCCGAGGCGGAGGCCGAGTGGACCGACAGGTCGATCTTGGTCTTCAGTTCGCCCTTGCCCAGCAGACGGATGCCGTCTTTCACCCGGCGCACGACGCCGGCCTTGATCAGGACTTCGCCGTCGATCGGCTTCTTGGGATCCAGCTTGCCCGCTTCGATGGCCTGGGCCAGACGCCACAGGTTCACTTCGGCGTAGGTCTTGCGGTTGAGGCTGTTGAAGCCGCGCTTGGGCAGGCGCATGTGCAGCGGCATCTGGCCGCCTTCGAAGCCGGCGATGGCCACGCCGGAGCGCGCCTTCTGGCCCTTCACACCGCGGCCCGCGGTCTTGCCCTTGCCCGAACCGGGGCCACGGCCGACACGCATGCGGCCCTTGGTGGCGCCTTCGTTGTCGCGGATTTCATTGAGCTTGGTCATAGGAGCCTCTCCTTGGAGATCAATCGCCAGGCGAAAGCCTGACTCGGCTGAATGGAAAGGGTCCGGCTTTCGCCGGACCCGGGATCGTCTTAGCCCTCGACGGACACCAGGTGGTGCACCTTGGCGATCATGCCGCGGGTGGAGGGATTGTCTTCCAGCACGGCCTTGCGGCCGATCCGGTTGAGGCCCAGGCCCACGAGGGTGGCGCGCTGGTCGCTCTTGCGGCGGATCGGGCTGCCGGTCTGCACAACGGTGATCTTAGCCATCGTAGGTATCCTTAGCCTTCGGCCGACTCGACCGCGCCGGAGACGCCGTCGTTGCGGCGGCCGAGCAGGTCACCGACCTTCTTGCCGCGCTTGGACGCGATCTGGCGGGGCGAGCTCTGGCCCTTCAGGGCGTCGAAGGTCGCGCGGACCATGTTGTAGGGGTTGGACGAGCCGACCGACTTGGCCACCACGTCGTGCACGCCCAGGGTTTCCAGAACAGCGCGCATCGGACCGCCGGCGATCACGCCGGTGCCGGGAGGCGCCGCGCGCAGCATCACCTTGCCTGCGCCGTGACGGCCGTGGCCGTCGTGGTGCAGGGTGCGGCTTTCGCGCAGGGGCACCCGGATCATGGTCTTCTTGGCTTCTTCGGTCGCCTTGCGGATCGCTTCAGGCACTTCGCGCGCCTTGCCGTGACCGAAACCAACGCGGCCCTTGCCGTCGCCCACCACCATCAGGGCGGCGAACGAGAAACGGCGGCCACCCTTTACGGTCGCGGCGACGCGGTTGATGTGCACCAACTTCTCGACGATATCGCTATCGGCTTCGGCGGCGTTGTTGCGGCGATCGCCGCCACGTTCTTCTCTACGAGCCATCAGGATCCCCTAGAAACTCAAGCCGGCTTCACGCGCGGCGTCTGCGAGGGCCTTGATACGGCCGTGATAGATGTAACCGCCGCGGTCGAACACGACTTCCTTGACGCCCTTTTCGATGGCGCGTTGGGCGACCAGTTTACCGACCCGTTCGGCGGCTTCCTTGTCCGAGCCCTTGGCGTCCTTGATGGACGAGGCTTCGGCCAGGGTTGTCCCCGAGGCGTCATCGATGACCTGGGCGTAGATGTTCTTGGACGAGCGGAAGACCGACAGGCGAGGACGACCGTTGGACAGCGCCTTGAGGCGCAGACGGTTGCGCTCGGCGCGGCGCTTGCTGGTATCGCGAGAGGTAAGAGGCATGGCTTACTTCTTCTTGCCTTCTTTGCGGCGGACTTTTTCGCCCGCGTAGCGCACGCCCTTGCCCTTGTAGGGCTCGGGCGGACGGATGCGACGGATGCGGGCGGCGATTTCGCCGACCAGCTGCTTGTCGATGCCGGCGATGCGGACTTCGGTCTGCTTGGGCACCGCGAAGGTGATGCCCTGCGGCGCCGGGATGTCCACGTCGTGGCTGAAACCGAGCTGCATGGAGAGGGCCTGGCCCTTCATGGCGGCGCGGTAGCCGACGCCCACCAGTTCGAGGACTTCCTCGTAACCCTTGGTGACGCCTTCGACCATGTTCGCCACCAGGGTGCGCGAGAGCCCCCACATGCCGCGAGCACGTTGCGTGTCGTTACGGGGCGCGAGCGTCAGCTCGGCGCCTTCCTGCTTGACCTCGATCTCCTCGGAGACGGTCCAGGCGAGTTGGCCCTTGGGCCCCTTCACCGTCACCGTCTGACCGTCCAGCGTGACCTGCACGCCGGAGGGGATCGCGATGACCTTCTTACCAATCCGGGACATGACTAGTAGACCCTGCAGAGGACTTCGCCGCCGACGTTCTGGTCACGTGCGGCAGTGTCGGACATGACGCCCTTGGGCGTCGACAGGATCGAGATACCCAGGCCGTTACGGATCGGCTTCAGGTCCTTGATCGACGAATAGACGCGGCGGCCCGGCTTGGACACACGCGCGATATCCGCGATCACGGGCTCGCCGTCGTAATACTTGAGCTCGATTTCGTACTCGGCATGCTTGCCGGGCTCTTCAACCAGGGAATAGCCCCGGATGTAGCCTTCGGTTTGCAACACTTCCAGAACGCGACCACGCAGCTTCGACGCAGGCGTCGAGACCTTGGCGCGCTTGCGCTCGTGAGCATTCTTGATGCGGGCGATCATATCGCCGATGGGGTCGTTGACCATGAGACCCTCCTACCAGCTCGACTTGACGAGGCCGGGGATGTGCCCGGCGGCGCCCAGTTCGCGCAACGCGATCCGCGACATCTTCAGCTTCCGATAATAGGCGCGCGGCCGGCCAGTGATCTGGCAGCGATTGCGGATGCGCGTCTTGGACGAGTTGCGCGGCAGCTTGGCGAGCTTAAGGCGCGCCTCGAAGCGGTCTTCCAGCGGAAGAGCCTCGTTGTTGGCGGTCGCCTTCAGCGCGGCGCGCTTGGCTTCGTATTGCTTGGCGAGACGCTTGACCATCTCGTTGCGGTTAACGGCGCTTTTCTTGGCCATGTGTGCTTTCCCCCCGCCCTAATTGTTGAACGGGAATTGGAATTCTTTGAGGAGAGCGCGGGCTTCCTCGTCCGACGTCGCGGTGGTGCAGACGATGATGTCCATGCCCCACATCTGGTCGATCTGATCGTAGTTGATCTCCGGGAACACGATGTGTTCCTTCAGGCCCATGGCGAAGTTGCCACGGCCGTCGAAGCTCTTGCCGTTCAGACCCCGGAAGTCCTTCACCCGCGGTAGGGCGATGGTGATCAACCGGTCCAGAAATTCGTACATGCGATCCTTGCGCAGCGTGACCTTGGCGCCGATGACCATGTTCTCGCGCAGCTTGAAGCCGGCGATGGAATTACGGGCGCGGGTGGTCGCAGGCTTCTGACCGGCGATGGCGGCGAGATCCTTGACGGCCGCTTGGACCTTCTTGGAGTCGTTGACCGCTTCGCCGATGCCCATGTTCAGGACGATCTTGTCCAGCTTGGGGATCTGCATTTCGTTGGTGTAGGAAAACTGCTCCTTCAGCGACGCGCGGATCTTCTCGCGGTAGACGCTTTTCAGGCGCGGTTCGTAATTTTGTACATCAGCCATTGATGACCTCGCCGGACTTCTTGGCGAAACGCACCTTCTTGCCGCCTTCGACACGGAAACCGACACGGGTCGGTTCGCCAGTCTTGGGATCGACGAGAGCCACGTTCGACACGTGGAGCGACGCTTCCTTGTCTTTGATGCCCCCTTGGGGGTCAGCTTGCGTCGGGCGGGTGTGGCGGTGAACGATGTTCAGGCCTTCCACCAGCAGACGCTCTTCCTTGGGCAGAACCTTCAGCACGGCGCCCTGGCGGCCCTTGTCGCGGCCGGACAGGATGACGACGCGGTCGCCTTTTCTGATCTTCGCGGCCATTACAGGACCTCCGGCGCGAGCGAGATGATCTTCATGTGGTTCTTGGCGCGCAGTTCGCGGGGAACCGGGCCAAAGATCCGCGTGCCGATGGGCTCGTTCGCCTTGTTGACGATCACCGCAGCGCTCTTGTCGAAGCGGATCAGCGAGCCGTCCTTGCGCTTGATGCCCTGGGCGGTGCGCACGACGATGGCGCGCAGAACGTCGCCCTTCTTCACGCGGCCGCGCGGAATCGCTTCCTTCACGGAAACGACGATGACATCGCCGACACTGGCGTAGCGCCGCTTGGCCCCACCCAGCACCTTGATGCACATGACCCGGCGCGCGCCCGAATTATCGGCGACGTCCAGGTTAGTCTGCATCTGGATCATATGTCAGACCTTCCTAATTCACTGGCTCAGGGACTGGGGGGCCTGAGACAGGACCTCCCAGGTCTTGAGCTTGGACTTGGGTGCGCACTCGACGATCTTGACGATCTCGCCGGTCTTCACGGCGTTCGCTTCGTCGTGCGCATGGTATTTCTTGGAGCGGCGGACGGTCTTCTTCAGCACAGGGTGCAGGAAGGTGCGTTCCACCTTCACGATGATCGTCTTGTCTCCCTTGTCGGAGACCACCACGCCTTCGAGAATTCGCTTGGGCATGTCGCTATCCTTAGGCCGCGACCGCGGCGGCTTTGCCGCGCAGCACGGTTTTGATGCGCGCGATGTCCTTGCGGATTTCGTTCACGCGGTGGGTCTTCTCCATTTGGCCGGTGGCCGCTTGGAAACGCAGGTTGAACTGCTCCTTCTTCAGCTGGATCAGCTGATCGGAGAGTTGGTCCGGGGTGAGCCGGCGGACTTCGTCGATCTTCATCTGCCCTCTACTCCGTATGAGCCGCAGGCGCTTCGATGCGGCTGACGACCTTGGTCCGGATGGACAGCTTGGCCGAGCCGAGGCGCAGAGCTTCACGCGCCACGTCGTCCGGAACACCGTCGATCTCGAACAGGATCCGGCCGGGGTGGACCCGGGCCGCCCAGTATTCGACGGCGCCCTTGCCCTTACCCATCCGCACTTCGGCCGGCTTGTCGGTGACAGGCAGGTCGGGGAACACGCGGATCCACACGCGGCCCTGGCGCTTCATCTGACGCGTGATCGCGCGGCGGGCCGCTTCGATCTGACGCGCGGTGACCCGCTCGGGCTCCAGGGCCTTGAGGCCGTAGGCGCCGAAGTTCAGGGAAAAGCCACTCTTGGCCACGCCGTGGATACGGCCCTTGAACTGCTTGCGGAACTTGGTCTTTTTCGGTGACAGCATAGTCTAAACTCACCCGTTCCGATCACGACGGCCGCCGCGATCGCCGCGGTCGGGACGATCGCCACGTTCACGTCCGCCGCCTTCGCCGGCCGGGCCGGTTTCGGTGGCCAGGCGCTTGTCCAGCGCCATCGGATCGTGCTCGAGCACTTCGCCTTTGAAGATCCACACCTTCACGCCAATGATGCCGTAGGTGGTCTTGGCTTCGGAGAAGCCGTAGTCGATGTCGGCGCGCAGGGTGTGCAGCGGCACACGGCCTTCGCGATACCATTCCATCCGCGCGATTTCGGCGCCGCCGAGGCGGCCCGACACGTTGATGCGGACGCCCTTGGCGCCGAGGCGCATGGCCGATTGCATCGAACGCTTCATGGCGCGGCGGAACGCCACGCGGCGCTCCAGCTGCTGAGCGATGTTTTCCGACACCAGCTGGGCGTCGACTTCGGGCTTGCGCACTTCGACGATGTTCAGGTGAACCTCGCCCTCGGCCATGGCCGAGAGGT
>CAIYVC010000096.1 GCA_903929535.1 uncultured Caulobacteraceae bacterium | reverse complement strand
GCCCCGTCAGAATCTCAACCTGACGAAGCTTGGCTACGATCTCCTCGGGCTTGTGACGCTTGCTTCCCATCTCGCTCTTCCATCCAAAAACGGTCCGCAGACCAACATCAGGGATGGATCACTTCAAGGGGTGCAGACCACGACCATGCGGCGCAGGCCCTCGTAGGCGGCGGCCAGTTCCTCGTAGGCTTCGCGCTTGTGACCCAGGGTCTCGATCTGCTGGGCGCTGGGCGCCTGACCGCTGTCGGTCATGGCCAGGGCTGCGGCGGCCCATTGGGCGCGGGCCTGACCAACGGCCACGGCCATGCGCTCGAACTTCTGAGCCTCGGCCGAGCCGAGCACGGCGCCGATCACCTCGCGGCTTGAGATGTAGGCGATGTAGTCGATCTGCTCGAGCTTGCCGCGCAGGGCGCGCTGGGCGGCTGGATCGAGGCTCTCTTCCGGCTGGAAGTGGTCGCTGGACGGACGCCGGAAATTCGACACCTGGCTCGACATGGTTCCTCCCGGTCCTTGAGACGCGTGGAAGGGGAAGCCTAGCCCGATGGGATTAACAACGCCCTATTTCAGCCTCTGCACCGTCTCTCCCGCCGCGTTGACGCTTTCGCGGTTGTTCTCGCAGATCCAGTCCATGACCTGCCAATCGGGACGGTAGCGGAAGGTCTTCTTGCCGGAGAAGGGCTGGGTGTAGGCCTTGGGGTCTTCCATCGTGTAGCTGTACTCCAGCGTGTCCGGGGCGGTGCGGCGCAGGCGCTCGACGAGGTGGGCGGCGTCGCTGTGGGGCACGTTGCGGGAGTCCAGCACCGCGTCGTCGCGCAGAGCGACCGTGTCGATCACCAGAGTGTCGCCTTCCCACTTGCCGATGGAGTGGCCGTTCCAGGTCGGCTCCAGGTCGGCGGGATGCTGGCGGCCGTCGGTGAAGATGCGGCGGGTCTGGCTCATCGATTCCTGGATGATGGTGACCTGCCCCCGCGTTTCGAGGATTTCTATCGGGAAGGGCGCGAACATCACCCGCGGCGCTCCGGAGGGGGCACAGGTGGCCAGCTTGTCGTCGATCCCGGTCAGCGACTTGCCTTGGGCCGCCTGGTGGGCCCGGAAGGATTTCAGGTAGTCGCCCTTGAGCGGCGGGTCCTCGGCGTTGAACTGGGTGCCGGAGCGGTTTTCCCAAAGGCCCGCGATCTGGTGGTCGCCGCCCCCGGCGCGCCCCTCGGACGGTATCTGAGCCGCGGCCGGAAGTTGCGCGACCACGAGAAGCATGGCGCCGAGCGCCGCGCCGATCCT
This sequence comes from uncultured Caulobacteraceae bacterium, assembly GCA_903929535.1. Classification (GTDB taxonomy): domain Bacteria; phylum Pseudomonadota; class Alphaproteobacteria; order Caulobacterales; family Caulobacteraceae; genus BOG-938. The sequence continues at coordinate 3,564 of CAIYVC010000096.1, read as the reverse complement.
GATGCCAATCATGCCTTTTCCTCCCGCCCGATATGGTTTTCCGCGGGCCCTGCCTTCAGGCGGAAGGGCGGGCCCTGATCGATCCGCTGATACTGGCTGTCCCTGGTGCGGAAGCAAGCGTCCTGCGTTAGCCTGAGACATCGGCCCACATGGAAACCCGCCCATGCCCGCACCCTTGCTCGCTCGCCGCCACCTGCTCGCCGCCGCCGCGGCCCTCACCGCCAGCCCGGTCTGGGCCCAGACGGCGCGCACGCGGGTGCGGCTGGAGACCGACAAGGGGGTCATCGTGGCCGAGCTGGCCGACGACAAGGCGCCGATCACGGTGGCCAACTTCCTGCGCTATGTGGACAGCGGCCGGATGAACACCGCCGTCTTTTACCGCGCCTCCCACGCGCCGGGGGCGCCGGAGATCGGCATTGTCGAGGCGGGAGTGAAGGACCCGGCCAAGCTCTATCCGCCGATCGCGCACGAGAGCACCACGGCCACGGGGCTCCGGCATCTGGACGGGACGCTGTCGATGGCCCGGTTCGCGGTCGGCACGGCGGCCAGCGACTTCTCGATCTGCTGCGGCGACGCTCCCTATCTGGACGCCGATCCGAACCTGCCCGGCGACAACCTGGGCTACGCCGCCTTTGGTCAGGTGATCGAGGGGATGGAGGTGGCGCGGGCCATCCTGGCAATGCCCGCCACCGGCTCGGCGCTGAACCCTGAGATGAAGGGCGAGATCATCGATCCGCCGGTCAGGATTGTCAGCGCTCGCAGAGTGTGAGAGGCCACCGGTCCGATCCCGCCTGATGGCGGACGCAAGACGCCTGGAGCGACCGAATGGCTGACAACGACGCGATCGACGCCGAACGCTTCAAGACGCTGGCCTACGCCGTCCGCCGCAACAACGGCTATCTCGCCCGCGCCGAGGTCGAGCGCCTGCTGCAGAAGATCGACGACAAGAAGCGGCTGGAGCCGTTCGGCTTCAAGATCTACAGCCAGAACGACGAGGACGGCATCCTGGAGGAGATCTTCAGGCGGCTGAACATCGAAAAGGGCCGGTTCTGCGAGATCGGCGTCGAGCACGGGCTGGAGTGCAACAGCCTCTACCTGATCCACAAGGGCTGGCGGGGCGTCTGGATCGACGGCAACGAGTCCTGGCGCGAGTTCATCCAGACCAAGTTCGCCCCGGTGATCCCGCACAGACTGACGCCGGTATTCACCTTCCTGAATCTCGACAATTTCAACCAGACCCTGGCCTCGCTGAAGCTGGACGAGGGCGAGCTGGACCTGCTGTCGATCGATATCGACGGCAACGACATCTACATGCTGGAAGCCATGGTCATCCGACCCAAGGTGCTGTGCATCGAATACAACGCCAAGTTCCCGGGCCATGTGGTCAAGCAGCCGCCCTATACCCCGGACTTCCGCTGGGACCAGACCGACTACATGGGCTCGTCGCTGAAAACCGTGACCGCCATGGCCAACAAGAAGGGCTACCGGCTGGTCGGCACCTCTCTGGCCGGAACCAACGCCTTCTTCGTCAGGGACGATCTGGCCGGGGACCTGTTCCCCGACAACGCCACGTCCGAGGCGCTGTATAACCCCGCCCGCTACTGGCTGATCTGGGACTGCTACGACGAGAACGGCCACCCGCCGAGCTTCGGGCCGTACCTCGATCTGATGGAGCCCTAACCCGGCTAGATGTCGCCGCCGACGGTGTCGTTGGTGGGTTCGGCGCGCACGACGTGGATGCCGCACTCGACCTTGTCCGACCCGGCCCAGCGGCCGGCGCGGGCGTCCTGGCCTTCCTCCACCGGATTGGTGCAGGGCCAGCAGCCTATCGAGGGATAGCCGAAGGCCACCAGCGGGTGAGCCGGCAGCTCGTGCTCGGCGCCATAGGCGTCCAGCTCCGCCTTAGACCAGTTGGCCAGGGGGTTGAACTTGATCTTGCCTTCGCCGGTCTCCACCACCGCCAGGCGCAGACGCGAGGAGGCCTGGAAGCGCTTGCGGCCCGTGATCCAGGCGTCGAAGTCCTGCAGCGCGCGGTCCAGCGGCAGCACCTTGCGGATGTTGCAGCAGGCGTCGGTGGAGGTCTTGTAGAGGTTGGCCGAGGGATCCTGGGTGGCGAGGTCCTGATATTGCGGGCGCAGGTCGCGCACGTCGGTCAGGCCCAGCTTGGCGGCCAGGGTCTTGCGGTAGTCCAGCGTCTGGCCGAAGTGCTGCCCGGTATCCAGGAACAGCACCGGGATCGAGGGGTCGACCTGGGCGGCCAGGTGCAGCAGCACCGCCGACTCCGCGCCGAACGACGACACCAGGGCCAGATGCCCGCCGTATTCGGCCAGGGCCGCGCGCAGGATCTCGGACGGATGGGCGTCGCGCAGGCGCGCGTTCAGCTCCGCCGCGCGGGCTTCCAGAGTGTTGGTCTCCACGACCTCGGATTCAAAAGCCATCTTCAAACTCCCACCTCATTGGGGCGGTTGTGACCCAGACCGGAGGCGATCTTCTCGCGCTCGGCGAAGACCGGTTCCCGGCTGTCCGCGGCGCGCTGATATACATGGCGATAGCGATGCGTCGCCGCTAGCCACTGGTCAGGATTTGAGCCGTCGGCGGGAGCGAAAACGTCGAAGCCGCAACGGACCATGTGCATGGCCTGCTCGCGCAGCACGTCGCCCACGGCGCGGATCTCGCCCTGATAGGCCAGGCGGCTGCGCAGGACACGGGCGGAGGAATAGGGGCGCCCGTCGCGGAACTTGGCGAAGGCCAGCTCGACCACCGCCAGACCGGCGAGGTCGTAGGCCAGATCCTCGACCGCCTCGTTGGGCTGCAGCCGCACACCGACCTTGCGGCCGGACGCCAGCAGGGCGTCGCCCTCTGAAGACAGGCGCGTCAGGGTGACGACGACGTCGCCGGAGGCCGGGACTGCATCCTCGTCGGCGACGAAGGTGAAGCCGTCCTCGATCCACGAAGCCCCAGTCTTTCCAGATGGGTCGTTGGCCAGCTTAATCAGCCGGGGCATAGACGGCCTCCTTGAAGGGCTGCAGGCCGGTGCGGCGCACGGTGTCCAGGAAGCGCTCGCCGTCCTTGCGATGGACCAGATAGGTCTCCACCAGGGTGTTGACCGCGTCGGGCACCGCGCCGACGGCGACGGCCGGGCCGAGGATCTGGGCCAGGGAGGCGTCCGCGTCGCCCGAGCCGCCGAGCGATAGCTGGTAGAACTCCTCGCCCTTCTTATCGACGCCGAGGATGCCGATGTTGCCCAGGTGATGGTGGCCGCAGGCGTTGATGCAGCCGGAGATCTTGACCTTCAGCTCGCCGATCGCCTCGGCCCGCGCCGGATCGGCGAACAGGGCGGCGATGGCCTGGGCCACGGGGATGGCCCGGGCGTTGGCCAGGGAGCAGTAGTCCAGTCCCGGGCAGGCGATGATGTCGGTGATCAGGTCGATATTGGCCGTGGCCAGGCCCGCCGACTGCAACTTGGCATAGATCGCCGGCACGTCGGCCAGCTTCACATGCGGCAGCACCAGGTTCTGGGTGTAGTTGACCCGCACTTCGCCCTGCGAATAGGCGTCGGCCAGG
>CAIYVC010000095.1 GCA_903929535.1 uncultured Caulobacteraceae bacterium | reverse complement strand
GGCCCACTGGCGCGTGTCCAAGGCTGGCGCCGCCGATCAGGTTCGCACCGCCGTGGAAATCCTGACCGATAAGGCCCGAGAGGAAGAGATCGCCCGCATGCTGGCCGGCGCTGAGATCACAGAGGCGGCCCGCGCCGCCGCCCGCGCCCTGATGCACGCCTGACCGTGAAGCCTGTCGAGGATCTTTCGGAGTCCGAAGCGTCGGACGCACTGGCGATGCTGGCCGACGAGCTGGCGGCGCACGACCTGCGCTATCACCAGCAGGACGACCCGACGATCACGGACGCCGACTATGACGTGCTGAAGCGGCGCAACCTGGAGATCGAAGCCCGCTTTCCGCACCTGACCCGCGACAATTCCCCCAGCCTGAAGGTGGGCGCGGCGCGGGCCGAGGCCTTCTCGCCGGTCGAGCATGGCGCGCCCATGCTGTCGCTGGACAACGCCTTCGCCGATTCCGAGGCGGAAGAGTTCGACGCCCGCATCCGCCGGTTCCTGCGCCTAAGCCCGTCCGAGACGGTGGGATACACCGCCGAGCCCAAGATCGACGGCCTCAGCTGCTCGATCCGCTACGAGAAGGGCGTGCTGGTGCAGGCCGCGACCCGGGGCGACGGGCGGGTGGGCGAGGACGTCACCGCCAATGTCCGCACGGTGGGCGATATCCCGCCGCGTCTGCTGGGCGAAGGCTGGCCGGACGTGATCGAGGTCCGCGGTGAGGTCTATCTCGGCCACGAGGCCTTCATCGCGCTGAATGCCGCCGCGGAAGAGGCGGGCCAGAAGACCTACGCCAATCCGCGCAACGCCGCCGCCGGCTCCCTGCGCCAGATCGACAGCACCGTCACCGCCCGGCGTCCGCTGAGCTTTTTCGCCTACGCCTGGGGCGAGATCAGCGCGCCGTTTGCGCAGACCCAATGGCAGGCGCTGGGACTGCTGAAGGCCTGGGGCTTCCAGACCACGCCGCAGAGCGAGCGAGTGGAGAACGCGGCTGGCCTGCTGGCCGCCTACGCCCGCATGGAGACCGAGCGGCCCAAGCTCGCCTATGACATCGACGGGGTGGTCTACAAGGTCGACCGGCTGGACTGGCAGCAGCGGCTGGGCTTCGTCACCCGCACCCCGCGCTGGGCCATCGCCCGCAAATTCCCCGCCCAGCAGGCGCGCACGGTGCTTGAGGCCATCGACATTCAGGTCGGTCGGACAGGGGCGATCACTCCGGTGGCGCGACTGCATCCGGTGACGGTGGGCGGCGTGGTCGTGGTCAACGCCACCCTGCACAACGCCGACGAGATCGCGCGCAAGGACATCCGGGTCGGCGACACGGTGATCCTGCAGCGGGCGGGCGACGTGATCCCGCAGATCGTCAGCGTGGTGCTGGACGAGCGCCCGGCGAGCGCCGAACCGTTCGCATTCCCGACCCATTGTCCGTGTAACCTGCAGACTCCCCTGACCACCGAGACGACGGTTTCGGGGGCCGAGACGGTGGTGCGCCGCTGCACCGGAGAGTTCGCATGTCCCTTCCAGCGACTGGCGCACCTGCGCCACTTCGTGTCGCGCCGGGCCTTCGACATCGAGGGGCTGGGCGAAAAGCAGCTGACCGCCTTCAGCGAGCGGGGCTGGATCACCGATCCTGCCGACATCTTCGCCCTGGCCCGCGACGTGGCCAAGATGGACGAACTGCGCCAGACTGATGGTTATGGCGAGACCAGCGTGAGCAACCTGATCGCCGGCATCGAAGCGCGGCGTCACATCGCCCTGGACCGTTTCATCTATGGCCTGGGCATCCGCCACGTCGGCGAGACGACCTCGATCGCTCTGGCCCGCCATTTCGAGACGGTGGAAGCCTTTGTCGGAGGGGCGAAGGCGGCGTCAGGGCAGATGGCGAGCGCGGCTTATGCGGAACTGTCGGAGCTGGACGGCGTGGGCCCGACGGCGCGCGACGCCATCCTGGCCTTCGCGAGGGATGCGGCCGATTTCCTGATCCCGCCGGACGCCGCGCTGGAAGAGCGCCTGCGCCTGTCGATCCCCAAGCTGAACGTCAGGACGCGCGAGGCCCTGGCTGGGCGTTACGAGACTTGGGACGCCTTCCAGTCCGCCGCCGCCGAGGCCGCTTCGGGCGTGCCGGGCGAGGCCTTTCTGGAGATCGCCGGGGTCGATCAGGTTGGGCCGGTAGCGGCGCGGATGATCGCGGAGTTTTTCGGCGAGGACCACAATCGCCATCTGTTGGACAAGCTGCTGGAGCAGCTGACGGTGATCCCGGCTCAGCGCCCCAAGGCCGACACGGCGGTGGCCGGCAAGACCGTGGTGTTCACGGGCGCGCTGGAGAAGATGACCCGCGACGAGGCCAAGGCCCAGGCGGAGTCGCTGGGCGCCAAGGTGGCGGGATCAGTGTCCAAGAAGACCGATATCGTTGTGGCCGGGCCGGGTGCGGGGTCGAAGCTCAAGCAAGCCACCGACCTGGGCATTCAGGTGCTGACCGAGGACGAATGGCTGGCGCTGGTCGGCTAGCTAGCTACTTCACGGGCTTGATCGCGTTGTCCCAGTGCTCCACCAGCTTGCCGTCGCGGACCCGCAGGGTGTCGAACCAGAAGCTGTCGTAGGTCTGGCCCGCGTGGTCGGGATCGGGCTTGGCGATGCGCTGGATCAGGGTGACCAGATCGCCGTCGGCCATGACCACGTCGAACTTGGTCGGCTTGACCTCAGAGGCGGCCAGGGGCTTGGGCCAGATTTTGCCGAAGAACTCCTCGAAGCCCCGGCGGCCGGTGGCGGCGTTGGGGTTATGCTGCACATAGCCCTCGAACATGTAGTCCTTCACCCGGCTGAGGTCGTGGTGGTCGAACACGTCGCTCCAGAACTTCAGCACCAGGGCCTTGTTGGCCTTTTCCTGGGCGGTCTCGGCGGCATGGGCGAGGGGCGCGGCGGCCAGCAGCAGCACGGCCGCCGAAGCGGCGATCACGGATTTCATGAGGTCCTCCCAACCTTGTGGCGGAAGGCTATGCCGATAATCCGCCAGCGCCTAGGGACGCAGGACGGTCTCGCCGGTCATCGGATTGACCAGGGTCACGTTCTCCGACGCCTGGAGCCGCCATTCGCCGTCGCGGCGCGTGGCCACGGCCATGATCAGGGTGTCGACCTGATGCGGTCCTGCCGGGTGGGCGGCGCCGGCGGTGAGCCGGGTCCAGAAGTGCAGGATGGCCGCGTCGTCCGAGATCGGGTCGACGTCCGGTGGATCGATGGTCAGGGTGGAGTCGCTGTAGATGGTGGCGTGGATGCCGGCGTGGCCGGCGACGATCTGATCGACTCCCCGCCAGTAGGTCCCGAACCGGTTCACGAAGGTGGCGTCGGGATGGAACAGGCGGGCGAAGGCATCCATGTCGTGGGCGTTCCAGGCGGCCTGGAAGCGCGCGGTGATGTCCGCCGGACCGCTCATAGGGGCGCGCAGACGTCGAGCAGCCAGGCCTTGGCGGCGCCGTCTAGCAGCGGGCCGATCTTGTCGGCGACCTTGGCGTGGTAGGCGTCCAGCTGGGCGGTTTCCTCGGCGGTGAGTAGGGCCTTGTCCACTAGGCGGCGGTCGATGGGCGCGAGGGTCAGCGGCTCAAAGCCGAGCATCGGGCGTTCGCCGCCGGGAACGTCGGCGGCGGGGGTGACCCCCAGCAGGTTCTCGATGCGGATGCCGTAGGCGCCGGTCTTGTAGTAGCCGGGCTCGTTGGAGACGATCATGCCGGGCTGGAGCGCGACTGTGCTGGGCGCCTTGGAGATGCGCTGCGGCCCTTCGTGCACGCCGAGGTAGGAACCGACGCCGTGGCCGGTGCCGTGGTCGTAGTCGAGGCCATACTGCCAGAGGGCGGCGCGGGCCAGAACATCGAGCGCCGAGCCGGTCACGCCGACCGGGAAGCGCACGCGGCCCAGAGCCAGATGACCCTTGAGCACCAGGGTGAAGCGTTCGCGCATCTCTCCGGTCGGTTCGCCGATAGCCACGGTGCGGGTGACGTCGGTGGTGCCGTCCAAGTACTGGCCGCCGGAATCCACCAGCAGCAGGGAGCCTGACTCGGTCTTGCGGTTGAGCCGTTCGACCGGGTGGTAGTGGACGATGGCGCCGTTGGGGCCGGCGCCGGCGATGGTGTCGAAGCTGAGGTCCTTGAGCGCCCCGGTGGCCTCGCGGAACGCCTCCAGCTTGCCGACCACGGTGATCTCGTCGGGCAGGGCGGTCTGCGCCTCGGTGGCCAGCCAGTGCAGGAAGCGGGACAGGGCGGCGCCGTCGCGGATATGGGCCTGGCGGGAGCCCTCGACCTCAACGGCGTTCTTGCAGGCGCGGGGCAGGGCGGTGGGGTCGGGCCCGCGCACCACCTCGGCTCCTTCGGCCTGCAGGGTGTCGAAATACCAGGCGGAGGACTGGCTGGGGTCGAGCGACACCTTGTGGCCCTTAAGCTCGGCCAGGGCGCCGGGGAGGGCGTCGGGGGTCTCCAGCGCGACCTCGTTGCCGAGCCAGGCGGGCAGGTCCGCCGTGACCTTGATCGGATCGAGGAACAGCCGCGCCGTGCCGTCCTTGCGCAGGATGGCCTGGCTGAGCGGCAGGGGCGAGCGGATCACGTCACCGCCGCGGATGTTGAACAGCCAGGCGATGGAGGCGGGGGCGGTCAGCACCGCGGCGTCGGCGCCCTGGGCGGCCAGGGCCGCGCCGATGCGGGCGCGCTTGACGCTGGAGTCTTCACCGGAATAGACCAGGGGATGGGGGACGACGGGCGCCTGAGGCTGGGGCGGGCGGGTCTGGCCCCAGGCTTGGTCGAGGGGATTGGCGTCTACGGGCTTCAGCTCGGCGCCGGCCTTCTTGGCGGCGGCGCGAAGGCGGTCCAGGGCGTCGGGGCTGTGCAGGCGCGGGTCGTAACCGACCACCTGGCCGGGCTTCAGCTGGGCTTCCAGATAGGCGGGCACGCCGCCGTCGACCAGATCGCGCACCTCGAACAGGTCCAGGTTCACCTGATCGCGCACTTGCAGGGTGTAGCGGCCGTCGACAAACACCGCCGCCTTGTCGGCCAGCACCACCGCCGCGCCCGCCGAACCGGTGAAGCCGGTGGCCCAGGCCAGACGGTCGTTGGCGTCGGGCAGATATTCGTTCTGGTGCTCGTCCTCGTGCGGGATCAGCAGGCCGTCCAGCCCCTGGCCGGCGACCGCCTTGCGGATCAGCGGGAGATGCAGCGTGCCGAAGGAGGGGTCGGCGGAGTCTTGGAAGGTCTGGCGCATGGGGAAGATTTAGGCCCTCCGCAGCACCAGCGCCACCCAGGCGTCCCGGCGGATGGCGAACATCACGCGGAAGCCGCGGCTGAGGTAGGCGGCCTTCACCGCCCGCTCCTGGGTGCGCAGCAGGCCCGAAAGGATGGCGACGCCGCCGGGCTTCAGCGCGCCCTTGATGTCCTGGCTAAGACCGATCAGGGGCCGGGCCAAGATATTGGCGAACACGAGATCATAGGGCGCGTGCTCGGCCACCAGCCGGTGGCGCAGGCCAGAGGCGTGGACGAAGCGGGCGTTGGCGCCGTTGACCTCGGCGTTCTCGCGCGAGATGCGCACCGAAACGGCGTCGATGTCCGTGCCAACAGCCAGCTTGGAGCCGGTGCGCGCTGCGGCGATGGCCAGCACGCCGGTGCCGGCGCCGACGTCCAGGACCTTGGCGTAGATCTTGGCTTTCAGCAGGCGGTCGTAGGCCAGCAGGCAGCCGACCGTGGTGCCGTGGTGTCCGGTGCCGAAGGCTGCGCCCGCCTCGATGCGCAGGTTCACGGCGTTGACCGGCGCGCGGCCCCGGTCGTGCACGCCGAAAATGAAGAACCGCCCGGCTTTGACCGGCGGCAGGCCCGACAGGGCCATGGCCAGCCAGTCGGCGTCGGCCAGGACTTCGCGGGTCACCTTCAGCGTCTTGAAACCTGCCAGGACGGACTGCAGCCGCTCGGCTTCCTCGTCGCTGGTGGGGAAGGCGTCGATGCGCCAGATATTCCGGTCTTCGTCTTCTTCGAGGATGGAATAGGTGGCGCCCTCCAGCATGACGTCGGCGTCCACCGCCTCGGCGGCGGCTTCGGCGTCGGCGCGCGGGCCGCGGGCGATGATCTGGAAGGCTTGTTCGCTCATGCGCCCGCTTAACAAGCGCGGGCCGGAAAGGCGAGAGGCGCGATCAGAAGCCGCTCGGGCCCGGGGTGTAGGCGGCGGCGATGATTGGACGTTGCGCGGGAGGCTGCGCGGCGTCGGCGACCTTGTCTTCGACCGCGCCGTCGGACGTCGTGATCTGTTCGGCCTCTTCAACGGTGACGCGCTCGATGCTCTCGGCGGCGGGGATGGGCTGGCCGCCGCTGCGGGTCAGGCGGACGACGGGCAGGGAGTCCGGAGGCAGCTGGGTCATGTCCAGGTCAGTGCTAGCGAACTCGGCGGGCTGCTCGGAAGGGAAGGCCGCTTCGATGAGGTCGTCAGCGTTGGGCTTTCTTGCCAACTCGGTGGCGGCGGCCGACGCCACCAGAGTCTGGGGACCGCCATCGCGAGACGCCCAGGGGCTGTGTAAGGACATGCCCAGCACCAGGCCCATCGCGGTCGATATTGCGGTTCCGTAGAAGAACGAAGGTCTCATCAGGCGCTCCACTGCATGTAGAGCGCACAACGTCAGGTTCGGTTCGAGCTGAGCCGATAAAACCTGATGAGGGGCTTCAAGCCCGCTCCACGAAGCTGTCGATGACCTTCTTCTCGCCCGCCTTGTCGAAGGCGACGGTGAGTTTGTTGCCCTCGACCCCGACCACCTCGCCGTAGCCGAACTTGATGTGGAAGACCCGCTCGCCGCGCTTGTAGCTGGAGGCGGTCGGCTCGGAGATCGCTACCAGCCGGCCCTCGCCCTCGATGGGCTGGTTGCGGACCCGGGAGGGCTCGCTGTAGCCGGTGCGGGCGGCGGTCTTCTGCTGGGCGCGCTGCCAGCCGGGCGAGGAGTAACCGGCGCCGCCGAAGCTGGAGTCCTCCCAGCGCGAGGAGGGCTGCTGCATGCCGGGGCCGCCGCCGTAATAGCCGGTCTCCGATCCCGCCTCGACGTGAGCCAGGGGCAGTTCGTCGATGAAGCGGCTGGGCAATTGGCTGGTCCAGCGGCCGTAGACCTGGCGGTTGGCGACGAAAGACAGCCGCGCCTCCTCCTTGGCCCGAGTGATGCCGACGTAGGCTAGGCGCCGCTCTTCTTCGAGGCCCTTCTCGCCCTTCTCGTCCATCGAGCGCTGCGAGGGGAACATGCCTTCCTCCCAGCCGGGCAGGAAGACCAGAGGGAACTCCAGCCCCTTGGCCGAGTGCAGGGTCATGATCTGCACGGCGTCACCGCCGGGGCCGCGGTCCAGGTCCATGACCAGGGAGACGTGCTCCAGGTAGGACTGCAGGTCCTCGAAGGCGGCCATCGACTGGACCAGTTCCTTCAGGTTCTCCAGGCGGGTCTGGCTGGTGGGGCCCTTGTCGGCGCGAAGGGCGTCCGTGTAGCCGCTCTCCTCCAGGATGGTTTCCAGAAGCTGGGCGTGGGGCGTGACCTGGCCGAGCGCGCGCCAGCGGTCCAGATCGCGCAGGAAGTTGGACAGGGACGTACGGGTGCGGGCAGGCAGCTCGTCGGTATTGACCAGGCCGTGCGCGGCAAGGATGGCCGAGACGTTGTTGTGCCGGGCGATCTGAAGGATCTTGGACACGCTGGTGTCGCCGATGCCGCGCTTGGGGACGTTGACGATGCGCTCGAAGGCCAGGTCGTCGTCTTCGGACTGGATCAGCCGCAGATAGGCGTGGGCGTCGCGGATTTCCGCCCGCTCGAAGAAGCGCGGGCCGCCGACCACCGTGTAGGGGATGGCCTGCATCACGAACCGCTCTTCGAAGGCCCGCATCTGGAAGGAGGCGCGCACCAGGATGGCGACGTCGCGGTATTTGCGGCCCTTGCGCTTGAAGCGTTCGATCTCCTCGGCGATCAGGCGGCTCTCCGCCTCGCCGTCCCAGACCCCGCGCACCTGGACCTTCTCGCCGCCCTTGTCCTCTGTCCAAAGCGTCTTGCCGAGCCGGCCCTTGTTGGCCTTGATCAGGCCCGAGGCGGCCCCGAGGATGTGCTCTGTCGAGCGGTAGTTGCGCTCCAGGCGGATGACCTCGGCGCCGGGGAAGTCGCGCTCGAAGCGCAGGATGTTGTCCACCTCAGCGCCCCGCCAGCCGTAGATCGACTGGTCGTCGTCGCCCACGCAGCAGACGTTCTGGCGCGCCTGGGCCAGCAGCCGCAGCCACAGATACTGGGCGACGTTGGTGTCCTGGTATTCATCCACCAGGATGTAGCGGAAGCGGTTGTGGAAATCGGCCAGCACGTCGGGGTGCGAGGTGAAGATGGTCAGGTTGTGCAGCAGCAGGTCGCCGAAATCGCAGGCGTTCAGCACGCGCAGGCGGTCCTGGTACATCTTGTAGAGGGCCTGGCCGCGGTTGTTGGCGAAGGCGGCGCTCTCGGCGGGGGGCAGCTTTTCCGGGGTCCAGCCGCGGTTCTTCCACTGGTCGATCAGCCCGGCCAACAGGCGCGGTGTCCAGCGCTTCAGGTCGATGCTCTCGGCTTCCAGCAGCTGCTTGAGCAGCCGCTCCTGATCGTCGTCGTCCAGGATGGTGAAGCTGGATTTCAGGCCCACCAACTCGGCGTGGCGGCGCAGGATCTGGGCGGCGACGGAGTGGAAGGTGCCGAGCCAGCGCAGGCCCTCGGCTTCCGGACCGATCAGGTGGGTGATCCGCTCGCGCATCTCGCGGGCGGCCTTGTTGGTGAAGGTAACGACCAGCAGCTCCCAGGGCCGCGCCCGGCCCAGGCTGAGGATGTGGGCCAGGCGGGTGGTCAGCACCCGCGTCTTGCCCGTGCCCGCGCCCGCCAGCACCAGAACCGGTCCTTCGATGGCTTCCACCGCCCGGCGCTGCTCCGGATTCAGACCCTCCAGATAGTCAGCCGTGCGCGGGCCTTGCGGGCGGGCAAGGTCGCTGATGCGGACAGCGGGAAGCTCGGGGTCGGACAAACGCAGGTTCCTGAATCACTGACGGTCGCGTGAGAACGAATGTAGCACGCGGACGCCCGGATATAAGGGCTGCAGCGCTGGGGTCTAGGGCCTGTGCTGCGTCCATTGCAGGGCCGCGACCCGGCAGGTGGAGGCCAGGGACGCTTCACCGCGCTCGGCGTCGAGGTCCACGAGCAGGGCCGGCAGGCTGACCGCCTTGTGCGCCGCCATCTGCTCCAGCACCGCCCAGAACGATGGTTCGAGCGCCAGGGAGGTGGCGTGGCCCGCTAGCAGCAGGGATCGTTTGGAGAGGGCGGCCACCTATTTGGGGTCGCGGTCGCGCTTGGCGTCGTCCAGCACCTGCTTGAGCTTTTCGGCCATGGATATGCCCTTGGCCTTCTCGCCCTTGGTGCGGCCGTGACCGGCGCGGTTCTCCGCCGCCTTGGCGTTCTTGGCGGCCTTGTCGCGCGCTTTGCGGGCCTTGTTGAGGTTGATCACATTGTCAGCCATGGCCCAGCCTAGCGCCGATTGCGTGCAACGGCCAAGCCGCGTTGCGGGTTGTGCAGGGGCGTCCGCAGTCCGCGGGCTCTCAATCGAGGCAAGACCATGATCGAATCCTCCCAAATCACTGAACACATGGAAGTCCTCAGCTCGGACGGCAAGCACGTCGGCCGCGTGGATCATGTCCGCGGCTCCGAGATCGAGTTGGCCAAGATGGACCTGCAAGCCATGGGCAAGCACCACCTGATCCCGCTGAGCTGGGTCGATTACATCGACGAGAAGGTTCACCTGAATCTGGACAAGGACGAGGCCGAAGCCCGCTGGACCAAGGCCAACTAGATAGAACCCGGTACGGGTCCGGAGGGGCTCAGGCTCTTTTTAGGGTTTGGGCTCCTCCGGCGCTCGGGCGCTGGCCGCCCCTGCGCAAATGGCCTAGCCTCGCGACATGGCCGCTCCCCTGATCGCGATCGACAAGGTCAGCAAGTCCTACGGCGGCGCCCTGGCGCTCAATGACGTCAGCCTCGAGATCGCGGCAGGGCGCTTCGTCGCCCTGGTCGGGACCTCCGGATCGGGCAAGACCACCACCCTCAAGACCATCAACCGCCTGATCGACCCGGACATGGGCGAGGTGCGCCTGGACGGGCGGCCCGTGGGTGATGAGCCGGGCCCGCAGTTGCGACGTGGCATCGGCTATGTGTTTCAGGGGGTGGGGCTGTTTCCGCACCTGACCGTGGCCGAGAACATCGCGGTTACGCCGCGCCTGCTGGGCTGGGCCGAGGACGAGATCGCGCCGCGCATCGCCGAACTGCTCGACCTCGTGGCTCTGCCTCAGGACTATGCCGCGCGTTTTCCGAGCGCCCTGTCCGGCGGAGAGCGTCAGCGGATCGGCGTGGCGCGGGCCCTGGCGGCGCGGCCCAGGGTGATGCTGATGGACGAGCCATTCGGTGCGCTGGATCCGGTCACCCGCATCGAACTGGGCGACGCCTACCGCGCGCTGCACGACAAGCTGGGTCTGACCACGGTGATGGTCACCCATGACGTCTCCGAAGCGGTGCTGCTGGCCGACCGAATCGTGGTGATGAAGGGCGGGCGGGTGCTGGCCGACGACACGCCGCGCAACCTGCTGACAGGCGCCGCCGACCCCTATGTCGCCGCCTTGATGGCCTCGCCGAAACAGCAGGCCGACCGGGTCGCGGCTCTGATGGCCCGCCAATGAGCGACGGTCAGTTCGCTGCCGCCTGGAGACTGCTGCCCGGCTATCTAGGGCAACACGTCCTGTTGAGCTCAGCCGCTCTGTTGCTGGGACTGGCTATCAGCCTGCCGCTATCGGTGGCCGCTGCGCGCAATCCGCGTCTGCGCTGGCCGGTGCTCGCCATCGCCAGCCTGATCCAGACCATCCCCGGCTTGGCCTTGCTGGCCCTGTTCTTCCCGCTGCTGCTGGCCCTGTCGATGGTGACCCATGCCCTGTTCGGCTGGACCCTGCCGGCGCTGGGCTTCCTGCCGTCGCTGCTGGCCCTGACCCTCTATTCGATGCTGCCGATCCTGAGAAACGGGGTGACGGGCCTGCTGGGCGTCGATCCCGCGGTGTTGGAGGCTGCCGACGGCGTCGGCATGACGCCTTCCCAGCGGTTGTGGAAGGTCGAGGCGCCTCTGGCGGCGCCGGTGGTGATGGCGGGGGTGCGGACGGCGGCGGTCTGGACCATCGGCGCTGCCACCCTGTCGACCCCGGTCGGCCAGACCAGCCTCGGGGACTACATCTTCGCGGGGTTGCAGACAGAGAACTGGGTGTTCGTGCTGTTCGGCTGCGCAGCGGCGGCGATCCTGGCCATGGCGGCGGACCAGCTTTTGGGCCTGGTCGAGAAGGGGCTGGCGATGCGCGACCGGCGGCGGGTGGCGCTCGGCGCTGCCAGCCTGGTGATCGGCGCGGCTCTGATCATCGCGCCATCGCTGGCGGGTGGCATGACCGGCTCGGGGGCGCTATGTGATCGGGGCCAAGAACTTCTCCGAGCAGTTCATCCTGGCCGAGATGATGGGTGAGCGGCTGAAGGCCACCGGCGCGCGGGTCAGGCAACACCAGGGGCTGGGCTCGGCGGTCATCTTCCGCGCTCTGCAGGCCGGCGAGATCGACGCCTATGTCGACTATTCCGGCACCCTCTGGACCAATGTGCTGGGCCGCAAGGACACGCCGGACCGCAAGGTGATGCTGGATGAGCTGACCAAGACTCTGAAGGACAAATACGGCGTCGTCGTGCTGGGTCCGCTCGGTTTCGAGAACGCCTACGCCCTGGCCATGAAGTCGGAGCGAGCCAAGGCGCTGCATCTAGCGACCATCGCCGATCTCGCGAGCCGCGCGCCGGACCTGACGCTGGGCGGCGACCTGGAATTCCTCAGCCGTCCGGAATGGGCCGCGCTCAAGGGCGCCTATGGCCTGAACTTCAAGGCCTCCAAGGCCTACAACCCGACCTTCATGTACCGGGCGCTCGGCGACGGTGAGGCGGACGTCATCTCGGCCTTCTCCAGTGATGGCCGCATCGCTCAGGACCATCTGACCGTGCTGACCGACCCCAAGGGCGCCATCCCGGCCTATGACGCTGTGCTGCTGATCTCGCCCCGGCGCGCGGGCGACGGGCGGCTGCTCAGGGCGCTGCAGCCGATGATCGGGGCCGTGGCGGTGGATCACATGCGCGAGGCCAATCTGATGGTCGACCGCGACCAGGCCAAGGCCACGCCCGCAGAGGCCGCCGCCTTCCTGTCCAAGGTTTCCGGCCTGAACTAGAGCCCACTCTGAACTAGAGGAGGGAATCGGCGCACCTTGCCCGCACCTATGGACATCACCGAGCCCTCTTCGTCCGCTTCCCAGGACGCCGGTCCGCGAGACCTCGATCCGCGCGATTGGGACGCCGCGCGCGCCCAGGCGCACCGGATGCTGGACGACATCCTGGATCATGTGCAGCACATCCGCGAAGGACCGGTCTGGCAGCCGATCCCCGATGAGGTGCGGGCCGCGTTCGACGCGCCCCTGCCGTGGGAGGCCAGCGATCTCGCCGACGTTCATGACGAGTTCAAGCGTCTGATCCTGCCCCACGCCGCGGGCAATCCGCATCCGCGCTTCATGGGCTGGGTCAACGGCGGCGGGAACGTCGCCGGCATCCTGGCCGACATGCTGGCGGCGGGGCTGAACGCCAACCTCGGCGGGCGCGACCACATCCCGGTGGATGTGGAAAAGCAGGTGATCCGCTGGATGGCGGCGCTGTTCGGCTTCCCGGAGGGCTCCAGCGGCCTGTTCGTCACTGGCACCTCCCTGGCCAATATGATCGCGGTGCTGGCGGCCCGAGCCGATGCGTTGGGTCAAGAGTCGCGGGTCGAGGGGGTGGGAGACTCCGGCCTCGTCGCCTATGCCTCCACCAGCGCGCACAGCTGCATCGCCAAGGCGCTGGATATGGCGGGTCTGGGCTCGGGCTCGCTGCGGCTGATCCCCGTGGACGGCGCGGGGCGGATACGGACGGACGCCCTGGAACAGGCTATCGCGGGGGACCGCGCGGCGGGGCTGAAGCCCTTCCTGATCGTCGGCACGGCGGGCAGCGTGGACATCGGGGCCATCGACGATTTGGGCGCCCTGGCCGACATCGCCCAGCGTGACCGGCTGTGGCTGCATGTGGACGGCGCCTTCGGGGCGCTGGGCAAGCTGTCCGAAGAGCTGGCGCCCCTGTTCGCCGGGATCGAGCGGGCCCAGTCGATCGCCTTCGACTTCCACAAATGGGGACAGGCTCCCTATGACGCCGGCTTCGTCCTGATGCGCGACGAGGCCAAGCACCGCGCCGCCTTCGCCACCGCCGCTCCCTATCTGCAGCGCCACGCGCGCGGGCTGGCGGCGGGCCAGCCGTGGCTCTGCGACTACGGTCCGGACCTGTCGAGGGGCTTCCGCGCGCTGAAGGTGTGGTTCGCCTTCAAGACCTACGGCGCCGCGGCCATGGGAGAGGCCATCGCCAACACCTGCCATGTGGCCCAAGCCCTCGCTCGGCGGGTGGATGAGGAGCCGGAGCTGGAGCGGCTGGCGCCGGTGGCGCTGAACATCGTCTGCTTTCGCTATCTCGGGCCTGATCCTGACCGGCTGAACGCCGAGATCGTCACCGTCTTGCAGGAGTCCGGCCTCGCCGCACCCTCGACCACGGTGCTGGACGGCCGCCTCGCCATCCGCGCCGCCATCGTCAACCACCGCACCCGGATCGAGGACATCGAGATTCTGGTGCGCGCCGTGCTCAGGCTCGGCCGTGACCTGTCCCGTTCCGGAGTATCCGCATGACCGACGCTGCTTCCGTGCTGGACGAAGCCGAGCCTATCGTCGACCTGCCCGATCAGGCAGCCCTGGTTCGCGCCGCTTTCGAGGGCGCCGATCTCACCGTCCTGATCCAGGCGCAGCTGGACCGGCTGCACGCTGATGTCACCGAGGCCGGGGCCTACATCTCGCTGGCGCTGCTCTATCAGCTCATGGGCCAGAAGGAGAACGGCCTGGCCTGCCAGGAAGCGGGGCTGCACTACGCGCGCCTGTACCGCCAGCCGGTTCCCGGCGCAGCCGTCCGTCTACTGACGATTGTCGCGCGCGGCGACCTGATGACCAATACGCCGGTCGAGCTGATGCTTGAGGGCCGCTCCGTCGAGATCATCCGCCTCTATGTCGACCAGTTGGGCGGATTGACCGAGGTCGTCCCCGATCATGACGTCGCCTTGATGGCCATCGGCGAGGCGGACGAGACGCGGGAGATCCTGGAGCGGCTGAGCGGCCTCAGCGCCCGCTGGTCGACGCCGGTGCTCAACGAGGCGGGCGCGGTGCTGGACCTGTCGCGCGACCGGCTCTGGCGCAGGCTGGAGGGCATCGCCGGCCTCACCGTTCCGCCGACCGTGCGGGCGACCGGCGAGGACCTGAGCGCCGTGGCGCTGGGCGAGCGGGCGCTCGGCGAGGTTCTGCCCGGGGGCGCCTATCCCCTGATCGTGCGTCCGGTGGGTTCGCACGCCGGCAAGGGGCTGCAACGGGTGGAAGACGGCGCCCAGCTGCTGGCCTATCTGCTCGAAAGCCGGCTGGAGACCGCCTACGTCTCGCCCTTCGTCAACTACGCCAGCGCCGATGGCGGCTACCGCAAATACCGCATCGCCTTCCTGGATGGCCGGCCCTTCGTGGCGCACATGGCGGTCGGCGACCACTGGATGGTCCACTATCTGAACGCCGGCATGGCCGAGAGCGAGGCCAAGCGCGCCGAGGAAGCCGCCTGCATGGCTGGGTTCGATGAGGGTTTCGCCGCACGCCACGCCGCAGCCTTCGAGGCGATGACTGAGCGGCTGGGCCTGGACTACTACGCCATCGATTGCGCCGAGACGCCGGACGGCGATCTGCTGCTGTTCGAGGCCGACGTCAGCATGATCGTCCATGCCCTCGATCCGGTGGACCTCTATCCCTACAAGCGGCCGCAGATGGCCCGGCTGTTCGAGGCGTTCGAGGCGATGCTGCGGAAGAAGGCGTCGCTCTAGGCGTCCGCCAGCCGCGTGGCGAGCCAGGCGGTCTTGTCCAGAACGTCGATGGCCTCGCCGATCACAGCCGCCGCGCCGCGCCCGCCCGTGCTGAGGGCGGCGCAAGCCAGACGGGCGCTCATGCAGATGCGCAGGGCGATCAGGGGTTCCGAGCCGCGCGCGCCGCAGTTGACCGGCTGACCAAGCTGGATGCGCCGGGCGCCGCTGGACCAGCCCGCCCAGTCGCCGAGATCCGCCCCCAGCAGGCGGTGCACACCCATGGTCTCGACAGGGGTCATCAGACGGCCGCCGGCGCGCAGGGCGAAGGGGAAGATGGTCTGGATGCGGTCCCAGGACGGGGCCACGCCCAGGCCCATGCGCTCGATCGGGCGGACGGTGATGGCTTCGAAGCTGGCATCCTCGGCCAGCCGCTCGCCCATGGCCTCGGCGAAATCGGTGAAGAAGGCCTGGACGGCGGTCTGGGGCAGTTGGCTGAAGGCGCGCATTTCTTCCAGCGCCGCTTCCCAGCGCAGCAGCAGGCCGAAGTTGGCGCGCTCGTCGAAGGCGCGTTCGCCGGTCATCTCCTCGGGCCATTCGCCCAAGGCGCAGAGACGGGTCAGGGCGCGGGGCAGCGGAGCCTGGCTCAGGCGGTCGCTCACGCCGGGCGGGATCAGCAGGGCGGCGGAGAAGGCCGGGCCGGTCATGAACTTGGAGCCGGTGATCCCGATCATGAAGTCCTGGGCCAGATAGGCGGCCAGGGTGGCGGGCGCCAGGCGCAGCTGGCAGGCGTCAACGAACACCTCGACCTGTTCGGGGAAGCGCTGCTTGAGGTCCTGGGCGCAGGCGATGCTGGGCGAAGTCAGGCCGGTCTTGGACACATCCATCAGCACCAGCAGCACCCGGCGGCCCTGGCGGGCGGCGGCGCTGACGATGACGCTGATATCCTCGTCGACTTCATGGGCGGGGCGCAGGCAGCCGTCGGCGGCGCGGCTGGGAGCCGTCATGATCTGCGGGGCGGCCAGGGCGCTCTCCAGGCTGACGCTGCTGGCGACGGCGCGCAGCGCCGGGCCGGGTCCGACCTGACCGCCAAGGGCAGCGATCACGCCGCTGCCGGTCTCATGCGGCTCTGGCATGATGACCAGGGGCGGGGAGGCCGCGCCGGCGCCGGTGATGTGCAGGGCGATGCGGTGCAGGTCGGTGCCCGAGAGCGAGATGACCGTCTTCAGGCCGGCCACGTCGGTCAGGCCAAGCGCGCCGTGCAGACGGGCGCGGATGCGCTCCAGCTCCTGGCGGTAGATCTGCGCGTGGGGGGCGAGGGTGGCGTCGATCGCCAGGCGGCCGGTCAGGCGCTCAGCAGCGGCGAAGGCGGCGGGGGAAATGGTCGAGGCGGTCGAGGAGCCGAACGGCGCGATGTCGGCGTCGGGCCTCGGCGCGCACCCGTAGCGGTTCAGGCCCGAGGCGTCCTGCAGTTCGATGCGGTTGTCGCCGCCGGTGGTCAGCAGGGTAGCAGCGTCGAACTTGGCGGGTTCGGGAGAGGCGGCAGGCCAGGACGCGGCGCCCACGGTCTGGGGCGCGGCGGCGGACAGTCTGGCGGCTGACACCAAGGCGAGGCTCCTCGCGTCCACGACGACGCTATCGCAGCTTGACCCGAGGCGGTTGCTCTATGGTTAACGTGCGCCTTACCCGCAAAGGGTTTCAGGCTCCGCAGCCGTCCTTCAGAAGATCGGTCTTCGGCGCGGCCACGATAATGGCGGCATAACGGTTGTCGGCGTCCAGGCCTGAGCCCCGGTTGAGCTTCAGGACAGGGCCGACCTGGCCGAAACAGGCCTGCAGTTTCGCCGGATCGAGCCGGCGTTGGAGGTCGACGATCAGGCCGGGGCGGGCCAGGTCCGGGGCCGCCGAGGGCATGTCGGCGTAACGGTCGCGCTCGTTGATCTGCAGGACGGGCGCCTCGAGCCGATGCTGGGCCTGCAGCTGGCCGTTGACGCCATAGCTGAGCGAGCCGACCCAGGCGGCGCCGCTGGAGGCGCGCAGGGCTTCGACGCGCTCGGCGAAGGAGGTCCAGCCGCGTAGCGGAGCGACGGGGTCGCCCTTGACCGCGGGAGTCAGGGGATCGGCCATGTAGATCAGCGCCACGGTGGTCAGGCCGATGCCTAGTGGGGCGCCCCAACGGGCCAGATGCGAGCGCCAGCCGGTCACGCGCTCGGCGGCATAGGCGGCCAGCAGGGCGGCGGCAGGATAGAGCGGGACCGGCCAGTGGGCCTGGACCCGGTCGTGCAGGCTGTGCGCCAGCAGATAGAGCAGGAAGGGCGTGCTGGTGATGGCGGCCATCAGCGTGATCGGGGCCTCGCCGCGCGCCCGCCAAGCCCGCACCGCGCCCGCCCCAGTCAGGATGGCAACGGCGGGGTTCAAGAGGGCGAACTGGGCGGTGATGAATTCGTCCATATAGCGCGGCGCGAAGCGTCCCGGCGCGACCCGGCCGAACTGCTTGGCAAAGGTCAGCCAGTGATGCTCGGCGTTCCAGACGACGTTGGCTGAGAAGATGGCCGTGGCGATCACGGCGGCCAGCCAGGGCCAGGGGCTCGCCAGCCGTCGGCGGCCGTCTGCGGTCAGGGCCAGCCAGGCGATCACGCCGGGGGCCAGGAACAGGGCGGAGTATTTGGACAGGCAGGCCAGCCCCGCCGCGGCGCCCGCCGCCAGCCACCAGCGGCTGTCCTCCTCCAGAGCGCGGACCATCGACCACAGGGCCAGCACCCAGAACAGGCTGGCGGGTACATCGGGGATGGCCAGGATGGCGCCGACGCCGACGGTCAGAGTGGCGTTGTATAGCAGGGCGGCGCTTATGCCGGTCTTGGCCGTGCCCATGCGGCGGCCGAGGTCGAATACCAGGGCGGTGGTGGCGAGGCTCGACAGCGCCGGCAGGAGCCGCACGCCCAGCGCCGTGTCGCCAGCAAGGTGCGTCCCCGCCGCGATCCACCAGGCGACCATCGGCGGATGGTCGTAGTAGCCGAGCCGCAGATGCTCAGCCCACAGCCGGTAGTAGGCCTCGTCCTCGGTCAGGGGGATGGCGGCGGCGGCCAGAAGGCGCAGGACCGCCAGGGCGCCGATCAGGATGAGCAGGGGCCGGGCGGCCCCCGCCTCACCAGACGGCGAGCGCGGTGGTGACATAGTTCCAGACGGCGCCGAAGGCCGCGCCCATGACGCCCGACAGGATCGGGGCGTGCAAACGGTCATCGAGGAAGGAGGCGACGGCCACGTTGACGAACAGGCCGGCGCTGCACAGGAAGCAGAAGCGGACATAGCCGACCAGCAGGGCTAGACCCTTGCGCCGGCGGTCGTGGTAGGTGACGGCGTTGTTGATCAGGTAGTTGGAGGTCATCGCCACCAGGGCGGCGGCCAGCTGGGCTCCCCAGAAGGGCAGGGGCGCCTGGATCGCGTTCAGCGCCAGCACCACGCCCACATTGACCAGGAAGCCGGTCGATCCCACCAGCACGAACATGATCGCCCGTGCCGGGATCATGTCGTTGGTCGCCTTGTTCAGGATCAGGCTCAGGTATTCGATGACGATACGGCGGTCGAGCTTGCTCTCGCCGGCCAGCCGGTCGCGGAATTTGTAGGGCAGTTCGGCCACCCGCATGGGCTCGGGGTGCGAGGCCAGGATGTCGAACAGCACCTTGAAGCCTTCGGTGGCCAGCTTCGGCGCGGACAGGTCCCAGACCGAGCGGCGGGCCATGAAATAACCGCTGACCGGATCGGACACGTCGTTCTTCAGCACCTGACGGCTCATCCAGGTGGCCAGGCGGCTGCCCTGCTGGCGGGTCTGGCTGAGACCGGTGGAGAGACCCTCCGGATCGATGTATCGGCTGGCCACCACCATGTCCGCTTCGTCCGCCTGCAGCACCTTGAGCATGGCCGGCAGCAGAGTCTCGTCGTGCTGCAGGTCGGCGTCGATCACGGCCACATAGGGCGCCGCGCTGGCTAGGGCGCCCTCCAGCACCGCGCCGGCCAGGCCGCGCCGTCCGACCCGGCGAAGACAATGAACGCGGGAGTCTTCGCGAGCGACAGCCTTCACCTCTTCGGCGGTGCCGTCGGGCGAATTGTCGTCGACGAAGATCACCTGCCAGGCCACGCCCTTCAGCGCCGCGTCGAGCTTGGCGATCAGGGGACGGACGTTGGGGCGCTCGTTGAAGGTGGGCGAGACGACGGTCAGCTCATAGACCGAGCCCGCGCGCCGGGCCGGCGCCGCCGTCTGCTGTCCGCCGATCTCCGCCGCCTTGCGCGCCAAGCCTTAATTCCCGACTCGCCGCGCCGGGAAGGCGGCGGCCTAGCGTCACCCATAGCCTTTGGCATCCGCGCGCGCCAGCAAGGCCGCTTGACGCCGGGCGGCTTAGCCGATTTCGGTTGGCCATGTTGCGCAAACTCCTTGGCGTCATCGCCTTCGCCTGTTTGGCGGTTTCGGCCCAGGCTCAGCCTGCTCAGGTGCTGACCGCCTGGATCCAGACCACCGCCCAGGGCGACGAGATCCGCGCGGTGGTTTCGGGCGCCTGCCCGGACGCTATCGTGGACGGGCGGGCCCTGCCGCTGAAGACGCGGACGGCGGCGTCCGCCGACTTTCCGGCCGTCTGCAGTCTGGCGCTGCCCAAACAGGTCCAGTCGGTTTCGGTGGGCGGTCAAGCCCTGCCGCCGCCTGCCCGGGCGGTGCGCCGGATCGTCATCATGGGCGACACGGGCTGCAAGATCGAAGGCCAGGCGATCCAGGCCTGCAACGACCCCAAGGCATGGCCCTTCGCCGAGGTCTCGCGGCTGGCGGCCGCCAAGAAGCCCGATCTGGTGATCCATGTCGGCGATTACTACTACCGCCAGACCCCCTGTCCCCTGGGGATGGCCGGTTGCGCCGGCAGCCCCTACGGCGACCGCTGGGACACCTGGGCGGCGGAGTTCTTCACGCCGGCCGAGCCGCTGCTCAAAGTTGCGCCTTGGGTGTTCGCGCGGGGCAACCACGAGACCTGCAAGCTGGCCGGCTACGGCTGGTACAGGCTGCTGGATTCAGGTCCGGCGCCGGAAGGCTGTCCCGCCGTCAGCGGCCCCTTTGTCATCAAGGCCGGGGACCTCAACCTGTTCGTGATGGATAGCGCCGACGCCTCCGATCAGGTGACCAACCGCGGCGGGATCGCCGCCTTCGCGCGCCAACTCGACAGCCTGGGCGCCGCGCTCGATAGCGGTCAGGGCTGGATCGTCACGCACAAGCCGATCTGGGCTCTGGTGCCCATCGCCAGGGTGGGGCCGATCGGGCCGCTGGAGGTAGGCATCAACGCCACCGAACAGAGGGCGGTGAAGGGCCGCGCGCTCGGCGGCGTGCAGATGATCGTCTCGGGGCACATCCACCATTTCTCGTCGGTGACCTTCGGGCCCGAGCGCCCGGCGCAGCTGGTGGTCGGCACAGGGGGCGATGTCGGCCTGCCGGCGGACAAGCCGCAGGTCTACGGCGGCAAGGACTATCTGGATGGGATGGACGCCCAGACCTTCTCCTTCTCGCGCTACGGCTACTATCTGATGGAGAAGGACGGCGAGGACTGGACCGGAGTGTTCCACGACGCCGCCGACGTGGTCCGCGCCAACTGCCGTCTGCACGAGCGGGCGCTGACCTGCCAAGAGCCTTGAAAGATTGGGAGCCTTAGAAGAGGCCCGCCAGCAGGTTGATGGTCAGGGCCAGGACCACGGTGTTGAACACGAACGACAGCACGCCGTGCACGGTGCCGATCCGGCGCAGGGGCTTGGACGTGAACGAAATGTCCGCCGTCTGTGACGCCACCCCGATGATCACCGCGAAGTGGACGAAATCCCAGTAGTCGGGGGCCTCGTCGCCGGGAAAGCCCAGGCCCCCGCGCTCGGTGTGGCCGGGCTGATCCGGGCAGGTCTCAGGCGCGTAATATTCGTGCGCGTAGTGCAGGGCGAAGATCAGGTGCACGAAGAACCACGACAGGGCGATGGTGGCGAAGGCCAGACCCACGCGCAGCGGCTTGACGTAGCCGTGGTCTTCCTTGGCCAGGCTCAGCTCCACGGCGATGGCCATGACGCTGGCGGCGGCGGCGATGATCGACAGCACCAGGGTCAGGCCCTGGCCCTCGTCCTGGGCGGCGGCGCGGGCCTGAATCCTGTCGATGCCGCAATCGCACATCATCCGTGTCATCAGGACGATGAAGCACAGGGCCGCGGAGTCCCAGCTGAGGATCGAGCGGGTGCTCCAGCGCAGCTCGTTGGGCATGAAATGCAGGACCACCGCCACGACAATCCCCGTGGCGATGGCGATGGTGAAGCGCGGTCGGTCGCGGAAGGCGCGGTAGGTGGCGACGGGAAACGAGGCGGGCGGGGTGAACATGGAGACCGTCCGATCAGGATGCGCCGAGGCGTCGGATGACAGGCGCGCCGACGCACATTATCTGCATAAGCGCGTCATAACAGAGTCGCCGCCAGGAAACGCCGCCCCCATGACCGACAGCCCCCTCGAAGAACTGGAAGCTCACGAGCACGCCGAGCATGCCGAACATGCCCAGCACGCCCACGACAAGTTGCTGACCTACGTCTCGATCACCATCGCCATTCTGGCGGTGCTGTCGGCGGTGGTGGGCAGCCTTGAGACGGTAGCCAGCGGCCAGGCCCTGTCGGAGAAGAATGAGGCGGTGCTGTCCCAGGCGCGGGCGTCCGACAGCTGGGCCTTCTACCAGGCCAAGAGCCTGAAGAAGCATATCTACGGCATCGCCGCGGACGGGGGCGGGCCCAAGGCGGACAAGTACCGCAAGACCCAGTCGGAGAACGCCGCCGACGAAGACAAGATTCAGGACGAGGCCAAGACGTTCGAGAAGGAACGCGACGAGAAGCTGAAGCTGAGCGAGACCGCTGAGAACCGCCACCACAAGCTGACCGTGTCGGCCACCCTGCTGCACATGGGCATCGCCATCGCCACCATCGCCATCATCGCCCACCGCAAATGGCCTTGGCTGGCGTCGCTGTTCCTGGCCGTGGCCGGGTCGGCGGTAGCGATCTGGGCCTACATTTAAGCTCGTCATCCCCGGCCCCATTCTTTCTCAGGAAGAAATGGGCGCAGCGAGGCCGTGCTGGGGATCCAGCCGCGTCAACGGTCTTCGCTGCTGGGTCCCAAGGACAAGCCTTGGGATGACGGCTTTTATTTCTGCGCCAGATCGCGGCCGTACTGCCAGCCGCCGCCGAGCGCCGAAACCAGATCGGCCAGGGCGACCATGCGGTTGCCGGCGGTCTGGATCAGGGTGCGGCGGGCGGTCAGGGCGGTGTTCTGGGCGACCACCAGGGTGGTGAAGTCGACCTGACCGGCCTGATACTGGTTGCCGACGATCTTCTCGGCCTCATCGGCGTTCTGCGACGCGGCGAGGTCGAGGTCGTACTCGGCCTCCAGCACGCGCAGGGCCGAGATATTGTCCTCCACCTGCTGGAAGGCGGTCAGCACGATCTGGCGGTAGTTGGCCACGTCCTGATCGTATACCGCGTGGGCGGCGCGGACCTTGGCGCTGGTCAGGCCGGCGTCGAACACGGTCTGGGCCAGGTTGGCGCCGATCGACCAGCTGTTGTTGGCCGCCGAGAAGAAGCGCGACAGGGTGTTGGAAGTGAAGCCGTCCGAGCCGCTGAGCGACAGGTCGGGGAAGTAGCCGGCCACATTGACCCCGATCTGGGCGTTGGCGGCGGCCATGCGGCGCTCGGCGCCGGCGATATCGGGGCGGCGCTCCAGCAGGGTTGACGGCATGCCCACCGGCACCGGGGGCACCTGCAGGTTCCAGGTGGCCAGGGCCACGGTCAGGTTGGCCGGCGGCTGGCCGGTCAGGACGGCGATGGCGTGCTCGAACTGCGAGCGGGTGCGCAACAGGTCCACGGCGGACGCCTGGGCGCTCTTCAACTGGGTCTGGGCTGTCAGCACATCGGCGCGGGCGCCGACGCCGACATTGTAGCGGTTCTGGGCGATGCGCAGGTTGTCGGCATAGCCTTTGACGGTCAGGTCGATCAGCCGCTTCTGTTCGTCGGCGACGCGCAGCTGGATGTAGTCGACCGCCAGCAGCACCTGGGCCGAGAGGCGGGCGTTGGCGAGATCGGCGTTGCTGGCCTGGGCGGTGTCGCGGGCGGCCTCGATCGAGCGGCGGATGCGGCCCCAGACGTCGATGTCCCAGGTGGCGCCGAGGCGGGCGGTGTACTGGTTGACGGTGCGCCCGGCGGTCGAGGTCGTGGTTCCGGTCGTCGTGCCCGTGGTGGTCCCGGTTCCGGTCGATCCCGTGGTGGTGGTCGTGCCGCTGGTCAAGCTGCCGGCGGCGGCGCTTTTGGAGCGGGTGGCCGAGCCGGTCAGGTTGACGGTGGGGAACAGGCTGGCGCTTTGCTCGTCGAGGATGGCGCGCGCCTGGCGGTAGGAGGCTTCGGCGGCCTTCAGGTTCTGGTTGTCGATGGAAACCTTGGCTTCCAGATCATTCAGCACCGGGTCGTTGAACAGCGTCCACCACTGACCTTTGTCCAGGGCGTCGGAGGGCTTCGCCTGGGTCCAGCCATCGGCTTCCTTGAAGGCGGTGGGCGTCGGCGCCGTGGGGCGTGAATAGTTGGGACCGACGGCGCAACCGGCGAGGACCAGACCGATAGCGGTCAGGCAGATGACGGGGCGGGCGGAGATCATTCTGGCGTTGGTCATGGTCGGGTTATTCAAGCCGTTCTTGTCGATATTATTTCTCGAGCGGAATTATTCGGCCGGATTTGCAACGGCCCCTGAGCGGCTGAGATAGCCCTCGTCGGCCTTCCGGCGGCGGAAGCGGTCCAGATACATATACACCACGGGTGTGGTCAAAAGCGTTAGCACCTGGCTGACGATCAGGCCGCCGATGATGGTGATGCCCAGCGGACGGCGCATTTCGGAGCCCTCGCCCCAGCCAATCGCCAGGGGCACCGCGCCCAGCAGGGCGGCGAAGGTGGTCATCATGATCGGCCGGAACCGGGTCATGCAGGCCTCGTAGATGGCGTCGCGCGCCGACAGGCCCCGCGACCGTTCCGCCTCCAGGGCGAAGTCGATCATCATGATGGCGTTCTTCTTGACGATGCCGATCAGGAGGATGACCCCGATCAGGGCGATGATGGTGAACTCCACCTTGAAGATCAGCAGGGCGATCACGGCGCCGAGGCCGGCGGATGGCAGGGTCGACAGCACCGTCAGGGGGTGGATGTAGCTCTCGTATAGGATGCCTAGCACGATGTAGACGGCCAGGATGGCGGCGGCGATCAGCATCGGCTCGTCAGACAGCGACTGTTGGAACACCTGGGCGGTGCCCTGGAAGCTGCCGTGGATGGTGGCCGGCATGCGGACGGCCAGTTCGGCGGCCTTGATGTCGGCGGTGGCGTCGCTCAGCGAAGCGCCGTCGGCCAGGTTGAACGAGATGGTGGTGGCGACCGATCCGTCCTGGTGGTTGACCGAGGTCGGGGTCGAGCCGTCGGCCCATTTGGCGATAGCGGACAGCGGCACGGGCGATTTCAGGCCCGTCGCCACCGCCGCCCCCTGCGAGGCGCCGCGCGAGGGCGGGGCCACCGCCTCGTTGGCCGCCGCGCCGGTGTTGGTGTTGGAGGGCGCCGTCCCGCCCGGCGTGTTGAGCGTGGTCAGGGCCGCCTGCTGCGCCGCCGCCACATTGGTCCCCGCCGCCGGGGTGCGCCGGGCCAGGTAGATGTAGTTCAGGGCGGTCGGGTCCTGGGCGTAGGGCTGCGCTACCTCCATGATCACATGGTACTGGTTCAGGGCGTTGTAGATGGTTGTCACCTGACGCTGACCGAAGGCGTCGTAAAGGGTGTTGTCGATGTCCTGCGCCGTCAGGCCCAGGCGCGCGGCGCGGTCGCGGTCGATGGTGACGAAGCTCTGCAGACCGTGATCTTCCTGGTCGGTGTTCACGTCGGTCATCGAGTCGTAGGTCTTCATCTGCTCCGACAGCTTGACGGCCCAGGCCCGCAGCGCGGTCAGGTCGTCGGCCTCCAGCGTGTACTGGAAGGTGGCGTTGGACTGACGCCCGCCGACGCGCACGTCCTGCACGGGGTTCAGGAACAGGTTGGCTCCGGTTACGCGGGCCAACTGTGGACGCAGGCGCGTGACCACCTTGTCGACCGGGTCGCGCTGGCTCTTGGGCTTCAGCCCGATCAGGAAGAAGGCCCCGGCGGAGTTGCCGCCGGTATTGGCCACCACGGTCTGAACCGCCGGATCGCCCTGCAGGATGGCGACGAAGCGGCGGAGACGCTGCTGGCTGATCTGGAAGGACGAGCTCTGATCGGAGATCAGGCCGCCCATCATCATGCTGGTGTCCTGCTGCGGGAAGAAGCCCTTGGGCACGTGGACGAACAGATAAAAGTTCAGGCAGATGGTCGCGACCAGGATGGCCAGGATCACCGGCCCTGAATCCAGCGCCCAGCGCAGCCCCTTGTCGTAGACGCCCGACATCCAGCTGAGCGTGTTCTCCGACGCCCTGGCCCACATGCCCTTTTTTGCGTTCGGCTTGGGCCGGCTGATCAGGTAGGCGCACATCATCGGCGTGGTGGTCAGCGACAGGATCAGCGACACGATGATGGCGGTCGACAGGGTGATGGCGAACTCGTGGAACAGCCGCCCGACGATGCCGCCCATCAGCAGGATCGGAATGAAGACGGCGATCAGGGAAATGCTGATCGACAACACGGTGAAGCCCACCTGCTGAGCGCCAACCAGGGCCGCCTGGAAGCGGGGCATGCCCTTCTCGACGTTGCGGGTGATGTTCTCCAGCACCACGATGGCGTCATCGACGACGAAGCCGGTGGAGATGGTCAGGGCCATCAGGCTGAGGTTGTCCAGGCTGAAGCCGGCCAGATACATGACCCCCAGTGTGCCCAGCAGCGAGACGGTCACCGCCACGCTCGGCACCAGGGTCGCGCCGCCGCTCTGCAGGAAGAAGGCGACCACCCCGATCACCAGGATCACGGCGATGGACAGGGTGCGCTCCACGTCGACGAGTGACGCGCGGATGGTGATCGAGCGGTCCATCGCCACCTGCAGGTCGATGTCCTGGGGCAGAGAGGCCTTGAGGATCGGCAGACGCGCCTTCAACGCGTCCACGGTCTGGATGATGTTGGCGCCGGGCGCGCGGGTCACCTGGATGGCGATGGCGTTCTGGCCGTTGATCAGGCCGACGTTGTGGATGTCCTCGGGGCCGTCGACCACCTGGGCCACGTCCTGCAGCCGCACGGCCGAACCCTTGCGGTAGGCGATCACCAGACCGGCGTAGTCCTTGGCCAGGCGGCCGGCGTCATTCGTGTAGATCTGGTAGCGCAGCGCGCCCGCGTCGATCACGCCCTTGGGCCTGTTGGCGTTGGCGGCGGCGAGGGCGGCGCGGACGTCCTCCATGGCGATGCCGTAACGCGCCAGGGCCAGGGGGTTGAGCTCGACCCGCACGGCGGGCAGGGCGCCGCCGGACACATTGATGTCGCCCACGCCCTTCACCTGCGACAGCTGCTGCTGCACCACGGTGGCGGCCGCGTCATAGATGTCGTCGCGGTTGCGGGTCTTGGAAGTCATGGCGACGATCAGGATCGGCGCGTCGGCGGGGTTGACCTTGCGGTAGGTGGGGTTGCTGCGCAGGGTCGCCGGCAGGTCCACGCGCGAGGCGTTGATAGCCGCCTGCACGTCCCGCGCCGCGCCGTCGATGTTGCGGTTCAGGCCGAACTGCAGGGTGATGTTGGTGCCGCCCACGTTGGAGCGCGAGGTCATCTCCGAGACGTCCGCCAGGCGCCCGAGCCGCTTTTCCAGAGGCGTGGCGACGCTGGAGGCCATGGTCTCGGGACTGGCGCCGGGCAGGCGGGCGCTGACGTTGACGGTCGGCAGGTCCACCTGGGGCAGGGGCGAGACGGGCAGCTGGAAATAGGCCGCGATGCCGGCCAGGGCGATGCCGATGGTCAGCAGGGTCGTGCCGATCGGCCGCCTGACGAAGGCCGCGGACAGGTTCATGGCGCGCTCGCGTCCGCGCCGGGCAGGGGATGGGCGGGCTGATCCAGACGGCGGGTCTGCTCTTCCTCGGCCTCCGCCTCGGTCTGGCCGCGGCGCTTGCGCCAGCGGTTGGCCAGGTTGTCGAAGGTCACATAGATCACCGGGGTGGTGAACAGGGTCAGCATCTGACTGACGATCAGGCCGCCGACGATGCTGATGCCCAGCGGATGGCGCAGCTCCGAGCCCTCGCCCCAGCCCAGCATCAGGGGCAGGGCGCCGAATAGGGCGGCCAGAGTGGTCATCAGGATCGGACGGAAGCGCAGCAGGGCGGCCTGGTGGATGGCTTCCTGCGGGGTCTTGCCCTCGTTGCGTTCGGCGTCCAGCGCGAAGTCGATCATCATGATCGCGTTCTTCTTGACGATGCCGATCAGCAGGATCAGCCCGATGATGGCGATCACCCCCATGTCTTGGCCGAACAGCATCAGGGCAAGAAGCGCGCCGACGCCCGCAGAGGGCAGGGTCGACAGGATCGTCAGGGGGTGGATGTAGCTCTCATAGAGCACGCCCAGCACGATATAGACCGTCACGATCGCCGCCAGGATCAGCCACAGCTCGTTGCTGAGCGAGGCTTGGAAGGCGTTGGCGGCGCCCAGGAAGGTGGTGGTCAGGGCGGCCGGGACGCCGATCTCCTTTTCCACCTTCTTGATCTCGCTGACCGAGGCGCCGAGCGAGGTGTTGGGGGCGGTGTCGAACGAGATGTTGGCCGCCGGGAATTGCGACACGTGGTTGATCTGCAGCGGCGACAGCTGCTGCTGGATGGTGGCGAAGGCGCCCAGCGGCGTCGGCGCGCCGTTGGTGGCGCGCAGGTAGATATGCTTCAGCCCGTCGGGCGTCTCCAGCAGCTTGGGATCGGCTTGCAGGATCACCCGGTACTGGTTGGACTGGGTGAAGATGGTCGAGATGATGCGTTGGCCGAAGGCGTCGTAGAGCGCGTCGTCCACGGTCGAGGCGGCCACGCCCACGCGGGCGGCGGTGTCGCGGTCGATGTTGACGAAGGTCGACAGGCCCTCGGACTGAACGTCGGCGGCGACGTTGCGCACCTTCTTGTCCTGGTTCAGCCGGTCGACGATCTTGCCGGCCCACAGGTTGACCTGGGCCTGGTCGGAGCCCTCCAGCGAGAACTGGTACTGGGTGCGGCTGATGCTGGAGTCGATGCTGAGGTCCTGCACCGGCTGCACATAGAGGGCGATGCCGGCGACGGTGGAAGCGCGCTGGCGCAGATGGTCGAGGATGACGGTCTGCGAGGCCGTGCGGTGGCCCTGCGGCTTCAGATTGATCAGCATCCGCCCGACGTTGAGCGTGGTGTTGGAGCCGTCCACGCCGATGTAGGAGGTCAGGCTCTCGACGTCGGGGTCCTTGAGCAGTTCCTTGGCCAGGCTCTGCTGCAGTCCGGCCATGCGGCTGTAGGAGACCGACTGACCGGCCTCGGTGAAGCCCTGGACGATGCCGGTGTCCTGGGTCGGGAACAGGCCCTTGGGGATGATGACATAGAGCAGGACCGTCAGGGCCAGGGTGCCCAGGGCCACCAGTAGGGTGGTGCGGGTGTGGGCCAGGACCCAGGTCAGGCCCTCGTCGTACTTGTCTATCAGCTGGTCGAACTTCTCTTGGCTCCAGCGGCCGAATTTGGAGTCCTGGCTCTTGTCGTGGGTCTTCAGCCACAGGGCCGACAGGGTAGGCACCAGGGTCAGAGAGACGACGGCGGAGATGACGATGGTCACCGCCAGAGTCACGGCGAATTCGCGGAACAGCCGTCCCACCACGTCGCCCATGAACAGCAGCGGGATCAGCACCGCGATCAGCGACACGGTCAGCGAGATGATGGTGAAGCCGATCTCGCCGGCGCCCTTAAGCGCGGCCTGCAGGGGCTTTTCGCCTTCCTCGATATAGCGGGCGATGTTCTCGATCATGACGATGGCGTCGTCGACCACGAAGCCGGTCGAGACGGTCAGGGCCATCAGGGTCAGGTTGTTCAGGCTGAAGCCCATCATGTGCATGATGGCGAAGGTGCCCACCAGCGAGATGGGCGCGGCGACCGAGGCGATGAAGGTGGCCGGCACGCTTCTCAGGAAGACGAAGATCACCGCCGTCACCAGCAGCACCGCCAGCAGCAGCTCGAATTCCACGTCGTGCACCGAGGCGCGGATGCCGGTGGTGCGGTCGCTCATGATCTGGATCTGGACCGACTCCGGCAGGCCCGCTTCCAGTTGCGGCAGCACCGCCTTGATCTGATCGACGGTGGCGATGACGTTGGCGCCGGGCTGGCGCTGGACGTTGAGAATGATGCCGGGCTGGTCGTTGACCCAGGCGCCCAGGCGGCTGTTCTCGGCGCCCTCCACCGCGGTGGCCACATCCTTCAGCCGGACCGGCGCGCCGTTCTTGTAGGCGATGATCTGGTTCACATAGTCGGCCGCCGTCGACAGCTGGTCGTTGGCGTTGATGGTGAAGGCGCGGGTCGGGCCGTCGAAGGTGCCCTTGGCCGAATTGGCGTTGGCCGAGCCGATGGCGGTGCGCAGGTCCGCCAGGGTCATGCCGTACGAGGCCAGCGCCTGGGTGTTGGCCTGGATGCGCACGGCGGGCCGCTGGCCCCCGGCGATCAGCACCAGCCCGACGCCCTTCACCTGAGACATCTTCTGGCCGAGACGCGAGTCCGCCAGGTCCTGAAGCTGGGTCAGGGGCATGGTCTTGGAGGTCAGCGCCAGGGTCATGATCGGCGCGTCGGCCGGGTTCACCTTGGCGTAGACCGGCGGGGCCGGCAGGTCGGTGGGTAGCAGCGCGCCTGAGGCGTTGATCGCCGCCTGCACCTCCTGCTCGGCCACGTCCAGGCTGAGGTCGAGGTTGAACTGCAGGGTGATGACCGAGGAGCCCGCCGAGCTGATCGACGACATCCGGTTCAGGTCGGCCATCTGGCCGAACTGGCGTTCCAGCGGGGCGGTGACGGTGGTCGACATCACCTCCGGGCTGGCGCCGGGGTAGCCGGTCTGCACCTGGATGGTGGGGTAGTCGACCTCGGGCAGGGCCGAGAGGGGCAGGAACTGGAACGCGATCACGCCGGCCAGGAAGATGGCCGCCATGAACAGCGAGGTGGCCACCGGCCGCATGATGAACGGGCGTGACGGGCTCATCGGAAGGCCGCCCTACACGTCGCGCTGATGGTCAGGCCCCGCATCGTCTCTAGCCCGGGTTCTGGGCCTGGCCGCCCGGAGGGCCGCCCTGACCGCCGCCGCGCCGGCGGAAGCCGCCCTCGCCGGGCGGGAGCGGTTGACCGTCGGGACCCAGACGCGGGCCCTGGCCGTCCTGGCCGAAGCGGCGCCCGCCGAAGCCCTGGCCGGGCTGGAACTGGCCGCCCTGACCGGGTTGGCCCTGACCTTGACCACCTTGGCCTTGGCCGCGCGGGCCTTGCCCGAACTGACCCTGAGGCCCGCCGGGGCCGAAGCGTCCGCGTCCGCCCTTGCCGCCGGGACCCTGGCCGGCTTGGCCTGGACCCTTCTGGCCGGGACCGGAGCAGGCGCCGGGTGGGACCTGGGCCGCCGGAAGACCTTGATTCTGCGCCGTTTCGGCGTCGGGCGCCGCCGCCGTGGGATCGGCCCCCGGAGCGCCCGCGCCGCCGCGGCCGCCGCGTCGGCCCTGGCCGCCGAAGCCGCCTTGGCCACCCTGACCGCCGCGCCGCTGTCCGCCTTGTCCGGCTTGACCCGGAGGGCCGCCGAAGCCGCCCGCGCCAGCCCCGTCAGCTCCGCCGCGCCGTCCGCGCCGTCCGCCGCTGAAGCCCGAGCCGCCCGCCGGACGGTCGCCCGGCAGGTTGACCGCGCCGCCGTCGCGCAGACGGTCGCCGCCTTCGGTGATCACCGTCTGGCCGGCCTGCAGGCCGCTGGTGACTGACAGGCTCTCGCCGGTGCCGGGACCGGTCTTGACGATGTTCATCTTGGCCGTGCGGTTGGCCTCGAGGGTGAACACGTAATCGCCCTGCGAGCCGTGGCGCACTGCGGTCGACGGGACGGTGATGGCGTTGCACAGCACGTCCACCACCATGCGGGCGTTGACGAACTGGTTGGGGAACAGTGTCCCCATGCTGTTGTCGAAGCGGGCCTTGGCCTTGACCGTGCCGGTCGAGGTGTCGATCTGGTTGTCCAGGGTCGACAGGGTCCCCTGACCCAGGGTCTCGCCGCCGCTGCGGTTGAAGGCGGTCACCGGCAGGGGCATGCCGCTGCGTTGACGCTTGGTGATCTGGGGCACGTTGTCTTCGGGCACGGTGAAGACGATGTCGATCGGGTTGACCTGGGTGATGACCACCAGGCCCGTGGCGGACCCGGCGGCGATGTAGTTGCCCACGTCCACCAGACGCAGGCCGACGCGGCCGGCCACCGGCGCTGTGACGGTGGTGTAGTTGAGGTTCAGTCGGGCGTTGTCGACCGAAGCCTTGTCGGTCTTGACTACTCCCTCGTCCTGCTTGACCAGGGCCGCCTGGGTGTCGACCTGCTGCTTGGCGATGGAGTTCTGCGCGAGCAGGGTCTGGTAGCGTTGCAGGTCCAGCCGCGCGTCGGCCAGGGCCGCCTGGTCGCGGGCCTCGGTGCCCTGCACCTGTTCCAGCGCCACCTGATAGGGGCGCGGGTCGATCTGGGCCAGCTTCTGGCCCTTCTTCACCATCTGACCCTCAGTGAAATAGACAGCCATCAGCTGACCGCCGATGCGCGAGACGATGGTCGCGGTCACAGGCGGAGTCACGGTGCCCAGGGCGTCCAGCTGGATGGGGATGTTGGTGATGGTCACGGGAGCCGTGCCCACGGTGATGGCGTTGCGTCCGCCGAAACCGCCGCGTCCGCCGCCTCTGCCGCCGCCGCCACCGGGAGGACCGCCGCCCGGACCGCCGGGGCCTCCGGGCCCGCCAGGACCGCCCGGTCCAGCGGGCTTGCCCAGATGGGTCAGGCCGAAGCCCACGGCTACGGCGATCACGGCCACGCCGGCTATGGCGAGCGCCAGCCGCATGGGACTTTTCTTGCGGTAGGTCAGTTGGTGGTCGGGACCAATTTTCCCCGATCGAGTCTCAGGCATTCGTATCCTCTGGCCAGATCAGGGCAGATTGCCGGGTTTTGGTGACGCCCGAACGTGGCGCATTGATTTCCAAAACGCCACAAACCGGGATTGGTGCATTGCAGTTGGCAGTTAAGCGTAGCCGTGCCGGACCCTGATGTTGCAATCAAGGCGAAGCACCCGCTCAAGTTTTGATAAACGTCAAAACAAGGGCAATTGATCCCCGGCTTTTGGCGGGATTGCGAATTGGCCGGTTTCCAGCGTGATCCGTTCCTGATTGAGCCCAAAACGCCTGCACGCGGCCTTGAATCGCGTCGAAATCAGCTCCGCGACCGGGCCTTCGCCCTTCATACGCCTGCCCCATTCGGAATCGTAGTCCTTGCCGCCGCGCATCTGGCGCACCAGCGACATGACCCTGGACGCCCGGTCCGGACGCTCGGCTTCAAGCCATTCGCGAAACAGCTCCTTGATTTCCAGAGGCAGCCTCAAGACCGTGAAATGGGCGGTCCGGGCGCCGGCTTCGGCCGCACGGCGCAGCACCGACTCAAGCTCGTGATCGTTCAGGCCGGGGATCACCGGGGCGAAACTGACCGCCATCGGCAGCCCGGCTTCGGTCATGATCCGGATCGCCTCCATCCGTCGCTCGGGGGTTGAGGCGCGCGGCTCCATGGCCCGGGCCAGCTTGCGGTCCAGGGTGGTGATCGACATCGAGCACATCGCCAGCCGCGCCCGTCCCATGCGGCCCAGGATGTCGGCGTCGCGGGTGATCATGGCGTTCTTGGTGGTGATGCCGACCGGGTGTCTGAATCTCTCCAGGGTCTCCAGCACCCCGCGGGTGACGCGCAGACGCCGCTCGATCGGCTGATAGGGGTCAGTGTTGGCGCCCAGCTGTATGCGTTCGCAGACATATTTGGGCCGGCTGAGTTCGCGTGCCAGCAGCTTGGCCGCTTCCGGCTTGAAATAGAGCTGGCTCTCGAAATCCAGGCCCGGCGACAGGCCCAGATAGGCGTGGGTCGGCCGCGCGAAACAATAGATGCAGCCGTGCTCGCAGCCCCGGTAGGGATTGATCGAGCGGTCGAAACCGATGTCGGGGCTGTCGTTGCGGCTGATGATGGTGCGCGCCCGGTCGATCGACAGGGTGGTCTTCAGCTTGACCGGCTGAGCGTCGGCATCGGTCCAGCCGTCGTCGAAGTGTTCGTGCGTCAGGCTTTCGAAGCGTCCGGTGGCGTTGGTCTGGGCGCCGCGGCCGTTGGGGGCGGGCGGGGATTTGGCGGAGGCGGGCATGCCGCCACGCTAGAAGCGGCGTGAGAACATTTCAAGAACATTAAGAGCGTCGGCCTCACCGCCTTGACCCAATCGCCGCGCCGGGCTTGATGCGGCCCCATGATCTCCGTGGTGATCTCAACCCATAACGACGAGCGGACCCTGGGCGATGTGATGGGAGCGCTGGTGGCGGCAGCCGTCGACGCCCTGGTGCGCGAGGTGATCGTGGTGGACGCCGGCTCCAGCGACCAGACCCTGGAGATCGCCGACGACGCGGGCGCTCGCATCATCAAGTCCGCCGGACCCGAGGGCATCGCCCAAGGCTGCGCTCTGGCCAAGGGCGACTGGCTGCTGATCCTGGACGCCAAGACGACGCCGCCGCTCAGGTGGGAGAATGCGGTGCTCGACCATGTCCGCAGCCATTCCGGGGAGGCTGGCTGGTGGACCGCCAAGCCGGGGCGCTGGCCGTTCGGCGCCAAGGGGCCGAAGACGGTGCTGATCCCCAGAAGCCTCTACGCGGCGGGTTCCGGCGCGCCGGTAGGTCGCCGGATCAGGTTCGCGCGCTAGTCTTTCGGCCGGTCGGGGCGGTCTAGACGCTCGGTGAGGGTCAGGAGGTCCTGCCAGGCGCGCTTCTTGGCCCCCGGCTGACGCAGCAGGAAGGCGGGATGCAGGGTCGGCATGGCCGGTATCTCCATCGCCTCATCCTCCGACTTCCAATCAAACCAGCGCCCGCGCAGCGACAGGATGCCTTCCTCGCGGCCCAGCATCGACTTGGCCGAGGCGCCGCCGGCCAGCAGCAGCAGGCGCGGTTTCACCAGGGCGATGGCCCGCTCCAGGAAGGGCCGGCACGCTAGCTGTTCGGCCAGGGTCGGCGTGCGGTTGCCGGGCGGGCGCCAGAAGACGGTGTTGGTGATGAACACGCGGCCCTCCAGGTCCGCCGCCTTGAGCATCCGGTCCAACAGCTTGCCCGCGCGGCCGACGAAGGGCGCGCCCTGGCTGTCCTCGTCCGCGCCCGGGCCCTCGCCGATGATCATCAGCGGCCCCTCGGGATTGCCGCGCGAGAAGACGGCGCGCTTGGCGCCCTCGAATTTCAGTCCGCAGCCGTCGAAGGCGGCGATGGTGGCTTCCAGGGCGGCGAGATCGGGCGCTTCGGCGGCAAGGCGTTTGGCGTCGGCGACGGCGGCGGTGGTTTCAGGTCCAGCGCGAGCGGGCTGGGGGGCTTGGGCGGCGACGGCGCCGCGCGCCGGGGCGGCGGGCTTGGGCGGCGCCCGCTGACCTTCGGCGATGCGGTCCACCGGGCTCTCGCGCAGCATCGCGTCGGCGCCCGCGTCGCTCCAGAAGGCGAGCAGGCTTTCGATAGCGCGGGCGTCGGAGGCGTCGGAAACGGCGTTCACGGGGTCCATTAGGATGAGAGAGCGGTTTTTCTTGACCCCTCCCTCGCCAGCTTCGGATAAACCGGCCCGGCGTTCAATGCCGCGGAGACCGAATGACCATGACCGACGCGCAGGAAGTCCCCGCCCGTGAAGCCATGGACTATGACGTTGTCATCGTCGGGGGCGGCCCGGCAGGCCTGTCCGCTGCGATCCGGCTGAAGCAGCTGGCCACCGCGGCGGGCGCGGAGGTTTCCGTGGCCGTGCTGGAAAAGGGCTCGGAGGTC
Organism: uncultured Caulobacteraceae bacterium; assembly: GCA_903929535.1. GTDB lineage: Bacteria > Pseudomonadota > Alphaproteobacteria > Caulobacterales > Caulobacteraceae > BOG-938. The sequence continues at coordinate 4,733 of CAIYVC010000095.1, read as the reverse complement.
GGCGCCCATATCCTGTCCGGCGCCGTGATCGATCCGCGCGCCCTCAATGAGCTGATCCCCGACTGGCAGGCCAAGGGCGCGCCGCTGGAGACGCCGGTCAGCGAGGACCGATACCTGTTGCTGAAGCCCGACAGCGAATGGGATCTGTCGGCGCTGCCCAAGCCCGGCTTCATGTCCAACCACGGGACCTATATCGCCTCGCTCGCCAACCTCTGCCGCTGGCTGGCCGCCGAGGCCGAGGCGCTGGGCGTGGAGGTCTATCCCGGCTTCGCCGCATCGGAGGCCCTCTACAACGATGACGGCGCCCTGCGCGGCGTGGTCGCCGGGGTGTTCGGCGTGGCCAAGGATGGCGAGCACAAGCCGGACTACCAGCCCGGCATGGAGATCAACGGGCGCTATGTGCTGATCGCCGAGGGCGCGCGCGGCTCCCTGGCCAAGCAGATCCAGGCGAAATACGGCCTATGCGAGGGCCGCGAGCCGCAGAAGTACGGCCTGGGGATCAAGGAGCTGTGGCAGGTGCCCTCCGAGCGGTTCAAGCCGGGGCTGGTGCAGCATTCGTTCGGCTGGCCGCTGGCGAACGACGTCGGCGGCGGCTCCTTCGTCTACCATTTCGGCGACCGCTATGTGGCCGTGGGTCTGGTGACGCACCTGAACTACTCCAACCCCTATCTGTCGCCGTTCGATGAGTTCCAGCGGCTGAAGCATCACCGGGCGATCCGTCAGCATATCGAGGGCGGGACCCGCGTCTCCTACGGCGCCCGCGCCATCACCGAGGGTGGCCTGCAGTCGGTGCCCAAGCTGGCCTTCCCTGGCGGCGCCCTGATCGGCTGCTCGGCGGGGTTCGTGAATCTGCCGCGCATCAAGGGCAGCCACAACGCCATGAAGACCGGGATGCTGGCGGCGGAGGCGGCGTTCGAGGCCCTGCAGGCGGGCCGTGGCGGCGATGTCCTGAGCGCCTACGAAGCGGCCTACGAGGCCTCCTGGGTGCAACGCGACCTGAAGATGGTGCGCAACGCCAAGCCCCTGTGGTCGCGTTTCGGCACTCTGCTGGGCGGCGTGCTGCTGACCGGCGTCGACCTGTGGATCAACGCCCTGACCGGCGGCTGGTCGCCCTGGGGCACGCTGAAGCACGGCAAGAGCGACGCCGAGGCCACCGGGTTGGCCCGCGACTTCGCGCCGATCGACTATCCCAAGCCGGACGGGGTGCTGTCGTTCGACAAGCTGTCGTCGGTCTATGTGTCGAACACCAACCACGACGAGGATCAGCCCAGCCATCTGAAGCTGCGCGATCCGTCCATCCCCATCGCCGTCAACCTGCCCCTCTACGCCGAGCCGGCGCAGCTCTACTGCCCGGCGGGGGTCTATGAAGTGGTGGACAAGCAGGGCGAGCCAACCTTCGTCGTCAATGCCCAGAACTGCGTCCATTGTAAAACCTGCGACATCAAGGATCCGTCCCAGAACATCGACTGGACCCCGCCGGAAGGCTCGGGCGGACCCAACTATCCGAATATGTAGACCGCCCAAGATTCGCCTTGGCCGGAAGGTCAAGCTGCCGGCGCCCTTGATCCCCGGCTGGAAACGACGGAACGTGCGCTCCATGTCCAACGCCCCCCGACTGACGTTCGAGAGACTGACGCTCAACAGGCTGCTGCTGGCCGCCGTGCCCCTGGCGGGCCTCGCCCTGGCCGGCTGCGCTACTCTGCCGACCGGAACCGGCGTCGCGGTGCAGCCGCCGCCGCCCGCATCCATTCCGCTGCAGGACGCCAACGCCTCCAACTACGGCCTCTTCCTGGCCGGCGAGGCCGCCCTGCGCGGCGGACGCCCCGAGGAAGCCGCCCGCTATTTCGCCCGCGCCGCTCAGGGCGCGTCGGACCAGAACGCCGTCGATCAGGCGCTGATCCGCGAGAAGGCCTTCGAGGCCGCCGTCATGGCCGGCGATATCGACAAGGCCGCCGATCTGCTGCCCGCGCCGGACGCCACCCCCGCCTCGATGCCGCAACGCCTGGCCCGGCTGGTGCGCGCGGTCGATTACTTCGCCTCCGGTCACAACAAGGAAGCCAACGAGGCCCTGATCGCTCCGGGCGGCGGGGCCGCTTTCGCCGCCGGTCTGACCCTGATCCGGCCCTGGGTCGCGGCGGCGGCCGGCGACGCGGACCGCGCGGTGGCGATGCCGGACGGACCCACGCCGCGCCTGCGCCGTCTGGCGGCTCAGGAAGGCCAGGCGGCTCTGCTGGAGCGGGCCAAGCGCTACGACGAGGCCGAGACGGTGCTGAAGGCTCTGGCCACCAATCCGCAGCTAGGCGTGCTCTACATCGACTCCTACGGCGGCTTCCTGGAACGGCGCAGCCGGACCAAGGACGCGGTGGAACTCTACACCAGCGCCCTGAAGCGGATGCCCAACAACCGCGACATCAAGATTTCTCTGGCTCGCGCCACCGCCGGCAAGCGGCCGCCCCAGATGCTCAACTTGAAGCAGGGCGCCGCCAAGTCCCTGACCGCCGCCGCCGAGCTGGCCCTGGTGGACAAGCAGATCAACGAGGGCGAGGTCTATCTGCGTCTGGCGCTGAAGCTCGATCCGACGCGGGACGACGCCTGGGTGCTGCTGGGCGACATCCGCGCCTCGTCCGATCAGCATCAGTTCGCCCGTGACGCCTATGCCCATGTGAACACCGCGTCCCCCGCCTGGCCCGAGGCGCGCCAGCGGATCGTCGCCAGCTATCAGGCCGAAGGCGACAACGACACGGCCCTGAAGCTGACCCAGGACCTGATCAAGACCCAGCCGGACAACCGCGAGGCCCTCATCACCGAGGCGGATCTGCTGCGCGCCACCAATCGCTACGCCGAAGCCGTGACGGTGCTGGACAAGGTGATCGCGTCGGGCGCCTCCAACGCGGACTGGGCTCTGTATTTCGAGCGCGGCACCTCGCTGGACCGCGCCGGCCACTGGCCGGAAGCCGAGAAGGATCTGCTCAAGGCCCTGACCATGCGCCCGGACGAGCCGGACGTGCTCAACTACCTCGGCTACTCCTGGGTGGTGCGCGGCGAGAAGCTGCAACAGGCGATGGGCATGCTGCAGAAGGCCTATCTGGCGCAGCCGGATTCCGGCGAGATCGCCGACAGCCTGGGCTGGGCCTACTACAGCCAGGGCGACTTCAAGACCGCCGTGCTGCGGCTGGAGCGGGCCGTTTCCCTCAGCCCCGTCAGCGCCGAGATCACCGACCACCTGGGCGACGCCTACTGGCGGATCGGGCGCAAGACAGAGGCTCAGTATCAATGGAGCCGGGTGCTGACCCTGAGTCCTACGGCTGAACTCAAAAGCTCGGTGCAGCAGAAGCTGGCGTCCGGCTTGATGGGCGGGCCGCCGGCCAAGGGCACGGCCTCTTGACCCACACGGCTTTCGCCGCGGCCAAGGTCAATCTCTACCTTCACGTCGCACCGCCCACTCCGGACGGCTATCACCCGATCGCCAGCCTGATGGCCTTCGCCGATGTCGGCGACGAGGTTACAGCGCAGCCTGCCGACCGCCTGTCGCTGGCCATCGGGGGTCCGTTCGGCGCGGGCCTGTCCGCAGAGGACGACAACCTCGTGCTGCGCGCGGCGCGGGCCCTGCTGGCTCACGGCGGGCGGCCCGATGCGGGGGCGCGTCTTGTTCTGACCAAGGCCCTACCGATCGCGGCGGGGCTGGGCGGCGGCTCCAGCGACGCGGGCGCGGCGTTGCGGCTGCTGAACACGATGTTGGGCCTGGGTTTCGACGAGGGCCGACTGGAGACCATCGCCGCCGAGATCGGAGCCGACGGCGCCGCCTGCCTGCGCGGACGGATGCTGACCGCCCAGGGCAGGGGAGAACTGCTGTCGCCGGCCCCCGCCATGCCGCCCCTGCCGGCGGTGTTGGTCAATCCGGGCGTGCCTTCCCCGACGGGCGCGGTCTACCGGGCCTATGACGCCGGCGGCGCTCCAGGGGGCGCCGACCTGCCTGCCGCGCCGGTGATGAACACGGTCGCCGAAGCCGCCGCCTGGCTGGCCGCCTGCCGCAACGATCTGGAGCCGCCCGCCCTCAAGCTGGAGCCGCGCATCGGCGAGGCCCTGGACACCCTGGCCGCCGCGCCCGAGAGCCTGCTGACCCGCATGTCGGGATCGGGCGCGACCTGCTTCTGCCTGTGCGCCAGCCGGGCCGAGGCCGAGGCCCTGGCGGCGCGCCTGCAGACCGCCCACCCAGCGTGGTGGGTCAAGGCCTGCACGCTTAGCTAGGCCGTCATCCCCGGACTTGTTCCGGGGACCCAGCAGCTCCAACCGCAACATGGCTGGATCCCAAGGACAAGCCTTGGGATGACGTAGAAAACGAAACGGGGGCCCCGAAGGGCCCCCGCCGTTAGTGCTTGCCGTTGAGGCTTGGGTCTTAGTGCTCGTGCAGGGACTCGCCGTGCTGAGACAGATCCAGGCCTTCGATTTCGGCTTCCGCAGACACCCGCACACCGGTGGTGAACTTGCAGATGGTGAGGATGACCAGAGTGCCGACGCCCGAGATGACCAGGGTCGCCAGGACGCCGATGGCCTGGGTCACGATGTTGTGGCCCTTGGACAGCGGGTTGATGGCTTCCGAGGCAAAGACGCCGGTCAGAAGGGCCCCAAGGATGCCGCCGATGCAGTGCACGCCGAAGGCGTCCAGGCTGTCGTCGTACTTGAAGATCTTCTTGAGCCACACCGCGCCGAGGTAGCAGACCACGCCGGCGGCG
>CAIYVC010000094.1 GCA_903929535.1 uncultured Caulobacteraceae bacterium | reverse complement strand
GCCCGGCCGCTTCTGAGGCCGACTATCTTGAGACCTCTTTCTTTGGAGAAGTTCCTTGTCTGACTCGAAACCCCTGCATCTCACCACGGCCCTGCGCTCGCATGGCTGGACCACCGCCTTCAAGACCGGCGAGGTCAAGGCCAAGGGCATCGAGCCGGAATTCATCGACGTGAATCCGCAAATTCTGGCCTTCCGCCGGATGGTGCGCGAGGTGGCCTACGACGTCTGTGAGCTGGCGCCGACCACCTACATCATCGCCAAGGCCTATGGCGCGCCCTTCACCGCCATCCCGGTCTTCTTCGAGCGCCGGTTCCACCATGCGGGCCTCATGATCCGGCCCGACGCCGGGATCAAGGAGCCGAAGGACCTGGAGGGCAAGAAGGCGGGCGTGCGGGCCTATTCGGTGACCACGGGCCTGTGGACCCGCGGCATCCTGATCAACGAGTACGACGTCGACGATTCCAAGGTGAACTGGGTGGTCGACGACGAGGAGCACGTCGAGCAGCTCAAGCTGCCGGCCAACGTCTCCCACGTGCCGGAAGGCAAGTCGCTGGCCTCGATGATGGCCTCGGGCGAGATCCAGGCCGGCTTCGCCGCCAACGCCGGTATCGGCCGCGAAGGCAAGCCGGGCGAGGGCTGGGAAGCCAAGGACCGCGCCGAGACCGCGACCTACCGCGAGCTGTTCGACGACCCTGACGCCCTTGGCGCCGAATGGTACGAGCGCACCGGCATCTATCCCATGCACTCGACCCTGGTGATCAAGGACTCGATCCTGAAGGAACACCCGTGGGTGGCCCGCTCGCTGTTCGACGCGATGGAGGCGGCCAAGGAAATCTGGCTCAAGAAGCTGCACGCCGGCGAGCTGGACGGGAAGGTCGACAAGCGCCTTTTGGCGCAAACCAAGACGGTCGGCCGCGATCCGCTGCCCTATGGGCTGGACGTCAACCGCAAGAGCATCGAGACGATGATCCTCTACGCCTATCAGCAGAAGCTGATCCCGAAGATGATGGACGTCGACGACCTGTTCCTGAACATCAATCTCTAGAAATCCATCCCCATACCGACTTTATCGAAGGCTCCCCGCATGACTTTGAAAATCATCGACATCCACCCGCACATCGTCTCCAAGGACACCGCCAAGTATCCGGTGACGCCGATCGGCGGCAAACGCTCGGACTGGTCCGAAGACCATTCGGTCGACATGGACGAGTACATCGCCCAGATGAAGGATGCGGGCGTCCACAAGGCGGCCATGGTGCATTCGTCGACCACCTACGGCTTCAACAACGACTATGTGGCGGACATGGTCGCCGCCCACCCGGACCTGATGACCGGGGTGTTCTCGGTCAACATCACCCAGCCCGACGCGCCCGAGCGCATGCGCTACTGGTACAGCCGCGGCATGACCGGCATGCGCATCTACGCCAAGGGCAGCACCATCAAGGAACCGTGGCTGGCGCTGGATGCTCCCGAAACCATGCCGGCGTGGGAATGCGCCGCCGAGCTCGGCATTTCGGTGGCCACCAACATGAACGCCACCGGGGTCTATCTTGAGCAGATGAAGGTCATCCTCAAGCGCTTCCCGACGGTGCCCCTGGTGATCGACCACATCGGCCGCCCGCCGGTCGCCGACGGCCCTCCTTACAACGACGCCAAGGACTTCTTCGCCCTGGCCGACTTCCCCAACATCTACCTGAAGTTCACCACCTCCGGCCTCAAGGTCATGATCAAGGAGAAGGCGGACACCGACACCCTGACG
>CAIYVC010000093.1 GCA_903929535.1 uncultured Caulobacteraceae bacterium | reverse complement strand
GTCCTCTATGAGAGCTACATCCACCCGCTGACCATCCTCTCCACCCTGCCCTCGGCGGGCCTGGGGGCGCTGCTGGCGCTGCGGGCGGCGGGTCAGGAGCTCAACGTCATCGGCATCATCGCGATCATCCTGCTGATCGGCATCGTGAAGAAGAACGGGATCATGATCGTCGACGTCGCCCTGAAGCTGGAGCGCGAAGAGGGTATGGGCCCGGAGGAGGCTGTCGTTCAGGCCTCCCACCAGCGTCTTCGTCCGATCCTGATGACCACCGCCTGCGCCTTCCTGGGCGGTGTGCCGATGATCCTGGGCCACGGCACGGGCTCGGAGTTCCGCCAACCCCTCGGTTGGGCCATCGTCGGAGGTCTGATCGTGTCCCAAGCTCTGACCCTGTTCTCGACCCCGGTGATCTACGTCTACCTCGACCGCATGCGCCGCCGGTTCGGCGCGGAGGGCGCGGGACGCGCGCCGGCCCTGGCCAGGGCCATGGGGGCTCCCGCCGCGGCGAGCGAACTGACGCTGGGGGACGGCTAGGCTTGACCGCCCGGGCCTTCAGGGCCTAGCCCTGCTGTGGGGGAGACCTAGTCAATGCTCAAGAAATCGGACGCCGCGCCGCCGAGCGCCAGGCGCATCCTGGCGGCGAGCCTGGTGGGCACGTCGGTGGAGTTCTACGACTTCTACATCTACGCCACTGCGGCCTCGATCGTGTTTGGCCCAATGTTTTTCCCGGCGGCGTCCCCGACCAGCCAGCTGCTGCTGTCCTATTCCACCTTCGCCATCGCCTTCATCGCCCGCCCGCTGGGCGCCAGCGTGTTCGGCCACTTCGGCGACCGCATTGGCCGCAAGTCGACCCTGGTGGCTTCGCTGATGCTGATGGGCGCTTCGACCGTGGCGATCGGCTTCCTGCCTTCTTACGCCGCCGCCGGCTGGCTCGCTCCGGCGCTGCTGTGCGTGCTGCGGTTCGGCCAGGGCTTCGGCCTGGGCGGCGAATGGGGCGGAGCAACCCTGCTGGCGGTGGAGAACGCGCCGCCGGGCTTCAAGGCGCGCTACGGCATGTTCCCGCAGCTGGGGGCTCCGGTGGGCTTCATCGCCGCCAACGGTCTGTTCCTGCTGCTGGGCGTGCTGCTGACGCCGGATCAGTTCAAGGAATGGGGCTGGCGGCTGCCCTTTCTGGCCTCCAGCCTGCTGGTGGGCGTGGGACTGTGGGTCCGGCTCAAGCTGACCGAAACACCCGCCTTCGCCCGTGCGCTGGCCGAGGCGCCGCCGCCCGAGGTGCCGCTGCTTGAGGTGATGACCCATTACCCGCTGCAGACGATCTGCGGCACCTTCGCGGTGGTCTGCACCTTCGCCAACTTCTACCTCGCCACCGCCTTCGCCCTCGGTTACGGGACCGGCCCTCTGCACTACAGCCGTCAGGTCTTCCTGGGCGTGCAGCTGGCCGCCATCGGCTTCATGGCCCTGGGCATCCTGTGGGCCGGGGTCTGGGGCGACCGGACCACGCCGCGCCGCGTGCTGATGTGGGGCTGCGTCCTGACTGCCCTCGCGGGCCTTGTCCTGCAGCCGATGATGGGGTCTGGGTCGCTCCTGCTGATCTGGGCCTTCCTGTCGCTCTGCCTGCTCATGATGGGCTTCATCTACGGCCCGCTCGGCGCCTTCCTACCCGGACTGTTCCCGGCCCGGGTGCGCTACACCGGCGCCTCTATGGCCTTCAATGTCGGGGGCATCATCGGCGGCGGCCTGACCCCGTTCGCCACCACCTACCTCGCTGCCCATGCCGGACTGGCTTCGGTAGGCCTTTATCTCAGCGCTACCGCTCTCATCAGCCTGGTCGCCTTGTTCTTTTTGAAGAAGCAGGCCGAATAGCAGACAGCCCGCCTCCCGGCATGGCGGAGCCCGGTCGATCCATCGCTTCGGGAAACTTGCCGAGAACCGCCTCCCGAGGAAGAAGGTAGCGTCGCCGCGCCCGACCGCTATAAATCCAACCCATGGGACGAATGAAGATCAAGCGCGCCATAGAGCGCGTACCGGGCGGGATGATGCTCGTGCCACTGCTGCTGGGCGCGATGGTGGCGACCTTCACACCAAACGCCGGCAAGTTCTTCGGCTCCTTCACCAACGCCCTGATGACCGGCTCGCTGCCGGTGCTGGCGGTCTTCTACTTCTGCATGGGCGCGTCCATCGACGTGCGCACCACGCCCTACATCCTCAAGAAGGGCGGGGCTCTGCTGGCGGGCAAGATGCTGGTGGGCATCATCTGCGGCGTGATCGTCGGCCATTTCCTGCATGAGACGCCGATCCGGTCGGGCATGTTCGCCGGCCTGTCGACCCTGGCGGTGGTGGCCGCCATCAACGACACCAACGGCGGTCTCTACATGGCGCTGATGGGCCGCTATGGCCGGCCCCAGGACGCTGCGGCCTATTCGGTGATGAGCATCGAGGCCGGGCCGTTCCTGACCATGATCACGCTGGGCGTGGCGGGCCTGTCGGCCTTCCCCTGGCCGGTGCTGGTGGGCAGCCTGCTGCCCCTGCTGATCGGCCTCGTTCTGGGCAATCTGGACCATGAGCTGCGCGATTTCCTGAAGCCGGCGATCCCGATCATGATCCCCTTCTTCGCCTTCGGCCTGGGCAACACCCTGGACCTGCATCACGTGCTCGAAGCCGGGGTGACGGGCGTGCTGCTCGGGGCCCTGGTGATCGGCTTCAGCGGCCCGGTGCTATGGCTGTCCGACAGGCTGACGGGGGGCACAGGACTGGCCGGCGTCGCCGCCGCCTCCACCGCCGGCACCGCCGCGGTGGTGCCGACCCTGGTGGCCGCCGCCAACCCCGTCTACGCCGAGGCGGCCAAGAGCGCGACCGTGATGGTTGTGGCCTCAATCATCGTCACCGCCATCTTCACGCCCCTGGTCACCGCCTGGTGGGCTGGACGGGTCGGGGTCAAGGAAGTGGCCGATCCGGTGATGGCCGACTTCGCCGAGACGTCGGCGGCAACGATGGTCGCCGTGGAGCCGGCAGAAGTCCGTCCGTGACGGCGACGACAATCCTGATCCTGGCCGACGATCTGTCGGGCGCCGCTGACTGCGCGGTCGCCTGCGCCAAGGCAGGATTGCAGGCGCGGGTCTGCCTCGACGCCGCCTGCGCCCAGACGCCGGTCGAAGCCCTGGCCGTAGACCTGGACACCCGCCAGCAGACACAGGATCAGGCGCGAGCCGCGACCCTGGCCGCGAAGGGTCTGTTGGCGCCCGGCGCGGTCCTCTACCGAAAGATCGACTCCACCCTGCGCGGCCATATCGGAGCCGAGCTGGCGGCGACCCTGCAGATCGCGGGGGAGGGCGCCTTCGTCATCGTCTGCCCGGCCTATCCGGTCATGGGCCGCACGGTCTGGGGCGGCGAGGTGTTCGTGCGCGGCGCGCCGCTCAGCGAGACCGAGATCTGGCGTCATGAGGGCCATGGCCAGGCGGATCTGAGCGCCATGCTGGCCTCAGCGGGACTTGAGACTGTTGAGATTCCCCTGGCCGCCGTGCGCGGCGCGGACCTGGCCGCCGCCTTGCGAGACGCGGTGGCGCAGGGCGCCAAGGCTCTGATCTGCGACGCGGAGACGGAGGCGGACTTGGCCGCCATCACAGCCGCAGGCCTGACGATGCCCGGTGCGGTCTGGGCCGGGTCCGGAGGCATGGCCATTCCCCTGGCCGCCGCCCTGTCGCCGCGCCCCTACGCGCCCGCTCCCGTGCCCCAGCGCGGCCCTGGACCGATCCTGGTGGTGGCAGGGTCGGCCTCCAGCGTGTCGCGGCGTCAGTTGGAGGAGCTCGGGCGCGATCCCGGCGTGATTGCGATCCGCATCTCGCCCGCGGTGCTGCTGGAAGGCCCCGGCGGGCCCGGATGGCGGCCCGCCTCGCGCAGCCTGGTGGCGGCCATCGGCAAGCCCGGCAAGGACGTGGTGGTGGCGGCCATCGATCCCGAGGCGCCGGTCGATCCGGCCAATGGCTCCCGTTTGGCGGCGGCGCTCGGCAAGCTGATCGGGCCGCAGCTGTCGCGCTTCGGCGCCCTGGCGGCCACCGGCGGGGAAACGGCCCGCAGCCTGTTGGAAGCGGCCGGCGGCCACAGTCTGAAGCTGCAACGGGAGGTGGAGCCTGGCATTCCCCTGTCGAGCCTGGAGGACAACGACCTGCCGGTGATCACCAAGGCCGGCGCTTTCGGCGATCCCTTGAGCTTGGTGCGCTGCGTCGAGGCTTTGCGCGCCCTGCCTCTTGCGCCGAAGGGTGTTTCGGGGGCATTGCCGCCTCCATGAACCGTCCGATCATCGCCATCACCATGGGAGACGCCGCCGGTGTCGGTCCCGAAATCATCGTCAAGGCTCTGGCCCACGCCGAGCTCTACGACCGCTGCCGCCCGCTGGTGGTGGGCGACGCCAGACGGCTGCGCCAGGCGGCGGAGATTTCCGGCCTGTCCTCGCTGACCGTCAACGCCGTCCAGGGTGTGCAGGGCGCGCGCTTCGTCCCCGGCGTGGTGGATTGCGTCGACCTCGATCTGATCCCCGCCGACCTGCCGTTCGGCAAGCTCTCCGCCGTGGCCGGCGACGGCTCCTACCGGTACATCGCCAGGGCCGTGGAGTTGGCCATGGCCGGCGAGGTCGGAGCCATCTGCACCGCGCCGATTAACAAGGAAGCCCTGCACGCGGGCGGTCACATCTATCCCGGCCACACCGAGCTGCTGGCCGAGCTCTGCGGCATTCCCGAAGTGTCGATGATGCTGACCGCGCCGAACCTGCGGGTGGTCCACGTCACCGTCCACATCGGCCTGCTGGACGCCATCGCCAAAATCGAGCCGGGGCTGGTGGAGCGCACCATCGCGCGCGGTCACGCCACTCTGGTCAAGGCGGGCATCGCCCAGCCGCGCATCGGGGTCTGCGGCATCAATCCCCACGCCGGAGAGAACGGCCTGTTCGGCCACGGCGAGGAGGAGGAGAAGATCATCCCGGCGGTGGAGCGCTGCCAAGCGAAGGGCTGGAACGTAGAGGGGCCGCTACCGGCCGACACCCTGTTCTTCCGCGCCGCGCGGGGCGACTTCGACCTCGTGGTGGCCATGTATCACGATCAAGGCCACGGCCCGGTCAAGGTGATGGGCATCGAGGCGGGGGTAAACATCACCATCGGCCTGCCGGTGGTGCGCACCTCGGTCGACCACGGGACCGCCTTCGACATCGCCGGCACGGGCAAGGCCGACGAGCGGAGCCTGCTGGAGGCCCTGCGTCAAGCGATCGCCCTGGCCCCGAGCGAGCACGAGATCGCCTAGTTTCCGGGCCGATAAAGATAAACTTGCCGGTGTGGCGCCGCGGGTACAGCGCAGGTGCAGCATTGTGGCATAGTTGCTGGGTAGCGGCCCCTCTGCCGTAAGGCCGAGAACCGCCGCGACCGATAGGGCGCAGCCGATTCGAGCCGGTTGCGCCCTTTCCCTTTTTGGGGCTTGGCCCCTTTTGGATTTAGCGCTTCTTGCCGAGTTCCGCGGCGATGTCCTTGACCAGGCGTCCGACCTTGCGGTGCGCTGCGGTCAGCTGGTCGCGCGTGACGCCCCAGCGTTTCATCCAGTATTCGACGGCCTGGCGCTCGGACAGGTCCAGCCGGTCCTTGTCAATGAAGCCGCGCTTGTCCTTAAGACCCGCCACGACGTTAGGCCTTAGCGGGCGCCGGTGAAGAAGCGGGGTTCGCCCTTGATCACGACCTGGGTCAGGCCGCCGGCGGCGCTGACTTCGCGCGCGCGGCGCGACGCCGAGGCCATCACCTCGTCGCGCGATCCGGACATGTCCGAATAGGCGCCGTCGTGCTCGACCGCCCAGCCGCCTTCGTGCGGCGTCACGGTGAAGATCAAACGGGGAGGCGACTTGGACATGGAAATCTCGTTGGGTTCAGTACCGGGCGCCGGATAGTTGAGCGCCGCATCAAAGCAGTCGCGCCCTGCACCGGCGAACCGGTGCAGG
>CAIYVC010000092.1 GCA_903929535.1 uncultured Caulobacteraceae bacterium | reverse complement strand
TGCGTGATCCGCGGCTGCGTGCCCAAGAAGTTCATGGTCTACGCCTCCGAATTCTCCTCCATGTTCAAGGAGGCCGAGGGCTACGGCTGGTCCAAGATCGACAGCCAGTTCGACTGGAAGACCTTCCTGTCGGCCAAGGACGTGGAGATCGGGCGCTTGTCGGGCATCTACGCCTCCAACCTGGCCAAGGCGGGCGCCGATCTGGTCCACGCCAAGGCGCGCCTGCTGGACGCCCACACCGTGGAGCTGGTCGGCAAGGACAAGACCGTCACCGCCAGGATCATCCTGATCGCCACCGGCGGCTGGGTCTCCGTGCCCAAGGAGCTGGAGGGCATCGAGCACGCCATCACCTCCAACGAGGCCTTCCATCTGGAGGAGCTGCCCAAGAGCATCATGGTGGTCGGCGGCGGCTACATCGCCATCGAGTTCGCCGGCATCTTCAACGGCCTGGGGGTCGACACCACCCTGGTCTACCGCTGCCCCAACATCCTGCGCGGCTTCGACGAGGACGTCCGCTCGCACATCTCCGACGAGATCGAGAAGCGCGGCATCCGCCTGATGGTCGGCACCCAGCACGAGCGCATCGAGAAGGTCGACGGCGGTTACATCAACCACATGGACAACGGCGTGAAGTGCCACACCGAGAAGGTCATGTTCGCTACCGGCCGCATCCCCTACGTCGAGGGCCTCGGGCTGGACAAGGCTGGGGTGAAGCTCAACGACAAGGGCGCCATCGCCGTCGATGAGTTCTCCCAGACCAGCGTGCCCAACATCTACGCCGTGGGCGACGTCACCGACCGTATCAACCTGGCGCCCGTGGCCATCCGTGAGGCGGTCGCCTTCGTGCAGACCGTGTTCGGCGAGAAGCCCACCAGCTTCGACCACGAGCTGGTCGCTACCGCCGTCTTCTCCCAGCCTCCGATCGGCTGCGTCGGCCTGACCGAGACCGAGGCCCGCCACCAGTTCAAGAAGGTCGACATCTACCAGACCAAGTTCCGGCCGATGAAGGAGGTCTTCTACGGCGCCCAGGAGAAGGTGCTGATGAAGCTGGTGGTCGACGGCGAAACCGACCGGATTCTCGGCTGCCACGTCGTCGGCCCCGAGGCGCCGGAGATGATCCAGATGGCGGCCATCGCCGTGAAGCTGGGCGTTACCAAGGCTCAGTGGGACAACACCTGCGCGCTGCACCCCACCATGGCCGAGGAACTGGTCACCATCCGCGACAAGCGGCCGGAGATGGCGTGAGCGATGAGGATCGTCATGGCTCTGCTGGCTTCAATCGCGCTTGCCACGGGTGCATCGGAAAGCGCGTTGGGCCAGTCCAAAGCATGGTCGAAAGCCGAAAGCCAACGAGCGGAGCGCACTGTTGAACAGTGTGTCCCGAAATCTGCGCCTGTCAGTGTCTCGACAGCCTGTATTGGACGTGCTGCAAAAGCCTGTTGGGCCGCCTCTAGGGGCACGCAGGAAATTCGAGCCTGCAGCAATATCGAGTACGCCGTCTGGGAGAGCCGACTTCACAACGAGGAAGCTCGCTTCCGCAAGCTGTTGATGTCGGACGATGCTCGGGCTTTCGATGCACGCGAAAAGGTTTGGCTCAAATTCGTCGAGGACGACTGTTTGCTGCAAGCCGAACACGCTCCCTTTGGTGACGGTACCTTGGACGACTTCGCCCATTGCGAAATGATCGCCGTTGCGGAGAGGACCGCTGCCTTGTCCCGCAGCCACTAGCCGGTTCACTTTGCCAATAATCCCACCTTGCGCTAAAAGCCGCGCCTCAAAACCGAGTGCCTGAAGATGACTGAACGTTGGACGCCCGCGTCCTGGAGAGCCAAGCCCGCCAAGCACATCCCGTCCGACTATCCGGATGCGGACGCCCTGGCGCGTGTCGAAACCACCCTGCGCGCCATGCCGCCGCTGGTGTTCGCCGGTGAAGCCCGCCGGCTGAAGGAGCTGCTGGCCCAGGTGTCGGAAGGCAAGGCCTTCCTGCTGCAGGGTGGCGATTGCGCCGAGAGCTTCAAGGAATTCGCCGCGGACAATATCCGCGACACCTTCCGCCTGATCCTGCAGATGGCGGTCGTGCTGACGTTCGCCGGTGGCAAGCCGGTGGTGAAGGTCGGCCGCATCGCAGGCCAGTTCGCCAAGCCGCGCTCGTCACCCGTGGAGACCCAGGGCGACGTCACTCTGCCGTCCTATCGCGGCGACAACATCAACGGCATGGGCTTCACCGATGCCGAGCGCATCCCTGATCCGGAGCGGCTGCTGAAGGCGTACGGCCAGTCGGCCTCGACGCTGAACCTGCTGCGCGCCTTCGCCAACGGCGGCTACGCGGACCTCAACAACATCCACCGCTGGACCCTGGGCTTCGTCGACGACAGCCCGCAGGGCGCTCGCTACAAGGCCCTGACCGACAAGATCTCCGAGACCCTGGCGTTCATGGACGCCATCGGCGTCAATACCAACACCCATCCGGGCATGCATCAGGTGGAGTTCTTCACCAGCCACGAAGCCCTGCTGCTGGGCTACGAGGAGGCGCTGACCCGCGTCGATTCCACCTCGGGCGACTGGTACGACACCTCCGCCCACCTGCTGTGGATCGGCGAGCGCACCCGCCAGCTGGACCACGCCCATATCGAGTTCATGCGCGGCATCAAGAATCCCGTCGGCCTGAAGGTCGGCCCGACGCTGGAGCCGGATGAGCTGATCCGCCTGATCGACGCCCTCAGCCCGGCCAACGAGGCCGGGAGGCTGACCCTCTACGGCCGCTTCGGTTCGGACAAGATCGCCGACCGCCTGCCGCGCCTGATGGCCGCCACCAAGCGCGAGGGCCGCAACGTGGTCTGGGCCACCGACCCGATGCACGGCAACACCCTGACCGCCGGCAACGGCTACAAGACGCGGCCCTTCGACCGCATCCTGTCGGAGGTGAAAACCTTCATCGACGTGGCCAAGGCCGAGGGGGTGCATCCCGGCGGGGTGCATTTCGAGATGACCGGCCAGAACGTCACCGAGTGCCTGGGCGGGGCCCGCGCCCTGACCGAGACGGACCTGCTGGACCGCTACCACACCCACTGCGACCCCCGGCTCAACGCCGAGCAGTCGCTGGAACTTGCCTTCCTGATCGCCGAGCGCCTGCGCGACGACCGGGCCCTGGACCTCAAAGCGGCGGTCTGACCTCCTTGGGGGTCGGGCTCGCCTGACCCCAAGTTGGAACGACCGATGTCTGCCTCTTCTTCGAACCCCTGGCGCCGTGACTTAGTGGCCCTGCTGCGCCTGACCGGGCCGGTCGCCGCCGCGCGCCTGGGCATCATGGCCATGGGCCTGACCGACGCGGTGGTCGTGGGCCGCTATTCCGCCGTCGAGCTGGGCTTCCAGGCGCTGGCCTGGACCCTGCCGGCGGTGGCCATCGTCGCCTCGATCGGCTTCCTGTCCGGCGTGCAGGTCATGACCGCCCGCTACATCGGCGCCGGAAAGCCGGAGCTGACCGGCGGGGTCCTGCGGCGCGGCCTGCGCTATGCGCTGGCGCTGGGCGTGGTCGCGGGCGCCGGACTGGCGCTGTTCGGACCCGCCATGCTGGCCGGTTTCCACCTCGCGCCAGGCCTGGCCGAGGGTTCGGCCCCGGCCCTGCGCATCTTCGCCCTGTCCCTGCCGATGGTGCTGATCTCGACCTGCGCCGGCCTCTATCTGGAGGCGATCGGCAAGGCGTCGGTCAGCATGAACGTCATGTGGCTGGCCAACATCGTCAACCTGGCCTTCGACCTTGTGCTGGTGCCCGGACATTCCGGCATTCCGGCGTTGGGCGCGGCGGGAGCGGCCTGCGCCACCTTCGGCGCGCGCAGCTTCATGGCTGTGGTCTTCCTGATCTACATCTTCCGCATGAAGCAGGCCCGCGCCCTGGGGCTCTATGACCCTCCCAGCGACGGCCACGCCGCCGCCGTCGAGCAGCGCCGCCTCGGCTATGGCGCGGGAACCTCGCAGCTGGTGGAGGCCGCCGCCTTCTCCGGCATGAACGTGGTTGCCGGCTGGATCGGGGCCCTGACCGTGGCCGGATGGGCAGTGATCCTGAACCTCTCCGCCATCGTCTTCATGGCGCCGCTGGGCCTGTCGACCGCCGCCGCCGTTTTGGTCGGCCATGCCTACGGCGCGCGCGACGCTGAGGGCGTGCGCCGGGCCGCCGTCCTGGGGTTCGCCGCCGCCGTCGCCTACGGCCTGATCGTGGGAGTCCTCGTCTACCTTCTGCGCACGCCGATCGCGGCGGCCTACAGCTCAGACGCGGTTCTGACCGCTACAGCCGCCGCCGGCCTGGCGCTGGCCGCGCTGTTCTTCGCGGCGGACGCGGTGCAGGTGACAGCCGCCCAGGTGCTCAGGGCCCGCGCCGACGTGCTCGCCCCCGCCGTCACCCACATCGCCAGCTATGCGGTGGTCATGCTGCCGCTCGGCTGGTTCCTGGCGGTGCGTCAGGCCATGGGCCTGACCGGCATCATGTGGGCCGTGGTTATCGCCAGCTTCCTGTCGGCGGCCCTGCTCGTCGGGCGGTTCTGGCTGCTGGACCGGGCGGAGCGCTGATCCTCACAGGTTGAGGATCCAGCCTTCTTCCTGTTCGGCGGCGGCTGCCTCGGCCTCCGGAATGTCCTTGGGCGCCGCGAAGGCCGCGCCGAGTTTGCCGGCCTCGTCCAGCCGCGCCACCCGTTCGGCCAGGCCGCGCACCTGGGCCAGTTCCTTGGACTCGCCGGGCTGAGGCGTGACCGGCTGCAGCGCCAGCGACACCTCGGCTGCCAGCGCCTGCACGCCCTCCAGATCGGCCTCGGCCACAGCCTTCCAGCCAGTCTCGAACGGCCACACCTTCAACGCATCGCCCTTGGCCTTCTTCAGCCGCTTGACCAGGGGAATGCCCAGGATCGCGTGGCCGCCGATGGCCCCGGCGTAATAGAGCTTCCAGATCGAGGCGCCCTTGACCGCCTGATCGGCGAAGCGGAATTCCGGCAGGTCGCCGGGTCCGTGGTCGTGGGGCCGCTTGGGCTGCAGGGTGGTCAGGGTGTCGCGCGGCGGGCAGCCCCAGAACGGGAAGGGGCCGCCGGTGGCGCGCCGGTTGATCTCTGAAGCGACGCCGAAGCGGTTGTTGGTGTTGTCGGCCTTGTCCTTGACCATCTTGTCCAGATAGTCCCAGACCGCCTGCCAGGGCGCGCCCGGCAGCTTCAGCGCCTCGGCCAGACCGCGCGGGAAGCCCAGCGGAAAGTCCACGCCCAGGAACACCCGGTCGCCGTGCTTTTTGCGGTCGTCCAGGATCGCATTCAGCTGCTTTTCCGCCTCGGCCCGGGTCGCCGGCGCGAAGCTCTCGAACCTCAGCTGGAAGCGGACGTCGCGCTTCATCACCCCGATGAAGATCGGATCGGCGCCCACCCCGGCCTTGGCCGCGGCGCTCCAGTCGACGATGACATAGGCGTTGAACAGGCGGGCCATGCAGGCTCCAACAAAGAAGACGCGCGATTTAGCCCAAGGGGAGCCCCGGCGGGAAGACCGCGCAACAAATCGCCACTAAACGTGATCGTTCCTACCTTGCGTCCGTGACGGCTCGCGGACACCTTCCGCCCGATTTTCAGCCCGAAGAGTAGGCTTGGCATGAGTGGTGAATTGAAGGCGGGCGTGGTCGGCGCCGGGGTGTTCGGCGGTTATCACGCCAACAAGTACGCCTCCCTGGACGGCGTGCGCTTGGTCGGGGTGCTGGACGCGGACGCCGCGCGCGCGGGCGCCCTGGCCGACAAGCTGGGCGTTGCCGCCTTCACCGACATCGAAGCCTTCTTGGCCGAAGTCGATGTGGTCACCATCGCCTCGCCCGCATCGACCCACGCCGAGGTCGCCCGCCGAGCGCTCAACGCGGGCCGCCACGTCTATGTCGAGAAGCCCCTGGCCCTGACATATGCTGATGGCCGCGCCCTGGTCGATCTGGCCAGGGAAAAGGGTCTGGTTCTGGCGGCGGGCCATCAGGAGCGCGCCATCTTCAAGGCCATGGGCCTGCTGGATGCGCCCGAGACCCCGATCCGCCTGGAGGCCGTGCGTCGCTCCTCCTACTACCCCGGCCGCGGCACGGACGTGTCCTGCATGCTGGACATGGGCATCCACGACCTGGATCTGGCGATGGTGCTGAATCCCTCAATGCCGATGTCGATCAAGGCTCTCGGGCGGACCGAACACGGACCCAAGCTCGATGAAGTCACCACCGAGATCGGCTTCGTCGACGGCATGGACTTCACGCTCGACTGCTCGCGCCTGGACGAGGGCCGGGTGCGCACCATGCGTATCGTCTACCCCTCCGGCGAGGTGACGCTGGACTTCATGGCCAAGAGCTTCAGCAACACCACCCGCTTCCCGCTCAATCCCGACTATGCCGAGAGCCCCGACGGCAAGGACCCCCTGGGCGCCAGCGTCGGCGCCTTCCTGGACGCGGTGCGGGGCAGGGCGGAGCGTCCGCTGGTCACCGGCGACGAGGGCCTCGACGCCCTCGACCTGGCGCTGCGGGTCGAAAAGGCCGCCAAGGGCTGACAACTCCAGGGCGGTTGCTGGACCCACCGGGCCGGTCTAGCCTTGTGTCAGGTCGACAAGAACCCCGAGGAACGCCCGAATGACGCGAACGATGAAGAGCATAATGCTCAGCTCCAGCCTGGCCTGCATGGCCGCCATCCCGGCTTTGGCCCTGGCCCAGGCCGCGCCGCCGTTCCCGCTGACGGGCCTGCCGCCGGGCGTCGAGGCGCTGAAGAACCAGAACTCCACGGGCTTCCCCGCGCCCAACATGGTTCCCGGTCAGCCGATCGAGACCCGCGGCCCGGAACTGAGCACCGACAAGCCCGCCTTCGCCGGCCAAACCCGCGCCCCCTACCGCGCGACCGTCAAGCCCAAGGTGACCGTCATCACCGACAAGCTGAAGCAGCCCTGGAGCCTGGCCTTCCTGCCGGACGGCAAGCTGCTGGTCACCGAAAAGCCCGGCACGATGCGCATCATCACCCCCGCGGGCGATGTCGGCGAGCCGGTCGCCGGCGTTCCCGTGGTCAACTATCAGGGCCAGGTCGGCCTGCTGGACGTGGCGCTCGACGCCAAGTTCGCCGCCAACAAGCGCATCTTCTTCTCGTTCAGCGAGCCCGTCGGCACGGACATGAGCAACATCGCCATCGCCAGCGCCACGCTGAACGAGGCGGGTAACGCCCTGACCGACGTCAAGGTCATCTTCCGCGCCTTCCCGGCTCTGCCCAAGACTCTGATGCCCAACGAGGGCGGCCGCATCGCCATCGCCAAGGACGGCACCCTGTTCGCCACCATCGGCGACCGCTCGCGCTCTCCGCCGTGGACCGTGGCCCAGCGCCTCGACACCCACCTTGGCAAGATGATCCACATTACCCAGACCGGCGCCGCCGCCCCCGGCAACCCCTACATCGGCAAGAAGGACGCCCTGCCAGAGATCTGGACCTCCGGCCACCGCAGTGAGGAAGGCATGGCCTTCGACACCACCGGGCGCCTCTGGGAGAACGAGAACGGCCCGCGCGGCGGCGACGAGCTCAACCTCCTGAAGCCCGGCAAGGACTACGGCTGGCCGTCCGTGCTGCACGGCATCGACTATCCCGGCCAGATGCTCAACAACGGCACGACCCAGACGCCCGACACCGAACAGGCCCGCTACTATTGGGACCCGGTGATCGCGCCCTCGGGCCTGGCCTTCTACAAGGGCGACCTGTTCCCGCAATGGAAGAACAGCGTCTTCATCGGCAGCCTGCGCGGGACCATGCTGGACCGCCTGACCCTGCAGGGCGACAAGATCGTGGATGAAGAGCCGCTGCTGGTCGACCTGCACGCCCGCATCCGCGACGTGCGTGTCGGGCCGGAAGGGGCGGTCTATCTCCTGACCGACGACACGCGCTTGCTCAAGCTGACCCCGAACTAGTCCTCATCCTCCTCGTCCCACGGGGGGGCCAGGTCCTCCTCCTCTTCCGGCAAGACCGGGACGAGGGGGGCGGGCTTGGTCAGCATCCTTGGGGCGGGGCGGCGCAGGATCGAGTCCAGGCTGGTCAACCAGCGGCGGCCTGAGACGATAGCCTCGGCCGGGGAGGGGTATTCGTGGCCCCGTCCATGCCGCGCGGGCCACAGCTCCAGCTCGAACTCCGGATCGCGCGGATTGTCGAAGATCAGCCTCAGCGTGATTTTGCTGGCGCTCATCGGAATTTCGTCCAGCAGCTTGCGCGGCTCGTCGCGGTAGCTGCGCGCCAGCACGGCGTGATCCACCATCATCTCGCCGCCCATCAACTGATCCATCTTGTAGACCAGCCCCTTGCGGCCCTTGTCCCACAGGATGGCGACCCGTCCGGCCTCGATGTTGAAGGCCAGCGCCTTGCCGATCCCCCGGTCCAGCATCACGCCTTCCGGCTCGGTCTGCAGCGCCTGGCGCAGGTAGCGCATCAGCCGCCGCTGCGGGTCGAAGAAGCGCGCCAGCAGGCCTCCGACCGCGGTCAGGCCCACGGCGACGATAGCCAGCAGCAGAACCAGGCGCATCGCGTCGTTCATGGCGTCAGAGGTCCAGCTCCACCATCACCGGCACATGGTCGGACGGCTTTTCGCGGTCGCGGACGTCCTTGTGGATTTCGATCCCGCGCAGCTTGTCTGCCGCCTGGGGCGACAGCAGCACATGGTCGATGCGGATGCCGTGGTTCCGCTGCCAGGCGCCGGCCTGATAGTCCCAGAAGGTGTAGCCCCCCGGCCGCCCGTCCATCTCCATATAGGCGTCGGTCAGCCCCAGATATTTCAGCGCGCGGAAGGCCTCGCGGCTCTGCGGCTGGAACAGGGCGTCGCCCAGCCAGCCCTCCGGCTTGTCGGCGTCCTCAGGCTCGGGGATGACGTTGTAGTCGCCCATCAGGGCCAGGGGCTCCTCGAACGCCAGCAGGTCCTGGGCGTGGCGGTGCAGCCGGCCCATCCAGCGCAGCTTGTAGTCGAACTTCTCGGTGCCGATCGGATTGCCGTTGGGCAGGTAGATGCCGCCGACGCGCACCGGCTGGGGCGCCAGGACCAGGGCTTCGATATAGCGCGCATGGTCGTCGCCCTCGCCGTCGGGCAGGCCCCGCCGCACGTCGTCCAGCGGGTATTTCGAGAGCATGGCCACGCCGTTGTAGGTCTTCTGCCCGTGGACCACGACGTTGTAACCCATCGACTCAAAGGGCTCGGCGGGGAACTTCTCGTCCACGCACTTGATCTCCTGCAGGCAGGCGACGTCAGGCTGGGCCTCGCGGAACCAGTCCAGCACGTTCTCGAGCCGGGCGTTGATCGAATTGACGTTCCAGGTGGCGAGCTTCATGGCGCCGAGGCTAGGGCGGCTCGGGGGCGGGGTGAAGCCCCAGCAGTGCGATAATCCTCGCCTGCTCCGACTTGGCTTCGGGCGAACCGCTGCCGCTGCGGCCCGTCTGCCGCGTGGCGAGCATGATGGCCGTGGAGCCCCTGCCGGTTCTGCCGAATGCGTCGGCCCCGCCAGCCAGCAGCGCTCCCACCGCTTCGGCGCAACGCGCCCTGACCGCGCGGTGCAACGCGGCCACCCCGTCCTGGTCGGCGGCGTTCGGATCGGCCCCCGCCGCTATCAGATAGGTGATGGTCGCCGATTGGTCCTCCGGCGTCCAACCGGGCGATCCCGGGCTGCCATCGGCGGCGTAGTGCAGTGGCGTGGCGCCGCGACGGTTTCTCGCCGTCACGTCCGCGCCAAGTCGGATCAGCTCGCGCGCGATCTCAGGCCGATGGGCCGCGGCGGCGACGTGCAGCGCCGTGTCGCCGGCATAGACGTAACGGCTGATGTCAGTGAGAAAATTGTCGGCAGCCGCTTCGCGCGTCGCCCCTTTGGTCAACCCTGCCCGAGCGAGGGCTGGGGAGGCGGCAAGAAGCTCGTGCATGGCGGTGTCGTCCGCAGCAGCGATGGCATTCATCAGTCGCCGCAACGCCGCGTCATCCATCGCTAGGTGCAACCTCTTTCTAGGCGGTCGGGGTCAATCGTAGTTGATGTTCAGCACGATCCGCCGCGCGGTCTTGGCCGGCGTGGTGCCCGTATGCAGGTGCAGGCCATCGAACAGGAACACCCGGTTGGCCACCGCCGGCACGGTCTGGGCCACCGTCAGCTTTTCCGGCACGCCGTCCTTCCACTGCTCCTTGTAGATCACCGTGTCGCCGTCGGAATCGTTGATGTAGAGCAGCGCCGTCTTGTGCGGATAGACGAAGTCGACGTGCGCCCCGTTCAGATAGGGCTGGTCGGAGATGGTGTTCATCACGATGCGCAGCCGCAGGATGTTCTCCACCGGCTCGTTCAGCGCCCGGAACAGCCCCGCCACCTTATGGGTGATCAGGCCCGCCTGCTCGGAGTACCAATTGCCCTTGTCGAACACCATGTGCACCCAGCCGTAGAGGTAGGGGTTCACGTTGCCGTCGTCGACGCGGGTGCCGCGCGCGTAATACCAGGGAAACCCCGGCGCCATGATCGCCGCCTGCAGCTCCGGGAAGTCCGGCATGGCGTTGTCGATGGTCCGCAAGGACGGCTAGACCGAGAAGCTCACGCCGCAGCCGCAGCTGGACTTGGCGTTGGGGTTGCGGATCTGGAACTGGGCCCCGGCGATCTCGTCCACGAAGTCGATCACCGAGCCCTTCAGCAGATCCAGCGACACCGGATCGACCAGGGCCGACGCCCCATCGCGCTCCACCTTCAGATCGTCCGCCTCGGCCGCCTGAACCAGATCGAACTGATACTGGAAACCCGAGCAGCCGCCGCCCTCCACCGCCACGCGCAGCATCACCGGATGACCTTCGACCTTGGACAGGGCGTGCAGCCGCCCGGCGGCGCTCTCGGAGAGCGTCACCAGGGCCGGAGCGGCCTTCCTCGAAATGGTCAGGGTCTGGGTCATGGGTGCAAAGTGGTCGGTCAGGCGTTAAGGATGCCTATGCTTCAATAGCCTATATGAGGCCGAACAGGGCCGGACGTAACCCCTGGCTCTATTCCGTACGTGGCGAAGGATCCGCGCTTGCCCGATACCGCCTACCAGCCGCCTGTCCGCGCCCCCTACGCCGAGGACCCCTCGCGCTCGCGTGGACGCCGCTGGCCGGAGGACGCCAGCGCCACCCGCACCCCCTTCGCCCGCGACCGCGACCGCATCATCCACTCGTCCGCCTTCCGCCGCCTGAAGGAGAAGACCCAGGTCTTCGTCGCCCACGAGGGCGATCACTTCCGCACCCGCCTGACCCACTCGCTGGAAGTCGCCCAGATCGCCCGCTCCATCGCCAAGGCCATGGGGCTGGACGACGACCTGGCCGAGACCATCGCGCTGGCCCACGACATCGGCCACCCGCCCTTCGGCCACGCCGGGGAGGACGAGCTGCAGGAGTGCATGAAGGACCTCGGCGGGTTCGACCACAACGTCCAGACCTTCCGCGTCATCACCACGCTGGAAAAGCGCTACCCCCATTTCGACGGCCTGAACCTGACCTGGGAAACGCTGGAGGGGGTGGTCAAACACAACGGCCCGGTGATCTCCAAGCTCGACAAGCCGTCCTGGCGGGCCATCGTCGACTACAACCGCGACTACGATCTGGGTCTGGCCACCTGGGCGTCCGCCGAGGCTCAGGTCGCGGCCCTCGCCGACGACATCGCCTACAACAACCACGACGTCGACGATGGGGTGCAGGCGGGCCTGCTGACCATGGAAGAGCTGCTCGACGTTCCCCTGATCGGGCCGATGATCCACGCCTCGTCAAAGGACCACCCGGGCCTCGACCCGCGCCTGCTGCGGCTGGAAGCCGTGCGCCGCATGATCGGGGCGATGGTGCAGGACGTGATGGCCGAGACCCGCCGCCGGGCCGAGGACTCCGGCGTCCGCTCCGCCGACGAGGTGCGCGGCATGACACGCGCCCTGGTCGCCTTCTCCCCCGACATGGCCGAGGACCTCGGCCAGCTGTCGCACTTCCTCTACGACAAGATGTACCGCCACCACCGGGTCAACCGCACCCGCAGCCAGGCCCGCCGCATCCTGCGCGAGATGTTCCAGCTGTTCCTGGCCGAACCCGACGTCCTGCCGCCCCTGTGGCTGCAACAGGTCGAAGCCGCCCCCGGCAAGAGCGCCCAGGCCCAGGTGGTCTGCGACTACATCGCCGGCATGACCGACCGCTACGCCATCGAGGAACACCGCAAGCTATTCCACCTGGATATCTGGAGCAGCGGGGCGGGGTAGGGCCGGGAAGCCATCGCACCAAGGCCGCCAGTTGTGGTCCGTGGCGGCAAGCCCTTATCATGGAGCAAGCATTACCCTGGGCTCAACCAAGCGTAGTGCCGTGGATATGTCAGATGCCAGAGACGAACGACCCCAACGCCGAGATCGAGCGTATTTCTGAGCGAATCAAGGTGCTGGCCGACGAACATTTTGGCCGCGGCGAACCAAAGTTCTATCTGTCAGGACTCGGCAGCTTGCTGGGCGACGATCGAGGCACGTTGGAAAAGCTATCGAAGCGCAAGCTTGCCGACTTCGTTGAAAACGTACTGCATTTTGACATCGGCCGTAGTGGCCAACATCTCAATGTCTTACATATCGTCCGACCCGAAGCGTTGGGCCCGGCGACGGTTATCGCTGATCGGAAACCCATCAAGCTAATACCCGAGATTTGGTCAGCATTCGCCACACCGCTCCCGCCGGGCGAGCGTCGGTACTTCGATCCTGCCACCCGGCAGATTACTTCCGAGCCCGAGGGAGAAGGCGCTCGCGAAATTCCGTCCAACCTCATCTCTGATGGGCTGCTTTCCGCCGGCCAAATCGCCGATCACGTCCGTCAATGGGTCAATGCTCAACAACTCGACCTCTCCCTCTTCCTGGTCACACGTGTCCGGCGGGAGCCTGACAGTGCGACGCTCTTGCACCAGATTCTCGAAACGCTCGACCGTGAACAGTTGCGACGTACGCAGCTGCCTCTAGATGTAATTAAGACGCTGAGCGAACGCCGGGGTTCCTAGCGTGAAATTTTTAATATGCTTGGCGGGATTTCCCGCGGTGGTGGTTGATGCGATCAACCAGAGGCCGTCAGCGCGCTTCACAGGCGAGCACAACAATTCGCCCATCGTCCGCGCTATCCGGGAGCCCTACGCCTATCGTTTCGGGATGGCTGATTTCTATCTCGAAGAACTCGTTGGACGAATCGAATCTTTAAAAATCACCGCCGAAGCCAGTATAATTCTAACTTATGCCGCCTACGGGGGTGTTGAGATGAAGGATTTTCTGAGCGAATTCTTTCCATTCGCACTTTGTGCTCCGGTCGAGCCCTTCTACCCCAATCACGCGCCCAAGGCCGAGCGCCGTAGCGCGCTCTTACGCCACGTGGATATGATCGAGACTGTCGTCGCCGAAGCTCAGGACAAGGCCCGCGTGGTGCGGGACACCTTTAGCGGTCAGCCAATGTGCCCGCTCCTGTTACCCTTGCGCAATTTCACTTCGGAGGTCGTCAAACCCGAGGTCGAAGCGCTATTCGACAATCTAGCAGTTGACCCCGACCCCCGCTCACGTCTGACAGCGGCCTCTGGAGCCATCATTGAGAGTCATCCGCTTCGGCGGGCTAGTGGCGGGGCGTATTATGAAGACGACCGGCGGCTCAAATTTAAGAGTCCTGGGACCGATCGGCACGGAGCTGCTCGTTTGGTCGGCGTGGGTCACAAGGCTTATTGCTTAATCAACGGCCGAGTTCGGCTCGGAGGCCCATTTGACGCCCTGCTTCACTACGACTGCGATTACGAACGTGGCGCTGTGGATCGAAAGTATCTCAACTGCCACGGCGCGCCCCAGGAGCCCGCGAAAGCGACGCACGTTAACATCGCCCCCAGCGATGCAATCCGTTGAATGGAGAAACGGCGGCTCCCTGAGGAGCCGCCGCGAATTGGGCTTGCTTTAGCGCATCACGAACAATGACAACGCAGCGCGCTGTATTATCCCCACACCTACCTTCGAATTTTGACCACCCCAGCCTTGCCCTCGAGAGCTTGAACTGGCGTCTAACCAAAAAACGCACGTAGCAAAGCGCCGCAAGAAACGTTTGCCACTCGACTGGCTTTCCGAAACTGCCAACGCCTAAGCGCCCGCAGCTCAGTCCGCACGTGTGTTGCCGACGCTAATAGTAGCGGCGGAAGGGCAAATTTTCAACTCACCCTCGCATCACCTTCCCTGTGCATATCCCCCATCAGTTTCGGCGCTCTCCGTCGATTCGGCTAAAATAGGTCCGAATCACCCGGCATGCCCCCGTGGTTCTGACCGCCGGAGCCTGTACCGATGAGCGACCATGACCGCGGCGCCTATACGCCGCAAAACGACCCGCCCCTGTCCTTCGACGCCCGCCAGCAGCGCGGACGCCGGACCTTTCCCACCACCCTGGTCATCAGCGTGCTGATCCTGATCGGCCTGGGCGGCGCCATCTTCATGTTCTACCGCTCCGGCGTGCGCGGCCCGACGGAGGCCCCGACCCCGGTCGGCGCGCCCATCGACCAGATCAAGGGCCCGGCCAAGGGCGATGGCTCGCAGCCGAGCGCGGACGCCGCCGCCGGCCTGCAGATCTACAAGTCCGAGGGCAATGCGACCCCGCCGCCCGCCGCCGCCCCGGTGTTCGCCGCCGGCCCCGAGCAGCCTGCTCCGCGCCCCGCGCCCACCACG
>CAIYVC010000091.1 GCA_903929535.1 uncultured Caulobacteraceae bacterium | reverse complement strand
GGCCTCGATGTCGGCCGACGTGAGATAGATGGGGGACGACGAAGAATAGGACACCACAACGCTCCTGAGCCGGCCTTTGGCTGGCGGGCGATCGAGCGACACCCGTCCAACTGAACCTCGATCTTGTCTCTTGAGGTGTCTCACGGGGCCTTGCGTCGGGTAAACGACGCAATCGGCCGCAACCTGTGCGTCATATTGGCGCTCGGATGTCCTTGACCCACGACGACTGGGCTGAAGCTTAACTGGATCGCGCTCTATCCTTGCGTCGGCCTGGCGAATGCTTGCTGCACCGCACAAGTCCGGCGGCTCAGCCGATGGCGCCGAAGCACCAGGCCAGCACCGCCTTCTGGGCGTGGATGCGGTTCTCCGCCTCGTCCCACACCACCGACTGCGGCCCGTCGATCACCTCGGCGGTAACCTCGTCGCCCCGGTGAGCGGGCAGGTCGTGGAAGAACAGCGCGTCCTTGGCGGCCAGGGCCATCAGGGCGGCGTCGACCCGGTAGGGGGTCAGGGCGGCCATGCGCTCCGCCTCGTCCTTGTCGCCCATCGACACCCAGGTGTCGGTGATCACCGCGTCCGCGCCATGGGCCGCCGCGCGGGGGTCCAGCGTCACATTGATGTGGGCGCCGGCCTTGCGGGCGCGGGCCAGGTCCTCGGCGTCCGGAGCGTAGGCGGCCGGAGCGGCGATGTTCAGGGTGAAGCCGAAGGCCGTGGCAGCGTGGATGAAGCTGGAGCAGACGTTGTTGCCGTCCCCCACCCAGGCCAGGGTCCGTCCAGCCACGGGTCCGCGATGCTCTTCGTAGGTGAGCAGGTCGGCCATGATCTGACAGGGGTGGCTTTTGTCCGTCAGCCCATTGATCACCGGCACGTCGCAGTGGGCGGCGAACAGCTCCACATCGGCATGGCTGTTGGCGCGGATCATCACCGCGTCGACCATGCGCGACAGCACCCGCGCGGTGTCCTCGATCGTCTCGCCCCGGCCCAGCTGCATATCCGAGGCGGTGGCGATGGCGCTGGCCCCGCCCAGCTGGCGGATGGCGGCGTCGAACGAGAAGCGCGTCCGGGTGGAGTTCTTCTGGAAGATCATCGCCAGGGTGCGTCCGGCCGCCGGAGCGTCGGCGTCGACGCGGCCCCGGGTCCAGCCGGCGCGCGCGGCCTTGCGCCGGCGCGCATCGTCCAGGATGGCCCGCAGGTCGGCGTTCTGCAGCCGCCATAGGTCGATGAAGTGCCGGGGCCCGGTCATTTCGTCGCCGCCCGCGCCGCCTGGCACGTCGCTTCCAGCTTCTCGACCACCTCGCGCGCCTCATCGACGGTCATGATCAGCGCCGGCAGCAGCCGCACGCAGTTCTCGCCGCCGCCGGCGATCAGCAGTTGCTGGTCACGGGCCATGACCATGAAGTCGCGGTTGTTGGGGATCAGCTTCAGCCCGATCAGCAGGCCCTTGCCCCGGATTTCCGCGATCACGTCGGGATAGCGGTCCATCAGCCCCTGGAGCTGCTGGCCGAAATAGCCCGCCATCTGGCGCACATGCTCCAGGGTCTCGGGCTTGGACACCTCGTCGAACGCCGCCAGCCCGACCGCCATGGCCAGGGGGTTGCCGCCGTAGGTCGAGCCGTGAGTGCCGGGGGTCATGCCGCAGGCCGCCTTGTTGGTCGCCAGGCAGGCGCCGACCGGGAAGCCGCCGCCGAGCGCCTTGGCCACGGTCATGATGTCGGGCTCGACCCCGGCCCATTCGCAGGCGAACAGCTTGCCGGTCCGGCCCATGCCGCACTGGATCTCGTCGAACATGAGCAGGGCGCCGGTGTCGTCGCACAGCTTGCGGATCGCCCGCAGATCGGCGTCGGAGAAGGCCCGCGCCCCGCCCTCGCCCTGCACGGGTTCCAGGAAGATGGCCGCGGTGGTCGCCCCGACGGCGGCCTTCAGCGCCTCCATGTCGCCGAACGGCAGGTTGACGTAGCCCGGCAGGCGGGGCCCGAAGCCCTCCAGATAGGCGTCATTGCCGCCCGCGTTGACCGCCGCGTAGGAGCGGCCGTGGAAGGCCCCCTCGAAGGTGATCACGTCGATCCGTTCCGGCGCGCCCCGGGCGGCGTGGTATTTGCGCGCCGCCTTCAGCGCCAGTTCCACGGCCTCGGTGCCGGAATTGGTGAAGAAGACGACGTCGGCGAAGGTCTCCTCGCACAGCCGGCCGGCCAGCACCTCCTGCTCGGGGATGCGGTAGATGTTGGACACGTGCCACAGCTTGGCCGCCTGGTCGTTCAGCGCCTTGACCAGCTTGGGATGGGCGTGGCCCAGGCCGTTGACCGCGATACCCGCCACGCAATCCAGATATTCCACGCCGTCGGTGGAATACAGGCGCACGCCTTCGCCTCGCTCGAACGCCAGAGTCGGGCGGTTGTAGACGCCCATGATGTGGCTGACGGGCGGGTTTGCGGCGGTGTGGGTGGAAGCGGGGCCGGACAAGGGCGCCTCCCAAAATGAGATATCCCCGGGGGCGAACCCGGGGACTGGAAGGCGGGCAGTTTTCGTTCGCTATAAAGCCGCTGTCAATCGCGGCTGCGTGACGCTTCAGCCGGCGCGGGCGAGCGGCGCGACCGCTAGCTCCAAGTCTCTGAAATAATACGGTTTCTGCAGGAAGGCGATGACGCCGAGGCCGTCCAGACGCTGGGCCGCCGCCGCCGTGTCTGCCCCCGTGGTCACAATGATCGGCAGGCCGGGGCGGCGCTGGAGCACCATACGGATGACGTCTTCGCCGCTGCGGTCGGGCAGGCCGAGGTCGATCATCATGGCGTCGATGAGGTCCAGATCGGCGGCTGCGCTCAGGGCTTCGGCGCCGCTGGAGGCCTCCAGCGCCTGGTGGCCGAGCAGATCGAGCATGTCCACGGCCACCATGCGGATCAGAGGCTCATCCTCGACAATGAGGATTTTCAGCCCGCGTGCCTCCGCGCCCTCAACCATCGCTCTCCCTCCCTCTCAACCCTGCTTATGGCCAAGCTTCAGAGAGGGGGAACGCCATCCGAGACTCCCGGTTCCGAAGGCGATTGATGCAGGATTGAAATTATTTTTGCTGCAACGCGGCATGAAAGCTTGCGACTCACTGCAATGCAGCATATTTTGACAATGCCCATCCTGGGCGTTTCCTCCCTATGACTGGCCCCGCCCTCGTGCGGGGCCTTTTTTTTGGTCAGCGCTTGGGGGGCGACGCGGCGACCGAGGCGGCGATGGCGGACGCCTTCACCGGCGCGCCCTGGGCCTTGGCCTCGCCGATCAGGGCCGCGCAGTCGGCGTCCTTGGCCAGACCCGGCTCCACGAAGGGCAGGATGGCCGCCAGCGGCGCGAACACCGCTCCCACCACCGCCGCGATGCCGATCTGTCCGGCCACCTTGCCTACATCGACCCCGGGCTTGGGGTGCATCAGCGTGCCCGTCAGGGTGATCGGGGCCCAGATCCGCAGGATCCGAGGTTTCTTGGTCTGGCCCTCCAGGCGCAGGTCCAAGGTTTCTTCGGCCAGATTGACTGTGCCCTTGCCGGCGGCCCGCACCACCCCGGTGTCGAACACCGCGTTGTCGACAGACATGACGCCCTTCTTCACGTCGAACTGCGCCACCGCGCAGCGCAGATCGGTCTCGCGCTGGTCCTTGGACAGCAGCAGAAAGAGGCCGTTGGCGACGTTGATGCCCATCAGCTCAGCGAAGGACTGACGTATCTTGCCGTGAGGCAGGACAAACACGACCTTGCCGTCGGCGCTGGAGGCGGCCTTGTGGATGGTGTCGCCGACGCCGTGTAGCTGGGCCCGCGCCTCTATCAGGCCTTCGACCGCCGGGGTCTGGCCCGGCTTGGCCGGCATGAACTGCTGCACGGCCAGGTTGGTCAGGCGCAGGTCCATGTCGGTGCTGGGGACAGCCTTGCGCCCGTCGATCCGCACCGTCCCGGCCAGACGGCCCTGGGGAAAGTCGAACTCGATCGGATTGATCGTCATCAGGCCGTCGTCGAGCTTCAGGTCCAGGGCGAAGCGCTTGAGCGGCCATTTGGCGGTGACCACCGCCAACGCGCGGTATTTCAAGGTGGCGTCCATGGTCCGCAGTCGGTCGATCTGCAGCCGGGCGTCGGGCATCATCCGCCCGCTGGGCGTGGGCGCGGGCGCCTTGGCCGAAGCCTTGACCACGGCGGCCTTGGGCCCGCCGCCGATCACGGCGAGCAGGTCGGCGAACACCAGGCGGCGCGAGGTCAGGTCCGCCGTCACCAGGCGTCGGTCGGCCGGCTTGTCGATGGACAGCCGCCCCTCCAGGTCGCTGTCGCCCACCACGCCGCGGATGCCGGTCATGTCGAACCGGGCCTGCTTGCGGTCCAGATGAGTGGCCAGCCTGTAGGCGGGGGTGGCGGGGAAGATCACCCCGGTCAGGGGATAGAGGTCGCGCAGGTTCGGTCCGCTGGCGACAATGTCGGCGTCCACATCGCCTAGATTGAACGGCTTGTTCAGCCGCCCCTCGGCCTGGACATGGGTGGCGCCGGCCTGGACCTGCAGGTGAAAGGGGTAGGGCTGGTTGCGCTGGACATGGACCAGGGGCCCGCCGGTCGCCTGCAGCAGGAAGGGGTCCTTGTTCATGACCCCCTTGCCGATCAGTTCGAAGCCCTGATGACCGGTCGCCGCACCCGGCGCCTCCTCGGCGGCGTTGACCGTACCGCTCAGCACCAGATTGCGGTGGGTGTCCTTCATCGTCAGCTGGCCGCCGCGCACGATGAACCGCTGGATCGGCGGCAGATTGGCCGGTTTGCCGGTCTTGGAAGGATTGAGCTGCCAGTTCTCGCGCTGCTGGTCGTCGCGAAGCAGGTCGAAGCGCGGCTGATCCAGGTCCACCAGCGGCAAGTCGATCTGGCCGACAAACAGCGGCATCAGCCGGACGCTGACGGTCAGTTGCTGCACCTGGGCGGTGTCGCCCGCCCCAGCCCACGAGGGATTGCCGATCTTCAAGCCGCCGACCCGAACGGTCGGGGTCCAGGTCAGCAGATGTACCTTCAGATGGCCTTCGATGCGCACGGCGCGTCCGGTGCGGGCCGAGGCGTAGCGTGAGATCGGTCCGCGCAGCCAGTCCCAGTCGAACAGCATCAGGAAGATGGCGACAGCCAGCACCAGCAGGCCGACCACCGCGCCGGCGATCTTCCAGCCGCGATGGCGATGCTTGGCGGTCGCCGAGGCGCGGGACGGCTGCGGAGTGTCGGGTTCAGGGGTCAATCGGGCATCCTTCGGGGGAGGAAGCGTGCGGAGCGCGCATTGCGTTCCCGCGCGCCGCCGCCGCGGGGCGTCGGGCGCCCTGGCCACAAGGATGAGCCATCTGTCGAAGTCGCGCGCCAAGGCGTAGCGCGAACGCGGGTTTGCGGGGTATTCTGATTCTTCGATGCCTGACTCTCCTCCCCCTAAAGGCCGTATCAATCTGGAGAAGGCGGCCGTGCTGCTGCTCTCCGGCGAGGGCGGACTCGACCTGCTGAACCGGATCTTTCACGGCTTCGGCGTGCGCCACCCCTATCGTTGCGTGAGCAAGGAGAGGGCGATGGAGGTCTGTCAGGAGGCGGACCTGGACCTGATTATCTGTGACGGCTCCCTGCCCGACGGCGAAACCTACGAGTTCGTCTCCCAGTTGCGCCGCAGCGACCTTGAGCCCAATCGCTATGTGCCGGTGGTGATCGTGGCCGGCCACACGCCGGTCGATCATGTGCAGAACGCCCGCGACTGCGGCGCCAATTTCGTGGTCGCCAAGCCCGTCACCCCGCGCACCCTGCTGGAGCGGGTGATCTGGATCGCCTCTGAAACCCGTCCGTTCGTGGAGCTGGACGACTATGTCGGCCCCGACCGCCGCTTCCAGAATCTCGGCCCGCCCAAGACCGGCGGGCGCCGCAAATCCGACGCCCCGATAGGGGCTGCCACGGGTCCGTCCGTGAATCCCGAGGACTCCCTGCTATGAGCGTGATCACCCGCCGGCCTGAAAACCGGCTGTCCAAGACCCTGTTCGCCCCTGGCGGCAAGAGCATCGAAAAGGCCCTGGACGACGCCGCCGCCAGCCTCGAGGAGGTGCGCGCGGAGCGGATGGACGAGCTGAAGGCCAAGCTGGCCGAAATCCAGGCGCTGGGCCGCCGCTGCGAGAAGAATGCCAAGCTCAGCGACATCCGCTCGCTCTACGGCCTGTCCAGCGACGTGCAGGGCATCGCCGGGGTCTATGGCATGCCTGAGCTGGGTCAGGCGGCCTACAGCCTGTGCGAACTGCTGGACAACATGGGCGCACGCAAGGTGTGGAACTGGCCGGCGGTGCAGGTGCATCTGAACGGCCTGCTGCTGCTGGCCGATCCTGCCAACGCCCCGCCTGAGGCGCGCAAGAAGGTGGTCGAAGGCCTGCGCCAGGTCTGCCATCGGGTATCGACCCGCTAAGGGGCAGTTAACCCTGAACCGCGACCCTCCGGGAGGTATTTTTCGGAGAGCGGTCGATGTATCTGGGCGAGCGAGCGCCGGCGTGGACGGACGCCAGACCCCACCCCGTGCTGGACGATTTCGCGCGCCGGGGCTTCCACATGTTCGGCCAGCCGGTCGATCCGGCCGCCGCCGCCGATCTGCTGTCCGCCCTGCGCGCCGACCGGCGCTATGACGACAGCCTGTTCCTCAGCGAAACCGAGTTCGACGCCGATCCGCAGTACCGGGGCGTCAACCCGCGCCCGGGCCGCAATCTGCTGGAGCAGTTCGAGGATCGGCTGGGCTTCGTCGAACAGGCGCCCCAGATCGTCGGCGGCCTGACCGCCCTGCTGGGCCCCGGCTACCGCATCATGGACCGCAAGGTGGTCTGCGGCGTGCCCGCCAAATCGATCCCGCCCTGGCTGAAGGCGCGCATCGCCGGCAACCCGGTCAACAATCTCGGCGCCTATGTGAAGCCGTGCAACCGGGACGTGACCTACTTCTACGGCATCGACTTCCACCAGGACCTGATCGACTTCAAGGAGCGCGAGGCGGACTTCGTCACCCTCTATGTCTATCTGCACAGGGTGACCCGTGCGGACGCGCCGCTGTTCGTGCTGGAGAACAGCCACAGCCTCGGCGCCTCGGTCTTCCCGCACGACCTGACCCGCGGCGCCGCTCCTGACAGCTGGCTCTATCGCAACCCGCCGGTGGGGGAGGCCATGACCCGCCAGGTGGTGCTGACCGGCGACGCCGGCTTCACCGCCGTCTGGCACGCCTGCACCCTGCACGGCACCCAGCCCGACGACGGCGACGAGGAACGGATCTCCCTGCGCTACCTGTTCGCCCCGGCGGACGGTTTGCGCGGCGGCCTGCATGGCGTGAACCAAGGCCTGGGCGTCCCCCTGAGCCTTCAGGCCACGCGTGTCGACCTCGACGGCGCCGGCGCCGCCGCGATCAAGGCCAATTCGGTGAACAAGGCTTAGGCCCCAAACGCGCTCAAGCAGCGAAGTGGTAGCGCAGGGAAACCCGCGCTCAAGCAGCCGCTAGGCGGTAGGCGGTAGCGCCAAGGAGGGCTTTAGCCCTCCATATCTAATGAATAGCCCGCCGAACGCACCGTGCGGATCGGGTCCTGCTCGGCTTCCTGGTTCAGCGCCTTGCGCAGCCGTCCGACATGCACGTCGACCGTGCGCGCCTCGACATAGACGTCCGAGCCCCACACCGCGTCCAGTAGCTGTTCGCGGCTGAACACCCGGCCGGGGTGCTGCATCAGATAGTCCAGCAGCCGGAATTCGGTCGGCCCCAGATGCACTTCGCGCGTTGAGCGGCGGACCCGGTGGGCCACCCGGTCGATGACGATGTCGCCGTGGCGGATGCGGTCCTCGGCCAGGCCGGGGCGGATACGGCGCAGCACCGCCCGGATGCGGGCGGTCAGCTCGGTCATCGAGAAGGGCTTGACCACATAGTCGTCGGCGCCGGTGTCCAGGCCGCGGATGCGGTCGGTTTCCTCGCCGCGGGCGGTCAGGATGATGATCGGCACATTGCGAGTCTCGGGCCGGGACCGCAGGCGGCGGCAGACCTCGATGCCGGACACCTTGGGCAGCATCCAGTCCAGCACCACCAGGTCGGGCATGCGCTCCTCGGCCATCAGCAGGGCTTCCTCTCCATCGCCGGCCACGGCTACGTCATAGCCTTCCTTGTCGAGATTATAGTGCAGTAGGGTGGCCAGGGCGTCCTCGTCCTCGACCACCAACACGTAAGGAGTCACGCGCGCGGCCCCTTAGAGAACACGTTGCAGGGCGTCGCCCTTGGGTCGTTCGGAGATCAGCTCCTCGCCGGTGATCTCGAAATAGACGATCTCGGCCAGGTTGGTGGCATGGTCGCCGATCCGCTCCAGGTTCTTGGCGATGAACAGCAGGTGCGCGCAGCTGTTGATCGTGCGCGGGTCGGCCATCATGTAGGTCAGCAGTTCGCGGAACAGGCTATTGTAGTGCTCGTCGACCTCGTCGTCGCGGGCCCACACGGCCACGGCCCGGTCCAGGTTGCTGGTGGTGTAGGCGTCCAGCACGTCCTTCAGCCGCCCGGCCACAAGATTGCCCATCCGCTCGATCGAGCGGGTCAGGGGGGTCAGGGGCTCGGCCTCGGCCAGCACCAGGCAGCGCTTGGAGATATTCTTGGCCAGGTCGCCGCAGCGCTCCAGCTGCATGGCGAACTTCATGGCGGCCACGGTGCGGCGCAGATCCTGGGCCACCGGCTGGCGCAGGGCGATCAGGCGAATGGCCTTGCGCTCGATTTCCGCTTCCAGGCTATCGAGCTTCTCGTCGCGTTCGATGACCAGCTGGGCCAGGGCCAGATCGCGGCGGGCGAAGGCGACCACCGAGTCAGTGACCTGCGCTTCGGCTAGGCCGCCCAGCCGCACCACGTCCGCGGTGAGGTTGTTCAGCTCTTCGCCGTAGGCCTTGACCGTATGTTCCATCGCTAGGTCCTCCGCAGCCCGACGCCGATGGGGCTGCTCATACCGATATGGGCGCCCATATCCGCGCGCGGACACTGCCCACGCAATGCATTAGCCCCATGACGTTTCGATGACACTTTTATTGCAGCCCCAGACTTAAGACGACGCGGTCGGCAGGGCGATCTGGGGACCGGCCTCCGAATGCTCGCCGGTCAGGGAAACCGCCAGTTCCGGAGGGATCGAGCGGGTCATCGGGAAATAGACCACGAAGGTCGCACCCTCTCCGGCCGCCGATTCCACCGCCAGGCCGCCGTGGTGCCGGTTCATAATGTGTTTGACGATGGCCAGGCCCAGTCCGGTGCCCAGCCGCTCGCCGCTCTTCTGGCCCTCGACCCGATAGAAACGCTCGGTCAGGCGCGGCAGGTGTTCGCGCTTGATCCCGGGGCCTGAATCCCCCACGCGGATCGCGGCGTAGCGTTCGTCGGCGTGATCGGGGGTCAGCAGCGACAGTCTGGCCGCGTGCGGCTTGCGCAGGGCCACCGCGTCCTCCGTGGTCAGACTGCCGGTCAGCTCGATGCTGACCCGCCCGCCGCGGCCGGCGTATTTGATGGCGTTGTCGATCAGGTTCTGGATCACCTGCACGATCTGATCGCGATCGCCAGTCACCGCGGCGGAGCCCTTGGGCGCGCAGCTGATGTCGAAGGCCACGCCCGCGCCCTGGGCCTGCGGGCCCATGGCGTCGACCACGTCGCTGACCGCCAGGGTCAGGTCCACTGTATCGCTCGGACGGATGTGCTCGTTCAGCTCGATGCGGCTGAGCGACATCAGGTCCTCGATCAGCCGCGCCATGCGCCAGGCCTGGGCGGCCATGATCTCCAGGAATCTGTCGCGGGCCTTGGGGTCGTCCTTGGCGTGCCCGCGCAGGGTGTCGATGAAGCCGGCCAGGGAGGCCAAGGGGGTGCGCAGCTCATGGCTGGCGTTGGCCAGGAAGTCGGCCCGCATCCGCTCGTTGCGGCGCGCGTCGGTCTGGTCGCGCAACACCAGCAAGGCGCGGCAATGGCCTTCGGGACCCGGCGCCATGGGCTTGGCCAGCACATTCCAATAGCGGTCCTGCACCCCGCCGGCCTCGTAGGCGGTCTGCCCCTCGATCCCGGCGAACAGCGCCTCGTCAACCACCTCCAGCACCTCCGGATTGCGCACGGCGGTGAGCAGCATGGCTTCGGAGGGCACGCGGAACAGGTCTCGCGCCGCAAGGTTGGCGAACAGGATCCGCCGTCCGGCGAAATCGCCCTGATCGTGACCGCTGATCACCAGCACCGGATCGGGCAGACCCTCGGCCACCTCCATCAGGGCCTCGGCGGGAAGCCCGGCGGCGGGCGGCGCGGCCTCCGCCTCCTTGGCCAGTGCGGCCTTCAAAGCGGGAGCGCCAGCCAGCCAGACCAGGGCGCTGACCGCGCCGAGGCAGAGAATGGCGGCGGCGGCGGGTTCGGCGGCAAGCCGTCCGGCGACCGTCAGACCCAGGACCACCAGGCCGACAGACAGCGCCACGACCAGCGCCCACGCCCGTGCGCTCGCGCCGCGCGAAAGGTTCGGCGCTATCGGGGACTGGGGCTGAAGCAAGGGCATAGGCAAGGCGACTCTAGGCTTAGCACAGACGCTTCAGACAGTCAGACCACGGTCATATGGCGTGGCTGTGACAGTCGGGCTCCAAAGCCTCGCTTTCAGAAAAGCTGAGGGTCGCCGGAACTAATCTCGATTTAGTCACTAGGAATAATCTCTATTTGTCCCTGCCAGACGCCCTGCGCGCCCAACAATGAGGGGACTACCAAGTGACTTTTGATTTTCCGAACCTGTCTCGGCTCGGCCGCGCGGCCCTTGTCGGCGTCCTGCTGTCCGGGACGGCGAGCGTCGCCCTGGCGCAACAAGGCGTCGGCGCCTCCGCTCAGCAGAACGATCTGAGCATCGTGGTCACCGCGCGCCGCCGCGAGGAAAGCGCCCAGAACGTGCCGATCGCCCTGTCGGTGATCACCGAGGCGGTGGTCGACAAGACCGGGCTGAACAACATCGCCTTGCTGACCCAGGCGGTGCCGAGCATCCAGGTGCAGTCGCCCAACGCGCGCAACACCGCCATCACCATCCGCGGTCTGGGCGTCAGCCCCGGCCTGACCAATGACGGCCTGGAACAGGGCGTCGGTCTGTATGTGGATCAGGTCTATATCTCGCGTCCCGGCATCGCGACGCTGGACTTCAACGACATCGACCGCATCGAAGTGCTCCGCGGCCCCCAGGGCACCCTGTTCGGCAAGAACACCACCGCCGGCGCCCTGAACATCACCAGCCGCGCGCCCAGCTCCGTCCTGCAAGGCCAGGGCGAGGTGTCCTACGGCAGCTATAACTTCGTGCAGGCCAAGGCGACCGTCTCCGGCCCGCTGGCCCAAGACCTGTCCGCCCGCGTCTCGGCGGTCGGCACCTACCGCAACGGCGTGGTCCACAACACCACCGTCGGCCGCGACCAGAACAGCCTGAACGGGGAAGGCGTGCGCGCCGAGCTTCAGTATGCGCCCGGCGACAAGCTGAAGGTGCGCCTCTACACCGACTATTCGTATCAAAAACCGGACGGCTACACCCAGGGCTACTTCCGCGTCGGTACGACCCTGAAGCCCGCCAACCAGCAGTACCCGGCCCTGGCCGCCGGCATCGGCTACCAGCCTCCCAGCACCAACCTCTATGACCGCCAGGTCGACGTGGACGGCAAGCTTGGCGCGCGTCAGACCGCAGGCGGCGTTTCGGCCATCGTCGATTACGACCTGGGCCCCGCCACCCTGACCTCGGTCACCGCCTACCGCGAGTGGAGCTGGCTGCCGGCCAACGACCGCGACTACACCAAGCTGGACATCACCCGCCAGTCGGCCAACCCCTCGCAGCAGATCCAGCGCAGCCAGGAGCTGCGCGTGGCCTCCAACGGCAAGAACGCCATCGATTGGACCGCCGGCCTTTATTACTTCAACCAGGTGGTCGCCACCCACGGCATCACCCAGTACGGCGCCAATGCCTCCTACTGGCTGCTGCCCGCCACCGGCACCATCTCGTCGCTGCTGGACGGCTATACGGTGCTGAACGACTCCTTCATCCGCACCGACAGCTACGCCGCCTTCGGCGAAGCCAACTGGAACATCACCGACCGGCTGCATATCGGGGCGGGCCTGCGCTACACCAGCGAGCGCAAGAACGGGGCCTATGCCACCACCGCCTCGGGCGGCCTGGTCACCACCGACGCCACCCTGCTCAGCCGCCGCCTGAGCATCGCCCGGCCGCAGAGCTACACGGCCAGCGTCAACGAGGGCTCGACCTCGGGCCGCGTCAACATCTCCTATGACGTGACCAGCGACGTCCACGCCTACGCCAGCTACTCCAAGGGCTTCAAAGCCGGCGGCATCAACATGGCCGGCCTGCCTCTGAACGCGTCCAACCTGCCCTCGCAGGCCGCCTCCGTGGTCAAGCCCGAGCGCGTCACCACCACCGAGCTGGGCCTGAAGACCCAGCTGTTCAACCACCTGCTGCTGGCCAACCTGGCCGTCTACGCCACCGACGACCTCGACTATCAGGCCAACATCGTGGACTCCGGCCCGGGCGCCCTGCGCGGCTATCTGGCCAACGCCGGCAAGGTCACCGTCAACGGCGCCGAACTGGACGTGTCGACCCGCTCCATCGGCGGCTTCACCGCCTACGGCAACCTGGCCTACGCCGACGGCAAGTACGTCTCGTTCAAGAACGGCCCCTGCCCCCTGGAAAAGATCGGAACCTCGACCGCCGCCTGTGACCTCAGCGGCCAGGCTCTGCCGGGCCTGTCCAAGTGGGCCGGTTCGATCGGCGCGGAATACCGCCGCCCGGCCAACCTGGGTGGTCTGAACGGCGACGCCTACATCGGCGTGGACGCCAACTTCCGCACCCAGTTCAACGGCGATGCGGCGGACTCCAAGTACACGCTGATCAACGGCTACGAGCTGGTCAATCTGCGGATCGGCTACAAGACCGCCGGCCCCTGGGAAGGCTTCATCTCGGTCAAGAACCTGATGGACCGCAACTATGTGACGGTGCTCACCGTGCAGGCCGGCAACTCCGGCTTGGTGGTCGCCAACCCCGGCGATGCGCGCACGGTCAGCGTCACCCTGCGGGCCCGCTTCTAGGACCAACACAGACCAGGTTCCTGCAGTCCCTCCGGGTCAGCAGGAACCGAAGCTGAAGGCCATCGTTCCCCTTTTGACTGTTTCGCGGAAGCGGAGTGTCAGGAGATCAGGACGATGGCCGACTACTTTCAGCATCACGATACACGCGTCGTCCGCACTCGGGCGTCCAGCGCTCACAGCGATCACACCGGGCTCATCCTGACCGGCGTGGCCCTCCTGATGATGGCGCTGCTGGCCCTGGTGTGGACCGGCCAGGAAAATATCTCGCCCCTGCCGCAACCCGCGCCCGCCGCCCAGGCTCAGACTCAGGCCCAAGTCCAAACCGTGCAGGCCGCTGACCCCGCGCCTGCCCCGGCGCCCGTGGTCCTGCGCGCCGCGCCTGTCATCGACCCGCCCGCCTCCGACGTCATCGCCGCCGCCGGCGACACCCGCGCCGTCCAGCCGTAGGACGACGCCATGACCGCCTTGGCCGTGGTCAATGCGGTGGGAACGGCTGCCGGCCTCTGTTCGATGGCCAGTTTCGTGCCGCAGCTGATCAAGATCGCCCGCGAGCGTCAGGCCGAAGGCGTTTCCCTGCGCACCTACATGGTCACGGTGACCGGCTTCGTGCTGTGGATCGCCTACGGCGTGCTGCTGGGCAGTTGGCCGGTAGCAGTGTCCAACGGCGCCAACCTCGTGCTGTCCGGCGCCATCCTGGCGATGAAATGGCGTTTCGAGAGCGGCGAGCGCGCTCAAGCAGCCGCCAGGCGTTAGTGCAAAAAAGATCGCGCTCATGCAGCCGCCAGGCGTTAGCGCAAAGAAGATCGCCTGCGGCGGTTTGGACTTTCGCCGTATTCCGTTCGACCTGAATCGAAGGCCAGTCGATAATCGATTGATTCGATCCGGGCTCCCTTCATGCGCAAGATCACTGTCGCCCTCCTGTCCGCCACCTATCTGTGCCTAGCGCTGACCGCGGCTGTGCTGCTGTGGCGCTCGGGCGGCGGTTGGGGCGCGGGCCTGTCGGGCCTGATCGGCGCACTTGGTCTGGCCTTCGCCCTGCACGGGGTGATCTCGCGCAGTTTCGACCGCGCGGCCCTCTCCGCCGAGATCGGCGCGGTGCGCGACGCCAACCTGATCCTGGTCCGCCAGATCGAGCAGATGCAGCACCTCATCGCCAGCAACATCGGCTCCGGGCCCAACGACGAGGCCGTGCGCCGTTCTGAAGAGCTGAGCACCGAGGTGCGCATGCTGGAGGATCTGGTCCAGCGCCTCAGCGACAACATGGACGAGCGTCTCAGCGCGCGCAGCGACGCCGCCCCGGTCGTCCCCATGGCCGGCCCCCTCTCCACCCGCCCCGAGCACAGCGAACGCCGGGGCGCGGCCATCATGCAGGAAGTGCGCGCCGCCCTGGCCGACAACCGCGTCGACCTCTATCTGCAGCCCGTCGTCAGCCTGCCGCAGCGGCGCACCGTCTATTACGAAAGCTTCTCGCGTCTGCGCGACGCCGCGGGCCGCACCATGATGCCGGCCGAATACCTCAAGGTGGCCGAGCCCGGCGGCCTGGTCAGCGCAATCGACAACCTGCTGCTGTTCCGCTGCGTGCAGATCGTGCGTCGGCTGGCCAAGCAGGACCGCAAGGTCGGCATCTTCTGCAACATCTCCCTGGCCTCCCTGGCCGACGAGACCTTCTTCCCGCAGTTCATCGAGTTCTTGGACGAGAACCGCGACACCGCCGGAGGCCTTATCTTCGAACTGGGTCAGGCGGCGTTCGAGGCGCGAGGCGCCGTCGAGGCGCGCAACATGGCCAAGCTGGCCGACCTGGGCTTCCGCTTCTCGCTCGACAAGGTCACCGACCTGGCCCTGGACTTCACCGACCTGGCCCGCGCCGACGTCAAGTTCATCAAGGTGTCCGGCAAGGTGCTGCTGGACCAGTTGCTGGAAGAGGGCGGCCGCATGACCCTCAAGACCATGCGCGACATCGAAGCCGCCGACTTCGCCGATCTGAACCGCCGCTACGGCATCGAGGTCATCGCCGAGAAGATCGAGAGCGAGCGCCAGGTCGTCGACATCCTCGAGCTGAACGTTGGCTTCGGCCAGGGCAACCTGTTCGGCGAGCCGCGCGCCATCCGCGAGGCGGTGCTGGCCGAGAGCGATCCGCCCGCCGAATACATCCGCACCACCCTGCGCCGGAAGGCCAACGGCTGGTAATCTTCAACCGCTGAAGGTTGACCTTGCCCCTCACGGCCCTTAGCTCCCGGCCATGACTTCTCCGCGCGCGCTCAACGGACTGTCCGACATCGCCGACCAGTACGACGTGCTGCTGTGCGACGTCTGGGGCGTGATCCACAACGGGCGCGACCGCTTCCCCGCCGCCTGCGATGCCCTGGTGCGGTTCCAGGCCGAGCGCGGGCCGGTGATCCTGATCTCCAACTCCCCCCGCCCCGCCGCCGCTGTGGAAGAGCAGCTGGACGAACTGGGCGTGCCCCGCGCCGCCTGGACCAGCTTCATCACCTCCGGCGACGCCACTCGCGCCCTGCTGTCCGCCCGCGCGCCCGGCCCTGCTTGGCGGATCGGGCCCGAACGCGACAACGTCCTCTACGAAGGCCTGGGCCTGGAGTTCGCCGGGCCGAAGGAGGCCGCCTTCGTCGCCTGCACCGGTCCGGTCAACGATGAGACCGAGACGCCGGAAGACTACCGCGCCGACTTGACCGCCGCCGCCGAGCGCGGCCTGACCATGATCTGCGCCAACCCCGACCGGGTGGTGCATCGCGGCGAGCGGCTGATCTATTGCGGCGGCGCCCTGGCGGACCTCTATGGCCAGCTCGGCGGCGAAGTGATCATGGCCGGCAAGCCCTATCCCGCCATCTATGACCTGTGCCTGCGCGAAGCGGTGCTGAAGTCGGCCAACGGCGCCCCCCGCGTGCTGTGCATCGGCGACGGCATCCCCACCGACGTGAAGGGCGCGGCGCGGCGCGAGCTTGACTGCCTGTTCGTGGCCGGCGGCATCCACGGCCTGGAAACGGCGACGGCGAGCGGTGGCATGAACCCAGAGGCTGTCGGCGCCCTGCTGGCCGGCGAAGGGACCCACGCGGCCTACGCCATGATGGCGCTTAATTGGTGAGCGAGCCGGACGACTTGAAGTCTGGGGACCTGAAGACCGGCGACAGCGCCGAGCGCTTCGCGCTCGTCGACGGCTGGAAAAACCTGACGCCTGATCAAAAGGGCGCATCGGTCGCTCTGGGCGCCTTCGACGGCGTGCACGGTGGTCATCGCCAGGTGATAGCCGAGGCCGCCAAGGCCGCCAGGACCCTCGGTGCGCCGCTGGGCGTGATCCGCTTCTCCCCCCACCCTGCCCAGGTGATGCGCCCCGGCGCCGAACCCTTCCTGCTCATGAACCCGGGCCAGCAGTCCCGGGCCCTGGCCGACCTGGGCGTCGACCTGCTCTACGACATCGCCTTTGACGAAAAGCTTCACCAGCTGTCGGACGAGGCGTTCGCGCGTCTCGTGCTCAGCGAAGGCCTGGGCGTGCGCCATGTCTCGGCGGGCTTCGACATCACCTTCGGCAAGGGCCGCACCGGCGACGCTCACAGCCTGCGGCAGCTGGGTCAGACCCTGGGGTTCGGCGTCACCATCGTCGATCCGGTGTCCGACGCGGACGGCGGCAAGGTCTCCTCCTCCAGCGCCCGCACGGCGGTCC
This sequence comes from uncultured Caulobacteraceae bacterium, assembly GCA_903929535.1. GTDB lineage: Bacteria > Pseudomonadota > Alphaproteobacteria > Caulobacterales > Caulobacteraceae > BOG-938. The sequence continues at coordinate 5,223 of CAIYVC010000091.1, read as the reverse complement.
AGTCAGGCGACGTGGAACGCGCCGCCCAGATCCTCGGCCGTCCCTTCGCCATCGAGGGCGTGGTGGTCGTGGGCCAGCAGCTCGGCCGCAAGCTCGGCTTCCCCACCGCCAACGTCGAGCTGGAAGACTATGTCCGCCCCCGGCTCGGCTCTTACGCCACCCGCACCCGCCTGCCCGACGGCCGCCTGATGCCCGGCGTGGCCAACATCGGCGAAAACCCCACCACCGGCGTGGTCAAGGCGCGGCTGGAGGTCTGGTTGTTCGACTTCGACGAGGACCTCTACGGCCAGGTGATCGAGACCGAACTGGTCGCCTTCCTGCGCCCGGAAATGAAGTTCGACAGCCTGGACGCCCTGATCGCCCAGATCGGCGCGGACGCGGCCAAGGCGCGCGCCCTGCTGCTGCCCGCCTTCTAGCCAGCGCTGGCCCCCCACTTCGGCCTCTGTTACACAGCCGCGATGACAGTTCTCCGGCCAGTTTCGCGAATTAACCGCCCGGCGTGACGCCTGGGCGAGAGCTCCGTGCGCGCGTCGGGACCCAAGACCCCGTCCTCCAGCTCAAAACGCGAAATTACTGATCCCTCATGGCCGACGACGCCCAAACCACCCCAACCACCGCCCGCGACTTCCGCGAGACCGTCTTCCTGCCCGACACCCCCTTCCCCATGCGCGGAGGGCTGCCGCAGAAGGAACCGGAAATCCTCGCCCGCTGGGAGGAGCAGGACCTCTACAAATCCATGCGCCAGGCCCGCCAGAAGGCCGGCGCCCCGCTCTATGTGCTGCATGACGGCCCGCCCTACGCCAACGGCGCCCTGCATATCGGCCACGCCCTGAACAAGACGCTGAAGGACTTCGTGGTCCGCTCACGTTTCGCGCTCGGCTACGACGTCGACTACACGCCCGGCTGGGACTGCCACGGCCTGCCCATCGAGTGGAAGATCGAGGAAGAGATCCGCGCCCAGGGCCGCCGCAAGGACGAGGTCCCGGTCGCCGAGTTTCGCACCCGCTGCCGCGCCTTCGCCGCCAAGTGGATCGACCTGCAGCGCAGCGAATTCAAGCGCCTGGGCGTGCTCGGCCGCTGGGAAGCGCCCTACCTGACCATGGACTTCAGCTCCGAGGCCGCCATCGTCGGGGAGTTCCACAAGTTCCTGATGTCGGGCCAGCTCTATCGCGGCTCAAAGCCGGTGATGTGGAGCCCCGTCGAGCGCACCGCCCTGGCCGACGCCGAGGTCGAGTACCACGACCACGTCTCGCCCACGGTCTGGGTGAAGTTCCCGGTGACCAATTCCGACCCCCTGACCGGCGCGACCATCGTCATCTGGACGACCACGCCCTGGACCATCCCGGCCAACCGCGCGATCTCGTTCAACCCCAAGGTCGAGTACGGCCTCTATGAAGTGCAGGCCATGGAAGAGGGCCTGGCGTTCGAGCCCTGGGCCAAGCCGGGCGACCGGCTGATCGTGGCCGACAAGCTGGCGTCCGACGTCGCCGCCGCCGCCAAGATCGCCGAATGGACTCGCCTGCAGCCCGTGGACCCCAGCGGCCTGATCGCCCGCCATCCCCTGCACGCCTTCGATGCCGGCTACGGCTTCGACGTCCCGCTTCTGGCCGGCGATCACGTCACCGACGACGCGGGCACGGGCTTCGTGCACACCGCGCCCGGCCACGGCCAGGACGACTACGAAGTCTGGCTCGCCACCGGCCACAGCCGCGACTCCATCCCCGACACCGTCGACCCGGACGGCGCCTACTACGAGCACGTCCCCCTGTTCGGCGGCATGAAGGTGCTGGAAACCGAGGGCAAGAAGTCGGGCAAGTTCGGACCGGCCAACGGCGCCGTCATGGACAAGCTGATCGAGGCGGGAAATCTGCTGGCCCGGGGCCGGGTCGAGCACAGCTATCCGCACAGCTGGCGCTCCAAGGCGCCGGTGATCTTCCGCAACACGCCGCAGTGGTTCGTGCGCGTCGCCGACGACGGCCTGCGCGCCACCGCCCTGGCGGCCATCGACGCCACCCAGTTCTATCCCGCCGCCGGCAAGAACCGCATCCGCTCGATGGTCGAGGGCCGCCCCGACTGGCTGATCTCGCGCCAGCGCGCCTGGGGCTCACCGCTGGCCATGTACGTCGACAAGCAGACCGGCGAGCCACTCAAGGACGAGGCGGTCAACGCCCGCATCCTCAAGGCGATCGGCGAGGACGGCGCGGACGCCTGGTTCACCCGCCCGGACGCCGAGTTCCTCGGCAACGGCTACGACCCCGCCCAGTACGAGAAGATCGAGGACATCCTCGACGTCTGGTTTGACTCGGGCTCGACCCACAGCTTCGTGCTGGAAGGCCGCGAGGACAGCCGCTGGCCGGCGGACCTCTATCTGGAAGGCTCGGACCAGCATCGCGGCTGGTTCCAGTCGTCCCTGCTGGAAGCCTGCGGCACCCGCGGCCGCGCGCCCTTCAACGGGGTCTTGACCCACGGCTTCGTGCTCGACGAGCACGGGGAGAAGATGTCCAAGTCCAAGGGCAACACCACCGAGCCCCAGACCGTGACCAAGGAAAGCGGCGCCGACATCCTGCGTCTGTGGGTGGCGATGTCGGACTATTCCGAGGACCTGCGCATCGGCAAGACCATCCTGCAGACCACGGTGGACGCCTACCGCAAGCTCAGGAACACCCTGCGCTACCTGCTGGGCGCCGTGGCCGGGTTCGACGAGGCCGAGCGCCTGCCGCTGGAAGACATGCCGCCGCTGGAGCGGTTCATCCTGCACCGGCTGTGGCAGCTCGATGAGCAGGTGCGCGGCGCCTACGAGACCTACCGCTTCCAGGACGCCTGGCGCCCCATCCTCGACTTCTGCACGGTGGAGCTGTCGTCGCTGTATTTCGACGTCCGCAAGGACAGCCTCTACTGCGACCGCCCCGACGCCATCCGCCGCCGCGCCGCGCGCACGGTGATGGACCTGGTGTTCGAACGCCTGACCGCCTGGCTGTCGCCGCTGGCTCCCTTCACCATGGAAGAGGCCTGGACCACGCGCTTCCCCGACGCCGGTTCCAACTGCCTGCGGGTCTTCCCAGACACCCCCGACGCCTGGCGCAACGACGCCGAGGCCGCCCGCTGGGCCAAGGTCGAACGCGTGACAAGCGTCGTCACCGGCGCCCTTGAGATCGAGCGGCGCGAGAAGCATATGGGCGGGGCGTTGGAAGCCGCGCCCAAGGTGTGGATCGCCGACCCTGAGCTGCTGCTGGCCTTCGAGGGCCTGGACGCCGCCGAGGTGTTCCGCACCAGCCAGGCCGACCTGGTCTCCGGCGAGGGCCCCGACGAGGGCTTCCGCATGGCCGAAGTTCCCGGCGTCACCGTCGAGCCGCGCCGCGCCCAGGGCCACAAGTGCGCCCGCTCTTGGCGCATCCTGCCCGAGGTGGGCTCCGACACCCGCTATCCGGAACTGTCCCTGCGCGACGCCGATGCCGTAGCCTTCTGGGACGCCGCCCGATGAGCATGGAGACCGGGACCGTACCGGCGCGCGGCGTCAGCAAGCTTGGCCTCTACGCCTATATTCTGGCCGCCGTGGTCCTGGTGCTGGACCAGATCTCCAAGCTCTGGGTGCTCGACGTCCTCGACTTGCCGCACAAGGGCCAGATCGCGGTCATGCCCATCTTCCGCCTGACCATGGTGATGAATCAGGGCGTCTCCTTCGGCCTGCTGCGCGCCGACGGACCGGTGGGCCGCTGGCTCCTGGTCGGCGCGGCGCTGCTGGTGGTGACCGGCCTGGTCATCTGGGTGCGCAAGGCCGACCGGGCGCTGTTCGCCACCTCGCTCGGCCTGATTATCGGCGGGGCGCTCGGCAACAATCTGATCGACCGGGCGCGGATCGGCGAGGTCGTCGATTTCCTCGACTTTTCCGGCCTCTACTTCCCCTGGGTGTTCAACGTCGCCGACAGCGCCATCACCATCGGCGTGGTGCTTCTGCTGCTGGACAGCTTCTCGAGCGGACCGCACGAGCCCGAAGCGGCGGCCGAGGAAACTCCCGCCCGTGACAACTGATCCTATGGATTGGCGCCGGGCCTCCAACTAGGGTATCTGCACAAGCCAAAGGCGGCCGGGGGCTATCCGGGTTTCCGCTCAAGAGGATGAAGATGCGTCTGAACCGTTTTGTCGCCGCTCTCGCCGTGACCACCGCCATGGTCGGCATGGGCATTGGCCTGTCCGGCTGCGGCGCCACCGCCCAGGCGTTGGGCATGACCAAGGTCACCCCCGACGAATTCCGCGTCGTCACCAAGGCGCCGCTGACCATCCCGCCCGACTATTCCCTGCGTCCGCCCGCGCCCGGCGAGCCCCGCCCGCAAGAGCTGCAGCCCGAAAGCGCCGCCCGTCAGGCGGTTCTGGGTGAGCGCGCCTCGCAAGCCCGTTCGGACGGCGAAAAGCTGCTGGCGTCCAAGGCCGGCGGCGACAAGGCCGACCCGCTGGTCCGCTACGTCGTCGACGACGAGTTCGGCGACCTGGCGCACAAGGAGCCGAGCTTCGCCGACCGCGTGATGTTCTGGCGCAAGGACAAGCCGGCCCCGGCCAACACCGCCACCGCCGCCGGCGCCAACACGGTCACCACCATCGACCCGGCCACTGAAGCCGCTCGTCTGAAGACCCTGACCGGCGACAAGGCCGTCATCATCCAGCGCGACCAGGCCGGCGCCCCGATCAAGCTTCCGGGCCTGTAAGGGCGCACCGCTCGCTCCGCGAGCGGGGAAGCCTGCGGCTGCAAAAACGGCTAGTCTCGGTCCTCCGAGTCGTTGAGCCTCCATGCCCATCCGCCGCCTCCCGCCTGAAACCGTCAACCGCATCGCCGCCGGCGAGGTGGTCGAGCGGCCCGCCAGCGCGGTCAAGGAACTGGTCGAGAATGCGCTGGACGCGGGCTCTACCCGTCTCGAAATCCAGGTCGATCAGGGCGGGCTTTCGCGCATCCTCGTAGCCGACGACGGTCAGGGCCTGACCCGCGAGGAACTGGCTCTGGCGGTGGAGCGCCACGCCACCTCCAAGCTCAAACCAGACGCCGACGGCGAATGGGATCTCTTGCACATCTCCACCCTCGGTTTCCGAGGCGAAGCCCTGCCGTCGATCGGCTCGGTGGCCCGGCTGACGCTCACCTCCAGACCCAAGAGTGGCGGCGACGCCTTCGCCCTGACGGTGGAGGGCGGACTGATGGGTTCGGCCCAGCCGGCGGCCTTCGCGGGCCCTCATGGG
>CAIYVC010000090.1 GCA_903929535.1 uncultured Caulobacteraceae bacterium | reverse complement strand
CGGCTGCGCCGAGGACTGCGGCTACTGCAGCCAGTCGGCCCATTTCGACACCGGCCTGCCCGCCTCGCGCCTGATGCAGGTGGAGGCCGTGGTGGCCGAGGCTCGCGCCGCGCGCGACAGCGGGGCTCAGCGCTTCTGCATGGGCGCGGCCTGGCGCGAGCTGAAGGACCGCGATCTGCCGCAGCTGGAGGCGATGATCTCGGGGGTCAAGGCGCTGGGTCTGGAGACCTGCGCCACCCTGGGCATGCTGACCCAGAGCCAAGCCGACGCCCTGAAGGGCGCGGGGCTCGACTACTACAACCACAACCTCGACACCGGCCCGGAATACTACGGCCAGGTGGTCACCACCCGCACCTATCAGGACCGGCTGGACACGCTGGAAGCGGTGCGCAATGCCGGGGTCAATGTCTGCTGCGGCGGCATCGTCGGCATGGGCGAGTCTCGCCGCGACCGGGCCTCCCTGCTCCATTCCCTGGCCACTCTGCCCGAGCATCCCGACAGCCTGCCGGTCAACGCCCTGGTGCCGATCAAAGGCACGCCACTGGGAGAGTCCGAGCTGATCGAGCCCTTGGAATTCGTGCGCACCATCGCCGTGGCCCGGCTTGTCTGCCCCAAGGCGGTGGTCCGTCTGTCGGCCGGGCGCGAAGCCATGAGCCGTGAGCAGCAGGCCCTGTGCTTCCTGGCCGGCGCTAATTCGATCTTCGTCGGCAGCCGCCTGCTCACCACCTCCAACCCGGAGATGGACGAGGACGACCGGCTGTTCGCGGATCTGGGCCTCAAGCCGATGGGCGAGCCGGCCTTGGCGGCGGCGGAGTAGGTCTTCAGCCTGCGGTTTTGGCCAGGAGGGCCTTCAGCCCCTTGAAGCCGGAGTCCATGACCACCCGGTGGTTCCAGGCGAACATGGGCCGCAGCATCGGCGCCATGACGCGCATCCAGGGCTGGGTGACGTCCACCCGCCAGTCGTAGCGCACCCGTGTCCCTCCCCCGTCCTTGGTCAGGGTCCAAAGGCCGACGCCTTCCAGCTCTCCCCGCGCGCGCCCTTCGATGACGGTCATGGGCTCGACCCGCACCGTCTCGACCTCGAACGCCAGGCTGTAGGGCAGGGCCGTGGCCCACTCCAGGCGGCGCACGGCGCCCAGCCCCGAGGCGTCGCCGATCTTGATGAGGTACACGCGGCGGACCATCGGCCACCATTTGGGCCAGTCTTCCACAGCCTGAAGCGCCGCCCAGACGCGCTGGATCGGGGCGTCGAGGCGCCATTCCGTCGTCAGTTCGAATGATTGAGCCGGCATCCCGCCCTCCCGCTTCCGGGGGCAGATACGAACAAGCTTGGCCGTCGGATCAGCGGCCTAGGCGGCGCTTTCCTCGGCGCCGGTCACGCTGGTCCAGAACTTCTTGGCCTTGCCGAGGAAGCCGTCGCAGCGGGGATGCTGTTTGACGCCGCAGCTTTCCGCCAGCTCGGCGATCAACTCCTTCTGGCGAGCGGAGAGCTTGGTCGGGGTTTCCACGAACAGCTCCACCACCAAGTCGCCGCGCTCGCGGGACCTTAGCGACGGCATACCCTTGCCCTTGAGGCGCACGGTGCGGCCGGTCTGGGCGCCCTCGGGCACCTTGACCATGATCCGCGCGTCGCAGTTGGCGGTCTCTTTCAGGCAGGGCGCCTCGATCTCGCCGCCGAGGATGGCGGTGCACATGGCCACCGGCATGGTGCAGTGAAGGTCCAGCCCGTCGCGTTCGAACAGCTCGTGCGATTTGACCGACAGGAAGATGTAGAGGTCGCCGCGCGGACCGCCGCCCGCACCGGCATCGCCCTCGGCGGACAGGCGGATGCGCGCGCCGTCATCGACGCCGGCGGGGATACGGACCTGCAGGGTGCGCTGCTGACGGACCATGCCGTTGCCGTGGCAGGCCTGACAGGGATCGGTGATCATCTGGCCCTGGCCGCCGCAGCGGGGGCAGGTGCGCTCGATGGAGAAGAAGCCCTGGGCCGCCCGCACCCGACCGGCGCCGCCGCAGGTAGAGCAGGTGGCCGCAGAGGTTCCCGGCTTGGCGCCGGTGCCCTTGCAGGGGACGCACCCGAGCGCGGCGGGAACGGTGATCTCGACCTCGGAGCCGGCATAGGCCTGCTCCAGGGTGATCTCGAGATCGTATCGCAGGTCCTGGCCGCGCTGGGGGCCGCCCGGGCGACGTCCGCCGCCGCCGAACATGTCGCCGAAGGCGTCGCCGAACACTTCGTTGAAGATGTCGTGGATGTCGTTGAACTGAGGACCGCCGCCACCCGGGCCGCCCTGGTTGACCCCGGCGTGGCCGAAGCGGTCATAGGCGGCGCGCTTTTGGGGATCCGACAGGATCGAATAGGCCTCGTTCACTTCTTTGAAGCGGGCTTCGGCGTCGGTGCAGCCTTCGTTGCGGTCAGGATGGTGCGCCATGGCCGCCTTGCGGAAGGCGGACTTCAGATCGGCTTCGCTGCAACCGCGCGAAACCTCCAGCACCTCGTAATAGTCACGCGCCATGAAAGTCTTGGACCTCTTCCGCGCATCTGCCCTGAGTGGAAGGTGGGGCCGGTGCGCACCGCAGACAAGCCCCTGCCGCAAATAGCCGAGCTTGCAAAGAAAAACCCCCCGCGGCGCATCACCGCGAGGGGTCTGGACTAGAAAACAGACTTACGACTTGTGGTCGTCGACTTCCTCGAACTCGGCATCGACCACGTCCTCGCCGCCATGAGCCTGGCCGCCGGCGGGCTGTTCGCCCTCGGCCGCGCCGGGCTGGGCCGCGTACATGGCCTCGCCCATCTTCATGGACGCCTGCGACAGGGTTTGCGTCTTCTGCTTGATGGCGTCGGCATCTTCGCCTTCCAGGGCAGACCTGAGGTCATCCTTGGCAGCCTCGATCGCCGCCTTGTCGCCTTCGGGGATCTTGTCGCCGAACTCCGCCAGGGACTTTTCGGTGGCGTGGACCAGGGCTTCGGCCTGGTTCTTGGCCTCCACCAGTTCCTTGCGCTTCTTGTCCTCGGCCGAGTGGGCCTCGGCGTCCTTGACCATCTGGTCGATGTCGGCGTCCGACAGCCCGCCGTTGGCCTGGATGCGGATCGACTGCTCCTTGGCGGTCGCCTTGTCCTTGGCCGTGACGTGGACGATGCCGTTGGCGTCGATGTCGAAGGTCACCTCGACCTGCGGCATGCCACGCGGCGCCGGCGGGATGCCGACCAGATCGAACTGGCCGAGCATCTTGTTGTCATGCGCCATGGGCCGTTCGCCCTGGAACACACGGATGGTCACCGCCGACTGGTTGTCGTCCGCCGTGGAGAAGGTCTGGCTGCGCTTGGTCGGGATGGTGGTGTTGCGCTCGATCAGGGGGGTGAACACGCCGCCCAGGGTCTCGATGCCCAGGGTCAGGGGGGTCACGTCCAGCAACAGCACGTCCTTAACGTCGCCCTGCAGGACGCCCGCCTGAACGGCGGCGCCCAGAGCCACGACTTCATCGGGGTTCACACCCTTGTGCGGCTCACGTCCGAAGAACTCCTGCACCGCCGCCTGGACCTTGGGCATGCGGGTCATGCCGCCGACCAGGACCACTTCGTCGATGTCGGTCTTCTTCAGGCCCGCGTCCTTCAGCGCCTGCTCGCAGGGGCCGATGGTGCGGGCGATCAGGTCGTCCACCAGGCTTTCCAGCTTGGCGCGGGTCAGCTTGATGTTGAGGTGCAGCGGGCCCGACGCGTTCATCGAGATGAAGGGCAGGTTCACGTCATAGGACGCGGCGCTGGAAAGCTCCTTCTTGGCCTTTTCCGCCTCTTCGCGCAGGCGCTGGAGGGCCAGCTTGTCCTTGCGCAGGTCGGTGGAGTTTTCCTTCTTGAACTCGTCGGCCAGGAAATCGACCAGACGCAGGTCGAAGTCTTCACCGCCGAGGAAGGTGTCGCCGTTGGTGGCCTTCACTTCGAAGACGCCGTCGCCGATTTCCAGAACCGAGACGTCGAAGGTGCCGCCGCCGAGGTCGTAGACAACGATCTTCTTGCCGTCGCTCTTGTCCAGGCCGTAGGCCAGGGCCGCCGCGGTCGGTTCGTTGATGATGCGCAGGACTTCAAGGCCGGCGATCTTGCCGGCGTCCTTGGTCGCCTGACGCTGGGCGTCGTTGAAATAGGCCGGAACCGTGATGACGGCCTTGGTCACCGCCTCACCGAGGTGGGCCTCGGCGGATTCCTTCATCTTCTGCAGAGTGAAGGCGGAGATTTCCTGCGGCGAGTAATCCTTGCCGTTGGCGCGCACCCAGGCGTCGCCGGTCGGGCCCTTGACGAT